>NZ_SCNC01000014.1:0-121121 GCF_005503635.1 Chryseobacterium sp. 2VB
TCGAAACTCAATAACCAGAACCTCATCATTCATCATTCATCATTCATCATTAACCACTTATCATTAACGACTCCTACCCTAGCCCTGATAGAAATGGTTACCCCGCAGCTTGCTTCGGAGGGTGGGTGGTTTTTTTGGGGGGGGACCCTTCGGCTTCGCTCAGGGTGACAGCGTTGGAGTGCGTGGGCGCGAGGAGTAGGAATGGATAGCAGGAAATAGCTCCTGAAAAAAGTTCGAGAGTTGGAAAGTTGGAGGGTTGGAGGATGAAAAAGCTTAAATGTACTGGTGAAGAGAGAATAAAAAATGGATATAAAATCGTGATGATTTGAAAGGCGTGTTAAAAGAAACGCTTGATTAATAACTTATAGGTATAATATCCTAATAAGCATCCAATGGTATCTGCTACGATATCCAAAGTTTCCATCGATCTTCCCAATCCCATTTCTTCCTGCAGGATTTCTGTAAGGAAAGCATAGAGAAGGATGATCTGGACAAAGTATGAGAATTTTATTTTGGGAAAAGCAGCAATGAAAGAGAAACCCAGTGCTGCGAATATGCTTACATGCAAAACCTTGTCGATACCGCTGAACATGAACCAATATTCATGGTTTTCTTCTCCCGGCTTGAGAAGCATATAAGTAAGAAATGCCCAATAAATGGGCAGTATCTTACTAAATATTTTTGAAATCTTATCCAATGATCGCTTTGTAATCATCTGCAGAAAGTAACTCTGACTGATCTGCTCCATCAGCTATTTCCAATTTGATGATCCATCCGTCTCCATAAGGATCTGTATTTAACAGTTCAGGCTGATCTTCTAATTCTGAATTAAACTCGATAACTTTTCCTGAAATAGGTAAGAATAGATCTGAAACAGTTTTTACTGCCTCTACACTTCCGAAAACGTCTCCTCCATTAAGATCATCATCTACAGTATCTACATCAACGTAAACGATATCTCCAAGTTCTCCTTGTGCGAAGTCTGTAATACCGATTGTAGCAACGTTACCTTCGATCTTGATCCATTCGTGATCTTTCGTGTACTTTAATTCTGATGGTGTGTTCATTTTTAAATTTTTATTTTGTACAAATGTATTCAAAAATATAGTAGCTTCAAATATTGGATATAAAAAAAGTCCTTCAAAACTGAAGGACTTTTACGTTTGTATTATTTTTAGAATCCACCTCCGGAATCTCCGAATGTAAATGTGGCTGAGATACCTGCTCTGACCGTAGACAGCGGGAATGCTGTGGAGATCTTATATTTTGAGGTCATCTGTTCGTAGAACACTCTCAGATTCAGATTCTCGGAAACATTGTAGTCTGCTGAAAGTTTGATGTTCATCAATCTTTGTCCTCCGGTAACCTGAGCATCATTCAACAGGATATTCATAATGGATGTTTTACTGTCTCTTAATGAAATATCTCCTCTGATGTTAAGATCACTTCCTTTTCCTCTTGTTCCTCTTCCTCTGATGTTGGCTGTTCCTAGTCTGAAGTTTCTGACAATATAACCAAGTCTTACTACATACTCTGTATTCGCATCTTCGGTAAGTGTCTGGTTGACTAATCCCAGTACCATCATTCTGGTTCTGTTATACTGTATTCCAAACTGCATATTGTTTCTCATGGTAACATCTACTCCGATAAGCGGTGAGAAAGATTCTACATATCCCACCTGTGCGAATGTATATGGGTTAATCTTATCTCCATCATTTTTTTTCACATTACCGGCATCATCCACTGTCTGATAATATCCGTTCGGGTTACCATGATAATCTACGTTACTTTGAATACCTGTTGCCGTATACGTGGCAGTATAGGCATGTAAGATATCGAACTTTGTGAACTGCCCGCTGATGATCGGGATATTTTTTAATCCAGAATAGGTAATTCTCCAGTTTGGCAATGGGAATCCTGCTTTTTTAGGGTTACCCATAGGTGACACAGATTTTCCTTCCATCGCTGCTCTAAAGGCTGGGATTAATACATAGGCATTTCCAATGCTGTAATGCTTTGCAAATCCGTTATTATCCAATACTGCCCCAGGACCTCCCAATTGTTGAGAAAGCGCTCTTGCGTTTTCTCTGATCGCCTGATAAACTGCCTGTCCATCTTTAAATGATGTGCTGAGAAGCGACGTAGTATTGGAATACGTTATCATTTCGCTGGCAAACGTAAAATCCGTATCAGGAACACCACCATTGGTATAGTTAAATCCTGTATGCGAGAAGTTACTGTTGAAGGTATGCAACACATTAAGATCTACTCTCAGGTCATTCATAGGCATCACCTGTAGGTCTGCTCTCAGCTCTTTGGTCGACATTCTTACATACGGATCTGTCATATAATTTGAATTACTTACCCATCCGTTTTCCATTACTGTTCTTCTGATATCTGCCTGTGATCCTAAAAGGAATCCCAGTGTCGGACCTCCCAATGTCTGTCCGTATCCATACCAGTTTGGTGCTGATATTAATCCCGGAAGTACTGTTCCATTCGTTTCGTTGTAACTTACGTTTAACTGTTTAAAGGAAGTTAAGAAGAATGCAGCACTTTGAAGTGGAGTAAGCTTATTCTTAAATTTATATTTTTTATATCGGTATCTGTTTTTCTCCCATTGTTTCGCATACACATTATTCAGAGAGTCCATCTCCTGTCTGCGTTTCTGAAGTTTGGCATTAATATTTTTGAAATAGTTAAACTGGCCAAAGAACTTCGGAAGATCCGCAGAAGCTGTTGCCTGAATCACATTGGTATTTTGTCCAACGGATCCTAAACTTGCGGTCTGATTTGTATTAGGATCAGTAAATCCAAGCAATGATGTAGACCTCGCCGCCCAGTTATAAGTAAATCCATATCCTACTTCTGCATCAATGAAATCCAGATAAGGCAAATATTGGAATGGTAGCTTATAGTTTAACTGTGCTCTGTGATTATACAATACCGGCCTTCCTGCTCTGAATATATTTCCGAAAATCGATTTGCTGTCCATCGAATTTACATCCAGATTGTCATTTAATGTTCTGGTTGCGGAATTGATTTCCAGTTTTAATGATTTTGTAAAATTGAATCCTAATCCATACTGCCATCCAAAGAAGAAGTTTCTGTTTCTAATGGCATCGAAATTACTGTTCATATCACCATTAAGGATTGCTTCCACATTTCTGAACTCAAGCTCGTTGTAGTTTCTGTCGATTTCAGTTCTGAAAGAGATTCTTGTAGGAATTGGATTGATATTGAATTCTTTTACCCATCTCAGATACTTCGTAGATTTTGCTGTATCACTGATCATCTTGTTGAAAGGCTTAAGTACCCACGGTTTAAAGGTGTAGTTATAATCAATATACCCTCTCAGATACTGTCTGTAATTTCTCTTGGTATAGATATCTCTGAAATAGTCATCGTTATAAACAGCAGTTACTGATACGTTTTCAATATCATAAAACTTAGGCTTTTTATTTGGATTTACTCTTTCTTTATGCATGTTAACGACACCAATACTTCTCTGTTGAGTATAGGTTCTCGCTACTTTTTTCAATTGCTCTTTGTTCGGTGCCTTATTGAATTCTACGTCGGTATCCAGAGGATTATACTTTGGATCTTCAATAGTCTGCGAGTAAGAATAGTTTAAAGGAATTTTCACCCCTGTTTTTTCCGGAAGGAATTTATCTACATTGATCGCCGTATTGATGCTGAATGCGGATTGAGTAGACTGTGTTCTTTCTGCAGGTTTTGAATCGATATTTCCGAAACCAACCGATGTATAAGAGGCATTGGCATTCACTGTTGCCAGGTCTCCCATATTGAAGTTTAAGCTGGCATTTCCTGCATATCCACCATCATTCTCAATTTCAGAAAGACGGATTTCGTTAACCCAAAGAACTCTTGTTATGGTAGAGTTTGTTCTTGGATCTGCATTTCTTACCCCAATCATAATGGTGGTAATATTTCCTAAACTTGGTCTACCTTTGATATAAATATTTTTATAAGGTTCCTGATATCCTGTGTCAACGGTTCTATTTGTAATAGCAACACCAGATTTATCTCTTCTGATCTTTGCATCTACAAAGTTCTGAACATCAAAATCAACTTCGTTTTCCATTGGCCAGATCTCCATAGGAGCTGTTGCTGTTGTAGGAGTCATTCTTAAAGATGATTCATACTCGTAATAGTTATCAGTAGCATCGCTTCCGAAACGAATAAAGAATTTGGTATTCTCATCCAATCCAATCACTCTGTTCAATGGATCGTGAGCATGTACAAACAGCTTCAGCTTTTTGTATCTTCTCATATCCAACGTCGTATTTTTGAATACACCTCTTGCCTCAGTTTTAAGGTCTTTCACTTTCATGTAAAGTGATGCTTCATTCTGTCTCTGAGCTCCTGCATTTCCACTCAATACCTGTCTGTCAATTCCTGGAGGCAATACATATGGAGGTTGGTTCAATGCATTTTCTTCAATATTTACACTTCCTATTTCAAAATTAGGATCTGTCACAGTTCCCGTTCCTTCGTCGGAATTTGGAACATTTACACTGGCAATTTTACTGGTATATTTTCTCCAGTCTGATCTTACAAGATCCATTGTTCCGAATCTCAGAGTAGAGGTCTGATCAAATCCTGCCAGCATCAATCTTGCAAACCTTACATTATTCAATACAGATGGCTCTGCTGTCCCTTCAGCTGGATCATAATTCGCTACAGGAATTCTGAACAGGTACCATTTAACATCTGAACTCTGTCCGTTCTGGAATGTTGCTTTTACTGTTTTTACATCTACAATATTATTCGTTCCAAGTGACAAACTTGGCTGATCAAGCTTTATAACATATTGGTTATAGTTTTCAGTCTGATCCAGGTTGTAATCTTTATTGATATCTTCAACATCCGGAGTTTGTGAAGCTACGTTAAGAGAGTTTGCTTCTGAATTTCCTTCCGGATTTCTGAAATATTTGTATCGTTCCACTACTGAAGCTGCCTGACTTCCTGTAAATTTATCCGAAAGATAGAATACGAAGTCATCTACTGCAGGGTCTGCAATATTGGTTACCGGATTTACAAACGTATTTCCGAATCTCATGGCTTCCTGGTCCGAGGTAAGACCATCATATCCGGCATCCTGTACTTTCCTATCCTCTCCTTCTGTAGAGAATGCATATAAGATTGGCGGCTGTTTTGGCTGTACTCCCCAATTTGAATTCGTTGTAGAAGATGGTGTACCTGGCGTTGGCAGTCCGTTTTCATACTGCATTTTTCCATCTTTCAATACATCTTCCGAAACGTTTCCTAAGTGAAGTAAAAGTTTTGGATCAGTACCCAGCGTTTTACCATCTGCGTAAGGATCCATCATCCAGAATTCAACATACTCAATGTTTGAAGTAATAAAGTTCGGAACACTGATTGATCTCATAATCCCTGCCCATCTGCTTTGTGCCTGTTCTGTTACTGGATTTACGTTGTACGGTCCTTTTTCTTTCGGAAAATAAGAGATATCAAAAGTATTCGTAAAGGTTTGTTCTCCTGCTACGAAATCTCTGTTATTATAAATCTCCGAATATTGTACTCTTCTGGAAGCGTGATTAGATACAGACTGCGGTGTAATTCCTGCAGGTGCTTTCCCTCCAACTCCCCAGAATCTAGGGTCGATGTTATACCATGTTAATAATCCTCTTCCATATCCGCTTGTTAGATCATCATTGCCAGGCACTGTGTTAAATGGCGGTAATTTATTTTTTTCCGGTTTTGAAGCTAAACTCCATGCTGCCGGCTCTTTTAATGATATTTTAGAGGTTGTTTGTTCAAAATCGTCAATATAAGACTGATTATTTGTTCCTTTATTCAATCCAGGTAATAAGTAAGCTGCTTCCATCTTAAAGTTTAAGTTGGATGGAGCTTCAGTTTTTACCATAGGAAGTTTATTGGCAAATCTTGTAAGATAAGGGGCCTGATTGTTGTACATCAGGTTGATCCCTGCCATGGTATTGTTTACCGCTTCCTGCCCGAAGTTTACTTTCTGAGTCAATGGAGATTCTGAGTAATTGATCACCGTTCCTCCCAAGATAAAGTTTTCACTAAATCTTCTTTCTAAATTTAATCCTAAGAATCTTTTTCTTTGGGTATTAAATGTCAACTGATTTTCCAGTGAAATATTGATGGCCTGTCCGGACTGTTTTACATTTTCATTGATGATCGTAACCGTACCCAGCATATAATCTACTGTATAGTCTACGCCTTCCGTAAGCTGTACTCCGTTTGCTGCCACTTTTACTGATCCCTGAGGAACGTTTACAGCTCCTAAAGAAATACCTTGTCCCTGAACACCTTTGTAACGCCCTTCCATGGTATACCTTTGTGTAAGGTTACTCTGGGAAGCTTCTTGTTTTTGTTTGGTATAAAGATCCTGAAATATATATTGAGGATCACTTGTTCCTAATTTTGCTTCCAGAAATTTACCGAAAGGCTGTACTTTGGTAAAGATGACTCTTCCTGTTTCCGGTCTGATGGTAATCCCATTCACAAAGTCGAAAATACCGTCTCCTTTACTTCCATCTTTATTGTTCTGGATATCTCCATTCATATTAAGACGGTCCCAGTTAAATAACTTCAGTAAATTCTGATCTTTTACAGGAGTATCCGGAAGATAGTTTACTTTACCTCCTGTTTTTGGATCTCTGTAATATACGTTAAGGATAAAGCCATCCGGAGATACCTGTCCCGCATCAATAGAATAGATATTCTTCATCATCAGATCCCACATCGGAGATTGAGTGTTCACCTTGTTATTTACTCTCAATACCTTGGTGATCAGCACAGGGCTTTCTTCAGAAAATTCCCCTACTTTGTATACTTTATTACTTCCATTAACAGTATAAGAGTACGAAACGGCTAAAAGCTGCTGGTCATTCAATTTTTGGTTTAATGAAATATATCCCAGTTGTGGCTGGTAGATAAATTCGTTAGCATTCAGCTTTCTCGCTTTTGTAGCAAGAACAAATTCTTCTCCGTTATTGTAGGGAGTAGGTGTTCCCGGGAAGACATGCCCCTGAAAAAGAGCATTGTAATTTTTCCCAGCTTCTCTTGTTCCAGCTACTTGTGATACTTCATCATACAATCCGTTCAGCGAGTTATCCGGCAGCGTAACTCCTCCAGGACCTTCTCCCAGGTCTCTGATCCCGATAATACTTTTCTGATATGCCAGATTACTGTTCCCCTGATCCAATACCCAGACTTCCATTCTGGTAATGTTGATGGTTGAGTTGATCTGCGGATAATTAAGTAAGGCATCATCATATTTGTTCAGGAAATAATGTCCTATAAAGAAGTGCTGGTTTTCTTCGTAGTCAATGGCATTGACTTTAAAATTGTTCATCACACCACCACCCTGTACTACAATATTACGGGCTTCACCCTGCTGCTGGGAAAGAACTACTGTTCCAAATGTTTTTCCTAACTGGAATTCTGTTTTCACCCCGAACAGCGATTGTGAACCACGGATAAGGCTGGTTGAAAGCGGCATGTTTACGTTACCAAATTCAACTCTTTTGATGATTTTATCCTCTCCTCCTTCGTTGGGTTTATCTACATTCCCAAGACCTTTACTCTGAAGATCTTTCCAGCTTCCTTTTGCCTGCCATACAAGATTCATTCTGTTTTCAAAAGCAAAACCACTCTGGGTATCATAATTGGCCTTTAACTGAAGGTTTTCCCCTACTTTTCCCAATAATCCCAACTGAATTCTCTGATCGATATCAAAGGTAAAACTGGTCCTGTTCTGAGGCAGGATCATTGGGTTATCTATTTTCTGGTAAAGTCCTGCAAAGTCCAGGGATGCGTATCCTGAAGGGATGATTTCAATTTTATTACCACCGAAAATGGTTTCAAAAAGCTTGTTGTTGATCTGTAATGAAGGAATAAGCCCCTTCTTTCTGGCATCAGATCTGTCTCTTCTGAAGAGAAGATTATATTTATCAGATTTCTCCTTGTAATAGGCCTTTGTCTGGCTGGCAAGCATATATTCTTTATACTCTTCCGGAGACATGGCTGTAGGAGGACCTGTAATGGTATTTCCGATTTTTGGATATACATAGTACATCCCGGTTTTTATGTCGTAATAGGCTTCATACCTCGTAGGGTCGGCCACTTCATATTGTTTTCTTATGATCGCTGTATCTTTCTGTGCCTGCCCAAAGGCATTTACAGACATACACAGGAACGACAGGAACAAATATATGTTAAGATGCTTAATATTCGCCACCAAATGTTAAATGTTTTTTAAGATTTGTTTAACCAATTCTTCTACCGAGATGTTTGGATTTTGTTTGATAATTTTATCCGCAATCTTCTCGCTTGTTCGTTTAGGAATGCCTAAAACTTCTAATGCAGATAACGATTCTTCCTTAATTTTATTATCCACCATCACAGAAATGTTCGCGTTTGGATCGCTGTATTTCTGTACTTTATCTTTAAGATCCACGATAATCCTTTCGGCAGTTTTTGCACCAATTCCTTTTGCTTTTTGGATCAATGCACTGTTTCCGGAAAGTATCGCCGAAGCAATCTCATCAAGGCTCAATGTTGACAACAGAATCAATGCTGAAACAGCTCCTACTCCATTAACGCTTATTAACAGATTGAACATTTCTTTTTCTGAACGTGTGTTAAATCCAAAGAGAAGATGAGCATCTT
The DNA here is from genome assembly GCF_005503635.1 of Chryseobacterium sp. 2VB. Lineage (NCBI taxonomy): Bacteria > Pseudomonadati > Bacteroidota > Flavobacteriia > Flavobacteriales > Weeksellaceae > Chryseobacterium > Chryseobacterium sp. 2VB. The sequence continues at coordinate 8,689 of NZ_SCNC01000014.1, forward strand.
CACGAATGATCTGCTGAATAAATAAAAAGGTCTGCTGATTCAAAACCAGCGTCTGTGAGGTCATCAGACTGATTCCCACGTAGTAACCAACTCCTTGAACATTGATGACAGCGTAAGTAGGCGTAAGTTCTTGAACAGTGCCTTGTAAAGAAAATATCATTATTAATTTTTAAAACTCCCAAATATAGCAATTTAAACTAATTAATGTTTTCATTTGATGTACGAATGATTTTTAACTTAAATTTTAAATAAGAATTCAAGGAATTAACAGAAAAACAAAAGACTCCAAAATATGGAGCCTTTTTACTATCTGTACACGGTTTAAAGTGTCAATTTTGAAATAAGAAAGATGGATTATTTATTTCGAGTGATGCCATCAGTTCTGTATTATTTCTTCTCTCTTCTTTGAGCATCAAGAACAGCAATGGTAGCAAGGTTTACGATCTCATCAACGCTTGAACGCATCTGAAGTACGTGTACCGGCTGCTTTAATCCCATTAAGATAGGTCCGATAACCTGTGCTACTTTCATACCTCTCAGAATTTTGTAAGAAAGGTTTGCACTTTCCAGATTCGGGAAGATGAATGTGTTGGCAGGAGTAGTTCCTAATTTTGAGAATGGATAATCGCTCAGGTGGTCTGCGTTCATTGCAAAATCAGGTTGAATTTCACCATCCACAACCATTTTCGGATATTTTTCATGAAGGATTCCTACTGCTTTCGCTACTTTCTTGGAAGTTTCAGAAATCGCAGCAAAGTTTTCAAATCCAAGCATTGCAATTCTTGGTTCAATCGCAAAAGATTTTACTGTAAATTCAGCCATTTTAGCAATATTCACAAGATCTTCTGCTGTAGGGTTTTGGTTGATAGAGGTATCTGCGAAGAAAATAGGTTTCTTTTCAGACAAGATCATCATCATGGCCGCTACTTTATCGACTCCCTTATCTTTTTCGATCACTTCTAAAACAGGACGTAAAACGGAAGTATAGTTTTTAGAGAATCCTACGATAAGTCCGTCTGTATCACCATGTTTCAGCATCAAAGGTCCGAAATAGTCTCTCTGGCGTACATATCTTTTCGCTTTGTACTCGTTCATTCCTTTTCTCTGACGAAGTTTCCAAAGAGTTTCTCTGTATTTTTTTCTGTTTTCTTTCTGATCGTCATCACTTGGATCAATGATCGGAACATCCAGAGTAATTCCGTAACGCTCCATCTGCTCCTTGATGTATTTTTTATCTCCTAAAAGGCTTGGGTAAGCAATTCCTTCTTCATAAAGAATCTGAGCAGCTTTCAAAACATTGTATTCTTCAGCATTTCCAAGGGTAATTCTTTTAGGATTGGATTTCGCACGGCTCTGCATCATTCTTACCAATCTTTCATCTCTACCCATTCTGTCTAAAAGCTGGTGCTCGTATTCGTCAAAATCCGTAATGGTTTTTCTGGCAACACCACTCTCAATAGCTGCTTTTGCCACAGCGCTTGATACTTTTGTGATCAGTCTGTTATCAAATGGTTTTGGAATGAAGTATTCTCTTCCAAACTGAAGGTTCTGAACATTGTATGCTAAAATTACAGCTTCCGGCACCGGTTCTTTTGCAAGATCAGCAATAGCGTGTACCGCAGCGAGTTTCATGGCTTCATTAATTCCTGTAGCCTGTACATCCAATGCTCCACGGAAGATATAAGGGAATCCCAATACGTTGTTGACCTGGTTAGGATAATCACTTCTACCTGTAGCCATGATCACATCTTTACGGGTCTCCAGTGCAAGATCATAAGCAATTTCCGGATCAGGGTTGGCAAGAGCAAATACAATAGGATTTTCATTCATGCTCTGCAACATCTCAGGAGTCATTACATTTCCTTTTGACAATCCGACAAAAACATCAGATCCTTTTACAGCATCTTCTAATGTTTCGATATCTGTCTGAGCGATGAAATCTAATTTTTCAGGAGTAAGGTTTTCTCTTTTATGATTGATTACGCCTTTACTGTCACACATCAGGACATTTTCTTTTTTCAGTCCTAATGAAATATAAAGCTTGGTACATGCAATAGCTGCAGCACCAGCTCCGTTCACCACCATTTTTACTTTATCAATATCTTTATTGGCAATCTGCAGAGAGTTGATCAACGCAGCTGCTGAGATAATGGCTGTTCCGTGCTGGTCATCGTGCATCAAAGGAATATTCAACTCCTCTTTCAGTCTTTGTTCTATATAAAAAGCTTCAGGAGCTTTAATATCTTCAAGATTGATTCCTCCGAAAGTAGGAGCAATTCCTTTTACGATTTCAATAAATTTATCCGGATCTTTTTCATCGATCTCAATATCAAAAACGTTGATATCTGCAAAGATCTTGAATAATAGTCCCTTCCCTTCCATTACCGGTTTTGAAGCCTCAGCACCGATGTCTCCCAGTCCAAGTACGGCAGTACCGTTAGAAATGACTGCTACCAGGTTTCCTTTTCCCGTATAATCATATACAGTTTCCGGCTTATCATGAATTTCCATACAAGGAACCGCTACTCCCGGAGAGTAAGCCAATGATAAATCTCTTTGGGAAGAGTGTGGCTTTGACGGGATAACTTCAATTTTTCCTTTGGGTTCTGCTTTATGATAATCTAGCGCTGCCTGGCTAAAGTTCTTTTCGTCACGATTGTTGTTACTTGACATAAAATTTTGTTTTTTGTTAAAGTATATATTTAATGTGGTAATCTACTAAGCTTTCAATTGGTTTCTGCACAACATGTCCCACATTTAAATTAAGTTCTGCAGCTACAGAACGTAGTATATTTTCATAATAATAAGCGATGGAGCCAATAAAATTGATCTCGGCATCATGCGCCTCCTCATAAGGAAGAACCTGGTATTCAAAGAAACTTTTCATTTCTTCAAAAACCATATCTTTGAAATAAGGATGATCTTTTCTTTCGATTACAAATTTGGTAAAATTCGCCAGATATGCATTGGGTCTCGGCGTGTGATACATGTTTTTCAATGCATCTTCTACGGTAAGCTGATAATCTGCTTCAAATTCTTTATGAAGATCCGCAGGCAGTTTTTTCATAAAATATCTGCGTACCAGCTGCTTTCCGATAGCACTGCCGCTTCCTTCATCCCCGATCAGGAATCCCAGCGAAGGCAATTCTATCTTCACATTTTCACCGTCAAAAAAACAGGAATTAGATCCTGTGCCGAGAATGCACACGATAGCAGGTTTTCCACTGTATGCTGCATAGGCTGCAGCCATCAGATCTTCCTTCACAATAATCTCTGCTTTTCCAAAAACTTTTGTCAGCTCTTCTTCTATGGTTTCGCAGTTTTTTTTCACTCCGCATCCGGAACCATAAAAAAAGACTTTGGTAATTGAATTTTTAACCGATATCAGATTGCTATTTTTCTGTATTTCAGGAGCGATAAGTTCTCTGTTGATAAAATTCGGATTGAAACCGATGGTTTCTGTTTTCAGAAAAACTTTTTTAAAGTCATCAAGAATTACCCAATCCGTTTTAGTAGAACCACTATCTACAATAGCAACCATATTTTAGATTTTAATTTAAGGGTGCTAAATTATGAATTTATCTTCAATTAGCATTTAAAAACAACCTGGAAGCTGTCTAAAATCATTAATGTTTGATTTGTGTTTTTTTTTCGTTGAATTGTAAAAGCCAATCTTCTATTTCATCTTCAAGATAGGAAGTCTGTAATTCCATTGCATTGATAAAATCATCAGGCACCGGATCGCCAGTGGAGTTTTCAAGATTCCACAATTCGTTTGACATATTTTCATACTCTGAATACACTCTTTTGAAGCGGGAATTTTCTTTCTCAAGAGCCTCAATATTTTTCTGTTGAAGCTGGAATTTTCTGTATTTGTTTTGACGTTTCATACAAATATTATTAATAATTGGGTCATAAAAAAGTTGGAGTATATGCTCTTAACCGTGCACTACAAGATAGAAAAAACCATCAACACAAGGAGTTGAAAATGAATTTATTATCAGGTCTTTATTACATCATTCTGAATATTAAAATTAGAAATAATTTTTATTAAAAAAAATATTTTAACAACTTTTTTCAGTGTTTAACATATAGTTATAAATTTGCATATTCATATTGTCAAGCGGTATAACTGCTGGGATTTAAAAACCGTTATAAACAGAAGAAATTTTCTAAGGTGTTTATATTGTGAGAGATAAATCAGCCTGGCAGACTGTCCGATATGTACAAAGATGTTTAGTTTTATACTTATTAAATGAAAGAAATACTCTTACGCCAGAAACAGGTTTTGTTCTTCATCATTGCAGGAGGACTGAGTGCCATTGTAGAAATAGGAAGCTTTAAGATTTTCAGCACCTATCTTCCGCACTTCTTTGTAAAGGAAACCAATTTCTACGGAGTACACTATCCTTTAAGCAACATTTTTTCCACGAGCTGCGGGATTATTACCAATTATTTTCTGAGCATCTGGTTTGTATTTGAAAGGGGAAAACATTCGAAGAGAAAAGAATTTGCTTATTTTATGGTAGTATCTTTTTTTTCAACATTACTCAGCTTAGGTTTTTTCCAGGTATTTTACAGTTTCGTATTTAAAGATAATATCAATTTATTTTTTTATACCTTGAGCCCGGAAATGATCAGTAAAATTGCAGCAATATTGCTGGTTTCCATTCTGAATTATTCGATAAAAAAGAAAGTAATTTTTAACGGTTAGGCTGTGACAAAAATTTTAAATTATCTCTGGAGATTCTGGTTGCTGCTGTTGGCATTTTTTCTGACAGTTATTATTGGGATCCCGGTTTACATTTTATCCTTTAATAAAAAGCATTATAAATACGGCTATAAACTGGTCAGGCTATGGTGTTTCGGTATGTTCTACGGAATGGGTTTCAGATATGACCTGATTAAACTTTCGGAACAGGAAAAAGATAAAAATATCCCTTATGTCTTTATCTCCAATCATACGTCTATTATGGATATCATGCTTGTATGTATTCTGTTTCCTGATCATCCGATTTGTTTTGTAGGAAAAAAAGAACTGGTTAAGATTCCTATTTTCGGAACTATATATAAAAGGATATGTGTAATGGTAGACAGAGCGAGTGCAAAAAGCCGTGCAGATGTTTACCGAAGATGTGCAGAGAAGATGGAAGAAGGTAACAGTATCGCGATTTTTCCTGAAGGCGGTGTGCCGGATGACACTTCTATTATCCTGGATGATTTTAAGGACGGTGCATTTATACTGTCTTCAAAACATCATTCTCCTATCGTTGTTTATACCTTTGTGGGACTTAAAGAAATGTTCCCTTTTGAAAACTCAAAAGGCTTTCCCGGAAGGGTAAAGGTATATTACAATGGCATCATTGAGCCTTCAGATTCTCCAAAAGACTCAAAAGCAGAGGCTTATGAGACAATAAAAAAAACCTTAATCAGGTATTCCGTTGAAAGGAAATAGTTATATTTGTTTGTGAAATCTATAATAAATATGTCAAATTATTCTAAACAAACCAATTGGGCCCAATTCATTCCGTTGGTTACTGTATTCTTCTTTTGGGGATTTGTAGCAGCCAGTAATGATATTCTGATCCCTGTTTTTCAAAAAGCCTTCAATCTATCCCAAACTGAAAGTATGCTTGTACAGATCTGCTTTTATGTAGCGTATACTGTAGGTTCTTTAATTTATATGCTTGTATCAAAGAGCCTTAAACAGGATTTGATCAATAAAATCGGATATAAGAATGGTCTTATTGTGGGGCTTCTGATTTCCGCATTGGGAACCTTATTGTTCTACCCGGCTGCCAATATGCATTCTTTCCCTTTAATGATCTCAGGGTTATTTATTGTAGGTTTAGGATTCTCTCTTCAGCAGATTGTTGCTAATCCGCTTGCTATTGAAGTAGGTCCTACGGAAACGGGATCTCAGAGGCTAACAATGGCAGGAGGGATTAATAACTTAGGAACTACTATTGGACCGCTTATCGTTGCATTTGCTATTTTTGGATCTGCAAGTGCTGCCAACACGGAAGCAAGTATAGAAAGTGTAAAAACACCTTATCTGATATTAGGAGCAGCTTTTGCTCTGGTAGCTTTAATGCTTAAATTCTCTTCTCTTCCTGCAGTAACTCCAACAAACACTGAGGACACCGATGATGCAACTCCGGGAGAACATAGAAAGTCAGCATTCCAGTATCCTCAGCTGGTGATGGGAATGATCGCTATTTTTGTTTATGTAGGGGTAGAAGTTTCCACAGCCAGTAACCTTCCTGCTTATATGGAAAAAAGCTTGGGATTTGAAACGAAAGAGGTAGCACCTTATATCTCTTTATACTGGGCATCATTAATGATTGGCCGTTGGACAGGTGCTGTAGAAGCATTTGATGTCAATGCAGGATTCAAAAAGATCTTAAGATTCTTAGCTCCTTATCTTGCATTCGGTGTATTTTTATTGGTAAACGCTATTGCCGATCATGATCTTTCTCCGTTCTATGTATATGGATTTATCATTATCGCAATGATTATCTGTGATATTTTAAGCAAAGGAAACCCGGCAAGAATGCTTCTGATCTTCTCTCTGGCAGGGATCACCGCTCTACTTATAGGGATGTTTACTACAGGAATGGTATCTGTATATGCATTTACCAGTGTAGGTCTTTTCTGCTCTACGCTATGGCCGTGTATCTTCGCATTGGCTATCAACGGGCTTGGAAAACACACTAACCAGGGTTCAGGATACCTTATCATGATGATTATGGGAGGAGGTATTGTAAGCGTTATACAGGGATATGTTGCAGATATTACCAATATTCATTTCAGTTATATCGTAGGGGTTATTTGTTTTGCTTATCTTGCATTCTATGCGATCCGTGTAAGTGGGATTCTGAAAGCCCAGGGCATTGATCTTGATAAAATATCTAAAGGCAGTGGTCATTAATATAACAACAAATATATATAAGAAAAAAAGATTTTGGGCAGGTGTATTACTTGCCCAATTTCTTTTGTTTTATGGATTTTCAAAATCCAAAATAATGATTTCTTTTTTTGAACGCTTTTTTGAATTTCAGAAAGAGCTTCATCAGGTGCTGTTCAGCTGGGTTCCATTTTCTGTCGGGGATTTGATCTATATTGTGCTGGGAGCTTTTCTTTTATACTGTTTCATCACCTTATTCAAAAAGCAGCAAAGAAGTGATTCGATGAGAAAAATTCTTATCGTCATGAATATCTTTTATTTTATTTATCAGATCTTTTGGGGAATGCTGTATTTTCAGGTTCCTATTATTAAAAAACTTTCCAGCCAGAATGAACCGGATATAGAAAAAGCAAAAAAACTGGCTCTTGTTTATCTTAAAAAGTGTAAGGCAACACGACAGTATACACAGGAGGACAGCAACGGAGTATTTATAATCACAAACCTTACATCTATTCAAAAGGAAATCCTGAATCAGCAGACCAAGCTGCCTTCTTATATTTCCGATAAAAAAGCTCCGGAGATACTGGACATCAAGCCTAGTTTATTCAAAAATGTAATGAGCTTTACAGGAATTCTAGGCTATTATAATCCTTTTACAGCTGAAGCCCAGTACAATGCTGAGCTGCCTCATACTTTAATCCCTTTCACCACAGCGCACGAAAGTTCACATCAGCTTGGCTTTGCCAGAGAGCAGGAAGCTAATTTTATAGGGTACTTAATAGGCATTCATTCCGGTAATCCTGAGTTGAGATACAGTACTGAATTTTTCACTTTAAAAAGTCTTTTAAGATTTATTGTGGAGAAAGATCCTGAATTTGTAAAGAATATTCTTCACCAGTATTCTCCCGCCATGAAAAGGGACCGTGCTTATGAAAAAAGTTTTATTTTTCAGCATCAGGGATGGCTTGATGAATTCTTTGGATTTACTAACAACCTGTTTCTGAAAAGTAATCAGCAGGAAGGCTCTGTTACCTATTCTTACTTTATTGATCTTCTCTTAAGCTATGAGAAAACATAAAAAAAGAATCGTATCAGGCGATACGATTCTAAAAACACAAATGATGAAAAAAAATTTATTACCTTGACTTGTTCCCTCATTCAAGGCGATGTAAAAGTACGACATATTTTATAAATACAAAAACATTTCTATCCTTTTTTAAAACTTTATGAAAACTTTATGATTTTTTAAGTTTTTTTGAGTTCATTTCTGTTTGTTAAAAATCACATAGAATATCGAAATTTAATAAACAAAACAAGCGCAAAACCCACTACAAGCTATAAAATAATAACAAAATAAAACATTTGTTTACATAAAAAACATTACTTCTAAGCATTATTTCCTATGTTTTAAAGTTGGAGTTATCCTCAGTATTTTATATGATATTTCCAAAAATCTGAACTTCATAATCCAGGATATTCTCAGATAAAAATCCATTCATTTTTATATCGATTCCGTTTATTGTCTCAAAATAGGAATTTCCACATAACTGCCATTATACCATATGATCTCCCAAGCTCTTTAGCATCAGATATGTTGACAAATAATCCCAGCTTGAATTAAAGTCCACAAAGATTATCAAGTATTACATTTCCATAAAAATCAATCGAAATAGTAAAGGACCTTGTGTTATATTCCTGTAAAGGCATAATGGTACACTTTTCTATTTTCTTAATTCATTCCATCAACGCAATCCTACAGGAACGGATAATAGATTATCCAAAATTGATCAATTCCGACATCCCTTTCTTGCATTCCCAGAGTTATGAATGCATCTTTGTCTCAGGTAAAAACACGAAATACTTTTTCTAATAGATCCTTTTACTTCCTACAGGCAACATTTAATGTACGCTTAACCATGAAAACTTTAGAATACCTGCCTGTGGGAAATGGATCTTTCCTTCTTAAAATAATCCCGCTTAAAATAGTAAAACATCAATTACTCAAAGAATAATACAAAAGGCATATTCCAAGAACTGCTTTCGTATCCGGATTCAAGAAATAAAATACTGAAGATCAAATAAAATCTACCAACATCCGTTTATATCTCACTAATAAAGGAGATTTTTTTTTGTATATTTAAAACATCTGTGTATTTTAGATAAAAATATTAATATGATTTTTGACAAACTAATCAACCATCTAAAACTAGATAAACAGGAATTTATTTTCCAGTTCAACTCTCATCCCAATTACCCATCTGCACTGGCATTCAGTGACACACTCAACTTTATGGGGGTAAAAAATGACGCTTATGAACTTGACAAAGAATATTGGGACGAACTTCCGGAGGAATTTATTGCCATTGTTGAGAATTCATTCTCTCTTGTAAAAAAGTCAGGAAGCAATTATTCAGTATATTCGGAAAAAGCAAAAACTTTCGGTAAAGAGGAGCTTTATAATAAATCAACGGACTTTGTATTATTGTTTGAAAAAACAGAAAATGCAGAAAGCAAACTGACATTCAATTTCAAACCGGTCCTTTATATTATTTTTGCTGCCGTTCTTGCTTATTCTTTGATAAGCCAAAGCATCTATGAAGCTATATTCAATCTTCTTTCGTTAGCAGGAGTTTATATTTCTCTGGAAATTTTCAACCAGAAATTCGGAAACACCTCTACGGTTATCGGAAGTATATGCGGAGGCGGAGGTGCAGCAGCAAGCCAGACAGCCAACTCCTGTGATAAAATTATAAAACAGGATAAAACCAGTATTCTGGGTTTAAAATTTGCAGATTTTTCTCTGATTTATTTTACAGGACTCGCTGTATTAGGTCTGTTCTTACCAGCTACGGCTTATATTGTAAAAGGATTTACATTCGTTTCTGTACTTGCCATCGGGTACTCTCTGTACATTCAGGTATTTATAGAAAAAACATTCTGCAGAGTATGTCTTTTGATCATTTCAATTCTTGTAGTCCAGATCGTAGTAAGCAGTTTATTTTTCGAGAATCTGTCATTCAGTGTGGGAACTCTTTTATTGACTGTTATTCTTTGGGCTCTTGTATTTTCGGCAGTTATTTATTTCAATACTCTTCTTGAGCAAAAAGAAACGCTGCAAAAATCGAATGCAAAAAATCTCAGATTCAAAAGAAACTATGACCTTTTCAAAAATCAGATGGAACAAAATCCAAAAATAAAATTTCAGGATACTGAAACTTTTGCTGTTGGAAAAAGGGATGCCAAGCTTCGCATTTCTATCGTTTCCAACCCGTACTGTGGTTTCTGTAAAGATGCGCATAAGTTGGTGGAAGGACTTTTGGAGAAATATCCTGATGATATTTCATTGCAGATGAGATTCAATTACAGCCCGGACAGAGCTCCAGAAAAATATACACAGCTTATTTCAGATTTAACTCATATTTATCATAACAAACCTGAAAAAGAGTTTTTACACGCTGTTGAAGAATGGTTTGAAACCAAGGATGAAGGCAAAATCAATGCTCTTTCCGGAGGAAAAGTAAACTCAGAAAATCTGGAGCCGCTGGTAGAGATGTCTAAAGAAAACAGTAATGCAGGATTGAGCTTTACGCCTATCTTTATCATCAACGGATATCAGTTCCCGGATAAGTATGATCGCGAAGATATCACCTTCTTTATTGATGAATTAATCGAGGATGATGAGATTTAGCAAATAAATCTTCTTCATTTAAAAATTTCACTATCTTAGGAAAAACAAAATAACCATCTGAAAAGATGTAAAAGAGTAGAAAAACGGTGATCAATGGGACTATTTCCAGTTTACCATTTCATTGAATTATAATTGAATTAAAGCAAAAATGTCGCCATCTATTGGCGGCATTTTATAATGAGTAGTAGTTTTGAAAAAAAAGTTTCCTTTTTATAAGCAGCCAGATACCAAAGACTGCGGTCCTACATGTCTCAGGATCGTAAGTAAGTATTATGGTAAAAGTATATCCCTGCAGCAGATTCGTAACCTCTCCGAAACCACCCGTGAAGGAAGCAGCCTTCTTGGGCTGAGTGATGCCGCAGAAAATCTGGGATTCCGGTCAATGGGAGTCCAGATCGATTTCAATACCCTCAAAGAAGAAGTTCCATTTCCATGTGTAGCACACTGGAATAAAAATCACTTTGTAGTTGTATACAAAATTGACAAAAATAACAAAGTATATATCTCAGATCCCAGCTATGGACTGATCACTTATACCAGAGAAGAATTCATCAAGTCCTGGATTGGAGAAAATGCCAACGAAAATACAGAAGAGGGAATTGTCCTGATCCTTGAAACTACTCCTGCATTCTTTCAAACAGAATTTGATGCAGAAGAAAGTAAGGCAAGTTTTACATTCCTTTCCAAATATCTTCTAAAGTACAAAACACTTGTTATACAGCTTGCGATCGGACTTTTAGGTGGGAGTTTACTTTCCCTTATATTTCCTTTTCTTACCCAAAGTATTGTAGATGTCGGCATCCAGAACCAGGATATTAATTTTATCTATGTGGTTTTGCTTGCACAGATTATGTTATTTCTGGGAAGAATGGGAATTGAAACCATAAGAAGCTGGATTCTTCTCCACCTTTCAGCAAGAATTAACATTTCGATCATCTCCGATTTCTTTATTAAATTGATGAAACTTCCGATAAGTTTCTTTGATACCAGGATGACAGGAGATATCATGCAGAGAATTAATGACCATCACAGAATTGAACAGCTTCTTACAAGTTCTTCATTGAATACATTATTCTCACTGGTGAACCTTATCATTTTCAGTATTGTCTTACTGTTTTATGATTACAGGCTTTTCCTTGTTTATCTTGTTGGAGCAGTATTGTATATCGGATGGATCAGTTTCTTCCTGAAAAAAAGAAAAGAACTTGATTATAAGCGATTCTCTCAGGTATCTCAGGAGCAGAGTAAAGTCATCGAGCTTATCAACGGAATGCAGGAAATCAAAATGCATAATGCTGAAAAACAAAAACGATGGGACTGGGAATTCCTTCAGGTAAAACTATTTAAAATCAGGATAAAATCTCTATCCTTAGAACAATGGCAGTCTGTGGGAGGTAATTTTATCAATCAGATGAAAGATATTCTGGTGAGTTTTCTTTCTGCTAAACTTGTTTTAAGCGGAAACCTTACTTTGGGGATGATGCTGTCTGTTCAGTATATCATCGGACAGCTGAACAGCCCGCTTCTTCAGCTTATCGACTTTATCAAGCAGACACAGGATGCTAAAATCTCTCTTGAAAGATTGGGAGAAATCCACGATAAAGATGATGAAGAAGATAAGAATGAGCAATATGTTACCGATGTTCCGAAACAAGATATTGAAATAAAAGATATGTCGTTCAGGTATATTGGTTCCGATGTTCCGGTTTTTGAAAATCTCAGCCTTACAATACCTTATCAGCAAACGACAGCAATTGTAGGAGCCAGTGGAAGTGGAAAGACAACTTTATTGAAACTGCTGATGAAGTTTTATGATCCTGATCAGGGTGAAATCAGAATCGGAAATACCAATATGAAAAATATTTCTCCAAGATACTGGAGGGATCATTGCGGTGTTGTCATGCAGGAAGGATATGTATTCAATGACACCATTGCCAACAATATTGCTGTTGGTGAAGATCATATAGATAAACAAAAGCTGAGACGCGCTGTAGAAATAGCCAATATCAAAGATTTTATTGAAAGTCTTCCATTAAGCTATAACACCAAAATCGGAAATGAGGGCGTTGGAGTAAGTGGTGGCCAGAAACAGAGACTTTTCATTGCAAGAGCTGTTTATAAAGCTCCTGAATATATTTTGTTTGATGAAGCTACCTCTGCACTGGATGCCAATAATGAAAAAGTGATCATGGAAAACCTTGAGCAGTTCTTCAAAGGCAAAACAGCAGTGGTGATTGCCCATAGACTTTCCACAGTAAGACATGCAGACAAAATCATTGTACTGGATCAGGGAAGAGTCGTAGAAGAAGGAAGCCATGCTGAGCTGGTAGACTTAAGAGGAGAATATTACAGATTGGTAAGAAATCAGCTTGAATTAGGAAATTAACCAAGATAAAGCCACCATATAGCGGAATCCGAAAAGCTTACAGAGTAGGAAAAATAAAAACTAATAGTAATCATGAAAAATCTTAAAAAACTTTCGAGAAAAGATTTGACATTTGTCAGCGGAGGTGTTATTATTCCAGACAACAACTGCTGTGGATCCTGGTGTCTAGGCAGCTGGGTACCATGCCGCATAAAGCACTTTGAATGCCCGCCGGATGCAGACACTTCGCCACCATCATGGTATGACGGGAACTGCCCAATTATTTAAATTATATTCCCCCTGAAATATTGGGGGAAATTTTACTACATAACAATGAAAGAAGACGTTTTAGACAATATTGAACTCCGCTCAGAAAGCGTACAGGATATTCTTACCCAGCCGCCGCATTGGATGATCCGCTGGGGAAATACGGTGATATTTATTATCCTGCTGTTGATTCTCTTAATGAGCTACATTATAAAATATCCGGAATTTGTGCCAGCTCCTATTATTGTAACTTCTCAGAATCCTCCGGAGAAAATAGAAGCACGAACCAGCTCTAAAATTGAAAAAATATTCATAAAAGACCACCAGCAAGTTAAAAAAAATGATGTCCTGATGGTGATGCAGTCTGCAGCCAACTATAAGGATATTTTAGAGCTTAAAAAGCTGGTAGACTCCATCACCCCCGATCAATTATACTCCTTCCCTATTGCCCAGGCTTCAAGATTTAAGCTTGGTGAATTACAGGGTGAGTACAACAGTTTCGCAAAAGCATTTCAGGACGAAGCCCTTTTTACAAGATTACAGCCATACGCTCCCGAAAATCTGGCGGCCAATCAGAGTATTTCAGAATATAAAGTAAGAATTGCCACGTTAAAACAGCAGAAAAACCTGGAGTCTATAAAGTATGATCTGACTAAGAAAAATTTCAACAGGTCTCAGGAACTATTTAATCAGGGTGTTATCTCTGCTATGGAACTTGAAAACGAAAAAATTAAATATCTTCAGGCTCAGCAAAATCTTGAGAATATTAAAATTTCCATATCACAAATGGATGAAGGGATCTCCAACCTGAATAAAACCAAAAGCGGAACTGCCATTAACACAGAAAAAGACAGAATTACCTACTCGTCACAAACCCTGCAGCTTCTTGAACAGCTGCGAAAATCTTTGAAACAGTGGGAGCTGAACTATCTGGTGATCTCATCCACAGACGGTGTTGCCAGTTTTCAGCAGTTTTTTGGCGAGAATCAATTCGTAAAGGTAGGTGAACCTATCCTTTCTATTCTTCCTAAAAATAAAGAGCAGTTGGTGGGCAGAATGTCCGTACCTACAACAAACTCAGGAAAAATAACTCCAGGTGAAAAAGTTCTGATTAAACTGGATAACTACAGATTCCAGGAGTACGGTATCATCGAAGGAAAAGTACAGAACATCTCCCTGATTCCTGATGATAAAGGAAACTACTATGTAGATGTGATTTTGCCAAAAGGATTAAAAACGAGCTACAATAAAACACTTACATTCGATAAAGAGCTTAGAGGCAGTGCAGAGATTGTCACACAGGATCTGCGACTGATTGAAAGATTCTTCTATCAGATCAGAAAGCTGCTCGGATATCAGGTTTGATAAGCTTTTAAAAAACATTAAAACCGTTTTACAGATGCGTAAGACGGTTTTTTATTCTTTATTTTTAAGATGCCCACTTCTATGATCCTATTTTCCGGAAACGCAATATACTTTTCCTTTTATACAGGCCATTACAGCCATAATTCAGCGAAACAAAGGATTTCCTATTACTGACAATAAGATCATCAAAAAAAGACAGCAAAAAGGCGAATATAAAAGAGATAATAACGTCAGACGAATAAATGATCTCAGTACCAGCGCTGAAAAGTATAATTATTCCCTTAATACTCCATCAGAAGACTTAAATTATTAAAAATAAAATTGAGTTGAAAGAATTAAAGAGTAAAGTATTAATTCTTTTAAAAGTAAAAACCGCAATCACTACATCAATGATTGCGGTTTATTGTAGCGAAGACGGGAATTGAACCCGTGACCTCAGGGTTATGAATCCTGCGCTCTAACCAACTGAGCTACCTCGCCGTTTTGGTGGTGCAAATATAGAAAATATTTCTTTACCTCCAAAATTATTTTACCTTAAAATATTCTAAAACATCTCCAACATGATCTGGTTTGCTGATTATCTTATTGTTAGCATCCAAAATAAAATACGTCGGAGTTGCATGAATATTATACAAATCTGTGTAACTGCTGTTCCATCCTCTCAATTCTGAATCATTCACCCAGGGAAATGCAGCGATTTTTTTGGTATATGAATTCTTATCCACATCCAAAGACAGTCCTACAATCTGGATATTTTTTGATTTCAGGTCATTGTATTTTTCCAGAAGTTTCGGAAGTTCACTTTCACAGTGTGAACATGTGGACGACCAGAAGACAACAACCTTTTTATCTGCTTTAATATCATGTAATGATTTGGCAGTGGTATTAACAGGTGACTGGAACTTATAATTAGGGAAAACCGCCCCCATTTCAATGTTGGCGTTCGATTTCAACGTAGAAGCAAGTCTATCGTTAATGGTACACTTAAGATTTTTGGCAAGAGACAGATATCTACTCTTATATTCATCCATCTGATAGACATCAAAAATATCAATCAATTCTGACAATACAGTCTGCCCTCTTGGAGTTTCTACTTTTAAACGATCCAATAACTTATCAACAGACGCCGTAACGTTTGTATTCCCTCCTGAATTCAGATAAGCGACCAACAAAGGTCTTAGTAATGATGAGCTTTCAAGCATATCACCGGATTTGTCCAGAAAGTTGATTATTTCTTCCTGATCTGCTTTTTTCACGGAATCAGGAGAATTGGAAAGGAACTTGTTGTAATTCGTATTGTAATAAGCAATAAACGGGTGTTGCGCTGCATCAATAGAGTTTGATGCACCGGAAAGCCTGTCAATTTCTGTTTTCAACGCTTTTCCAAAGTCGGTATTATCTTTATAGTATTCTTTAATCTGCGCTAAAGCCGGTAAAATAAGCTCTTTCTTTTGGGAGCCCTCCTGTTGTTTACTCATCAGATTATTGGTTTCATCCAGATAGATAACATCCTTCACTTTATTATTTTGAATATCCAGTTTAAAGTTGACATTTTTATTTTCAGAAATAAAGCTTACGGTATTATTGGAGCCAGGGAAATAGACTTTCATCATCCCCATATAATGGCCCGGATATTTAAAAGTCCACGTACTATTCTTACTCTGTTCTTTAGTAACAATAATGTCTTTTGATCCGTTTAATGTATATAAAATAGCGTCCTGATCTTTAAAATCTGCCGGAGTCTGAATTGTAACAGTAAATTGAGCCTGCAGAGCAAATGCAGTTAAAACTGCAGATAGCATATAAATTTTTTTCATATAGTAAAAATAAAAAAACTCCCTGACTAATCAGAGAGTTTAATATTATTTTAATAAAATTTTATGCTTTTACGCTTTTGTACTTTTTTGTAAAGTAAACAATAAATCCAATTGCTACGATACCAAGTACATATACATACATATCAATTGGTGAGGCGGGCGATCCTGTACCATTTCCTCCGGTACCACCTCCAATTGGGATTGCTGGTTGTGGTGGAGCGGCATTTGCTAATGATACAGCAAACAGGAAAAACGCCAGGACTAGTTTATTAATAGTTCTCATATGTGCTTATTTTAAGATTTTAGTGTTAACAGTTTCTCCTTTATCAGAAACGATTTTTACAATGTAAGAGTTTTTAACTGAGCCATCAAGCTCGATTACAAAATCTCGGGATGTTTCAACCGCTTTTTTAGAGATTACCAGTTTACCGCTCATATCATAAACTTGAATGTCCGCTTTTTTCCATTTTGGATCAAATCTAACAATGTAATTTGTAACTGATGGATCGTAAACAACAAGTGTTCTGGAAACACTAGGAGCTGTTTTATCAACAGCCAAAGTAATATTACTTGGCTCACCATAATACAGGTTAGCTTCTTCATTTGTTACCGCTACAACATCTCCTTGTTTCACCTGTACTAAATTTCCATTTTCCGCTTTATAGTAGAAACCAATTCCTGAAGATAGCTGGTGTGTTCCAGCAGGAATAAGTTCTGCATTTTCTCTGATCTCGAACTTATAAGATTTAACCTGATCAAGTTTATAGTTAACTAACTTAACATTTTTACCTTGGAAGTTACTCTCATTAGCTTCGTTAATATATAACCAATAATTAGTATAATTGTTATCATATCCACCATTCAGTGCTTCTTCGTAAGTACCAATGATTCTGGCACCTGCTGAAGCCTGAACTGTTGTTGCTGTAGAAACCTGGTGTCCTGTTGTGAAAGATGGAGAAACAGCATAGTATGTTCTGGCAATCTCCTTACCATTAGCATCAAGACCAATTACCCCAAGTTGTTTCACTGTACTGTTTGTACCCTTACCAGCCATTCTGGCTGCATTTACACCGTTAGGAGTACCTGCTGCTCTTGCTGTTGATTTGAATCTTCTCAGTGTATTAAAATCTAAAGTCTGAGCTGTATTGTCTCTTAACTTTATTTTAAATGACTGCATAGGTTTCATTACTACATTATCAACATCTCCAACAGCTGGAGCAACCCCATCACCTGTAGTAACAAAAGTAACAATTTTAGAACCTGTAGCATACGTAGAACCACCAGAAAGTGTAACAACTGTACCCGGGTCATACTCAACACCCCAGATATTTTTTACAGCATTTCCGTCTGATCCGGTAACACTTTCAGTATATCCGATATTAGATAAATCTAAATTGGTAAAGAAGGGATTACCAAATTGATAGATATTTTGACCAAATGTTACTGTCCAATTATTCCCATTAGTACTTTCAAATATATCATCAAGATAAGTGTTGTACTTTTCGTTATAAGAATTCACAGCGTTACCACCAGCTCCGAATACAACATTGGAAGCTCCCACATTAGACTTTCCGGCATTCTGCAATGTTACAGTTCCAGCTAACGGAGCATATGGCTTTCCGTTAATATTGAATACTGTTCCGGTTGCAGGTGCGCTTGGGTTCCAATCATTATTGGTCACTTTCAGCATATAATATCCCGGACCATCAGTAGTTGTAGTTGCTAAATTTGTAAAATGTGCAGAAACTGCATTAGCGTTGTCCCACTTAAGAATCGGATTGCTGTATCTACCCGTATTGAAAGTCTTACCAACTTCAGTAGATAATGAGCTTAAAGCTTTACCATAGAAAGGCAAAGCAACTTGTTGGAAATAATTACCACTACCATTACTTGTAGTTCTGTACTCTTTGGTTACAATACCAGTAATGTTGGACTGGGATAGCCCATCGATGTACAGCTGGCCATACGTGGAAGTAGCAAAAGAAGCAGGGGTATTCAGTCTTAAGATGATATTTCCGCCGTCAGTTTTATCACCTGTTCCGGCAGCATTAATTGTCTTAAAAGCATCTGTACCAGATCCTACAACCATAATATTTCCATGCACGTCCAAAAGGCCATTACCCTTTGTTTGTACACCTCCACCGCTATAAACTAGGGTGCCTTCGCTCACATACATATTAGCATTAGTGTCAACATGACATAGTATCTGCGCCTGAACAGAATAACTAATTGCTAAAAGACCTATAGCAAATAAACTTTTTCTCATTGTATAAATTATTTGTGTGTTAATACAATCTTCACCCGCAAAGGTATTATTATTTTTCTTAAAAAAAAAATTTTTTATCTATTAATCAAAACATTATCTTCAGTTAGGATAATTTCTTTCTCCTCTCCTATTGAAAACATGTAGTCTTCTAGAACTTTTTCGGTGGTTCCTCTAAGACCTCTTGCACCTAGTCCTTTTTCAATAGTTTCCTCTACGATTTTTTCAATGGCTCCGTCTGTAATAACCAAATTTGTGCCATCCATTTTGAAAAGTTCCACAAATTGATTCACAATAGAGTTTTTAGGTTCCTTCATGATTCTTACCAGGGTCTCTTTGGTGAGTTTATCAAGGTAAGTGATAATTGGAAATCTTCCTAAAAGTTCGGGAATTAATCCGAAAGTACGAAGATCAATTGCATTAATATTTGTTAATATATATTCGTCTTCGTCAGTTTTATTGATTTTTTCAGAGCTGAACCCGATGGCCTGCTTGTTCATTCTTCTTTCGATGATTTCTTTGATTCCGTCAAAAGCCCCTCCTGCAATAAATAAGATATTCTGAGTATTAACCTGGATGTATTTCTGATCCGGGTGCTTTCTTCCTCCCTGCGGCGGAACATTCACAATACTTCCTTCCAGCAGTTTCAGCAATCCCTGCTGTACTCCTTCTCCGGAAACGTCTCTTGTAATACTTGGGTTGTCTGATTTTCTGGCAATTTTATCAATCTCATCAATGAAAACGATTCCTTTTTCAGCTTTTTCCACATCATAATCTGCCACCATAAGAAGTCTTGAAAGGATACTTTCAACATCTTCTCCTACATATCCGGCTTCTGTTAAAATAGTAGCATCTACGATACAGAAAGGAACATTAAGCTCTCTGGCAATCGTTTTCGCCAAAAGGGTTTTACCTGTTCCGGTTTCCCCTATCATGATAATATTTGATTTTTCAAGCTCCACCTCCCTGTTTTCGTCCTGGGCGTGAAGTAATCTTTTATAATGATTATATACAGCGATTGAAAGCTGTTTTTTTGCCTGATCCTGTCCAATTACATACTGATCAAGAAATTCTTTGATCTCTTTTGGTTTTTTAAGCTCATCCATGCTGTCTGCAGGTGAATATCCTGTTTTGGATGCACCATCTTTTACGATCGCATGTGCCTGCTCTATACAATTTTCACAAATAAAACCATTCTGCCCGGAAATCAGCATCTGTACTTCATTTCTTTTTCTGCCGCAGAAAGAACATTGGTTTGAGTTCATATGATATAATATATGTATATGTTAAAGAAAATCGTAAAAAATTACTTTTTTACGATTTTCTGGTTGTTAAGAATTAATAATTGAGTATTGAATCTCTGTATATTCTTCGTTCGTTAATTTTAATCTTTCATTTCTGAAATTCATGTCTTCCATCTTATTTAAAGGAATCAGATGGATGTGTGCATGAGGAACTTCAAGTCCCACCACTGCTACTCCTACTCTCACACATGGAACTGCAGTTTTGATCTTCTTGGCTACCTCTTGGGCAAATCCCCAAAGGTTTTTGTATTCTTCACTTTCAAGATCAAAAATCAGATCCACTTCTTTTTTAGGTACAACTAAAGTATGTCCTTTCACCAAAGGCATTGCGTCTAAGAATGCAATAAAGTTTTCATTTTCTGCAATCTTATAAGAGGGAATTTCGCCATTAATGATTTTCGTGAATATAGTGCTCATTTTATCAGAAGTTTGGGTTAGATATTTAGAAGTTTAGAAATAGAAAGGGATATCAGACTATAAAGAAATGTCTAATACTTCGAAAGACAGTTTGTTTCCGTTGGGTAAAGTAATTTCAGCAGTTTCACCAATAGCTTTTCCTAACAGGCCTTTTGCGATAGGTGTATTCACAGAAATCTTCCCTGTCTTCAGGTCGCTTTCATTATCCGGTACCAATGTAAATACCTGCTCCTGCTTGGTAGCATTATTTTTAAGTTTCACTGTTGTTAAGATTGAAACTTTTGAAGTATCTAATTGGCTTTCGTCTATAATTTTAGAAGTAGAAATAACATCTTTCAGCTTGGAAATTCTCATTTCAAGCATCCCCTGAGCCTCTTTAGCCGCATCATATTCTGCATTTTCCGATAAATCTCCTTTATCTCTTGCTTCTGCGATCTGCTGAGTAATTTTTGGTCTCTCCACAGTTTCCAACTGTTCCAGCTCAGCTTTCATTTTCTCTAGGCCCTCCTTAGTTACATAGCTTGCCATAATTTTCAAAATTTAGTTTTAGTATAAAAAAATAATCCGACATTTGCCGGACAATGTTTTCGTGTTGTAATCGTTTAATTTTTACAAATATATAAAAATTTAAATTGAAATGAAAAAAACTTTTTCAATCTTATCCATTTTCAGTTTATTGATTTTCAGTAATTTAACTATAAACTCATGTGGAAGCAGAGAAGATACCGTCAACTGCTTTCCCAATGTTCCTATCAATGTATCACTTAATTTAAACCTGCCTGCTTACTACGTTTTGAACAATATCAACGGCTGGATTTATGTGAACGAGCAACAGTCAGGAACCAGAGGGTTGATTATTGTCCGGACAGCCAACGGATTTAAAGTCTATGACAGAAATGCTCCGCATATATGTCCTGGTAACAATACAACTCTTGAAGTAAAAGATAATATTGCCATTATATGTCCTGAGGATAATACCAGATGGATTTTAAGTACCGGGCAGCCGGAATCAGGTGCAAAAACATCTCTGCCGCCTAAAACTTATCCTTACAGTTATGATGCAGCAAGTAAAACCTTAAATGTTTATTATTAAAATTATAAGATGAAGATCGTTATACAAAGAGTCTCCGAAGCCAGCGTACAAGTAGACGGAAAAGTTGTGGGTGAAATCGGGAAAGGACTGATGCTGCTGACAGGTATAGATGAAAATGATGAAAAAGCTGATGCAGACTGGCTTGTACAGAAGCTTTTAAATCTTAGAATCTTTGGAGATGAAAATGACAAACTCAATCTGTCTGTGAAGGATATTTCAGGAGAAATTCTTTGCATCAGTCAGTTTACATTAATTGCAGATTATAAAAAAGGTAACAGACCTTCTTTCATAAAGGCAGCAAAACCGGATAAAGCTATACCGCTTTTTGATTATTTTAAAGAAGAAATAGCCAAATCGGGATTAAAAACAGAAAGCGGAATCTTTGGCGCAGATATGAAAGTTTCCCTGGTCAATGACGGACCGGTTACCATTGTGATGGATTCTATCACCAAAAACTAAGCAGAGAAAAACAAATGTGTAAAATACACTCGGTACGCTTCAATTTATGAAGCGTATTTTTTTGATGAGTACGTATAAAATATGCGCTCTTAACCCTCACTGGTTTTGAAAACCTGTCACGTTTATTTTCGTAAGTAAAGAAATCCTTTACACAAAAGAAAAGAATGAAAATTTTAAAATTAAATTCACAAAAATGTGATTTGTTTTTATTTTATTGTTATTTTTGATGTAAATCAAAACTGATTCACAACCATTTAACAAAATTATATGAAAACAAAAATCAATCTTTTCGCATTGTTTGCGTTCTGTTCTACATTGTCTTTCGGACAGGACAGCCAGCCCAAAATGGCTAACGATCACAATTCAATTATTTACGTCTGCTTTTCAAAAGGCATCAATTCTGAAAAAACGGCTTTCAGCAGAAATGCTGACCTCGAAAGATTTTCAAGAGAAAACCACATTTCATTTAAGTATGATCTGGATTTTACGGACAGCAAACTCGATGAGATGGCCAGAAGCAGCAAAGCCATTGGTAATTCCGGGGAGTCTGTGGAAAAGCTGAAAAGAATTTATAAGGCTGACATTCCCCTTCAAAATAAAGAAGCTTCAGAAAAAATCATCCATACTCTGGAGAGGTTTCCTGAAATAGAATATGTTTCTGTAATGAGTGCCGAACCTATCGAACCACCTTTGGTAAATGCTTTTGTAGCAACTCCTGATCTGGAAAGCCTGCAAACCTACCTGAATGACAATCCGGGAATCAACGCCAAATATGCATGGTCCAGAGGAATCACAGGACAGAATATCCGTGTGCGGGATGTAGAATATGGTTTCTATAAAACTCACGAGATGCTGTCTAATCAAAACTCCATACAACTGGAACCGGGATATTCTCCGAATGCCGGACTGGCCAATAATAATTACCGAGATCACGGAACGGCAGTAGTAAGTATTTTAGGTTCTGTAAAAGATAATATTGGTCTTACGGGAGCAGCCTACAATACTTCTGAAATAAAAGGATATATGGAATGGACGACAGTAGGTTATAACAGAGCTTCTGCCGTGAGCAGATCCATCAACGCTTCTCAGGCGGGCGATATTATTTTATATGAAATGCAGACTGGCGGAAAAGACGGGCAATATTGTCCTGCAGAATATGATAAAGTAATCTGGGATCTTACAAAAGCTGCTACTGATTCAGGAATCATTATTATCGCAGCGGCAGGTAACGGGAATCAGAACCTGGATGACCCTTTTTATGCTACGTATCTTGCGAGAGGAAACAGCGGAGCTATCATTGTAGGAGCAGGATCTCCCAATACTACCCATTCAAAATTAAGTTTCAGTACTTATGGAAACAGAGTGGATGTACAGGGCTGGGGAAGCAGTGTGATGGCAGCAGGTTATGGGTCTTATGCGAAATATGACAATGATAACAACAGAACCTATAATTATTTCAGCGGCACCAGTTCTGCTACGCCGGTGGTATCTTCTGCGGCTATTTTGATCCAGTCTTACTATCGTCAGACTACAGGTCAGAACTTAACCCCTTCAGCGATGAAAAACCTTTTAATTTCAACGGGGATTCCTCAGGGAGGAACTGTGACCGGCCAAAAGATCGGACCTCTTCCCAATGTGAAGAATGCGATTCTTCAGCTGGAAAGTAAATTGGCAACACCTGTTACAGCTTTACCGGCATTGGAAGTTAAGATCTATCCTAACCCGTCCAGCAGCTCTATTGCTATTCAAAGCAAGGAAAATAAAAGACTGGATGTAGAGATTATTAATCTTCAGGGTCGTACGGTTATCAAAAATTCAGTTTTAACAAATGAAAAAATTGACATTTCACAATTGCCTACAGGTCAGTATATTATTAATATTAATGAAGGACAGAGAAGGGTTGTTGAGAAATTAACAAAACTCTAAAATAAGATTTTATATACATTTTACTTCACATTAAACCCTCTTACAGAATACTGCAAGAGGGTTTTTAGATAGTATTTTTTTTGCACTTATTGCGCAGGAACACTGCTGAAATTCAGCGCTACTTTGATGTTCATATCTGAAGAGGTCTGATTTTTCAGCTCGTACACTGTTCTTACTGTTAAACCAGAACTTTTTACAATTTCATCCAAAAATCCGGTATCATTAAGATCAAGATTTAAGCTGGAAGAATTGGTGGAAATATTGGAACGCGAAGCGATGAGTCTTTCTCCTGTTCCGTTGGATGAAACGTATATTTTTACAGTTTTGAAAGCACTCAGATTTCCTCCTGAAGGAGAAGCTACAGAGATTTTCGCATCTGAAATTCTTACGTCTTTAATTTTTGCATTGTTATTTCCTCCGAACCAGGTCTGTACATTGGTAGCTGTTGCAGTGGAAGAAACTTCTTTATCTGCAGGAACTCCCGTAGACACCAAAACATTCGTTGTGTATGGAAATGTATTCTGAACCAGCGACTGTACGGTTCCGCAACTTACGAGTACAGCTGAAGCGGCCATTGCTGTTAGAACTATATTTTTCATAATTTTAAAATTTTAAACTTAAAGGTTAGTTTGCAGAAATTATACCAAATTGATTGAATTTTATTCCACCGTTACCGTAAAACTTCCTTTTGTATTTCCGGAAGCCATGTTACTTTTCCCGATAATCAGCCATACTTCACCTTTTCCGGGAGTATCATAGGTGATTTCTCTTCCGAAAGGCCCATCATAATTTCCGTTTGGAAGTCTGATCTGATTGAACCGGATATTGAAGTCCTTTTCTTTGGTAGAAATTTTTGCTTTGATGTTCGGGCGGTCGTAGTGGGTCAGTTTTAAAATAAAATCCTGATCATCTTTTGTAAATTCTTCTCCAATGGTAAAAGGCAGCTGATTAGCATCCGCCGTTCTTATGATCTGTCCGTCTTTTTCATTTCTCATCACCCCTTTTCGCAGAACTTCCTTAGTGGCCGGAGCATTGTTAATAATGGAGTCTTTCTTTCTTAATGCTGCAGAATCTGTTTTTACCACAGAATCCGGCATTTCTGTTACCACTGTAGAATCCTTCTCCGGAACGTTTGTCACAGCAGTATCTTTTTTACAGGCAACAATAATCAAAGGAATTAACAATAAGCTTTTTTTCATAATAATTATTTTAAGAATGGATCAACATTGATTATGCTGAGCTCATTTAAATGCTAAAACTGTTCCAATCCGTTTAATGATTTGTCTCCCGGCTTCAATTCTTTTTCTTCATTGATGCCAGCGCATTTAAATGTAAAGTACATGAAGTTGAGCATAATTCCCATCAAAAGAGTAACACCCCATGTTTTGGTATATTCCATCGGATAAATAAATCTCACTACAATATCAGAGAACAGGCCGAAAGGATTATTAAGTACGTCCCAGCTGTTCCATCTCAGAAAACGGCCAAGATAAACTCCAAAGCTGCTCATGAAAAGAAAAAATACGATAATTCCATTGATACTATTTTTTTTCCCATAATCAGAAAGTCGTTTTTCAATATCATTAAGGCTAATAAATCCGCAGATCAGGCCGGTCCATGCATAAGAAAGAATCACAATGAGATCATACCAGACCGGGATTGAATTTCTTGCTCTGAGATGAAAAAGATCTGTCAGGATGTAGGGAGAATTGGGAAAGAACAAAATCCAGATTATAATAATAAAGACCAGCGAGATTTTACTTCTGATATTAAAAGCAAGAACAAAAGAACTTAATAATAAAGGAATCCACGCCAAAAAGAGGTTCCAGTTGAGAAACAAAAACACTTTTGTATCACTGATATAGTATCTGAAAGCAGAAAGACTGAAACAGAATATGGTCATCATTATCAACAATACATTAATTTTAAATCTTGATGGTTCTACAAAGTTTTTCGTGATCTTTTATTTTATAGTCTGATAATATAAAATCTTTGAAAGAAAGTTTTTGGATGTTTTGTTTTTCACCTTATCCTGCAAGATCTTTTTAAGTTTCTGATCATTTTTCTCATCCGCATATTTCAGAAGTGCTTTTTCACTGAAATTGATGGAAGTTACATGATAGTTGACCGCAAAATCCTTTCGTTTCATATTCTGAGAAGTAATAAAACCACCCCAGTTGAAGTAACTGCACACAAGGACAGTTGCATAAAAATACCAGATCATTGTATTAACAAGGAAAATATTTCTTTTTTGCTTTTGAATTTTAATAAAAGTCAACGCCAGACCAACTAATGATAACAGCAGGAAAGCAAAAACACCCAGCCTTTTATAGGTAAATCCATAATTAATAATATACTCATAGTTTTTAAGAGCTGCGGAAACAACAAGAACAGCATTGAGGAAAATCCATATTTTGGCTAATACTTTCAGTGAACCTGCTTTCGGATCAAAATTAAATCCTGATTTAAAGTAGAACATGATCACAAGAATTGCCATGACAATAGACATAATAACAGCGTTTACTCTCTCATGGGTTTCTTCTGAAAGCTGAACAGGTGTTTTTACAACTTCATAAAACTGTTCATAATTATAGGTAATAATAAAGAATACCAATAAAACATTCAGCAAGACAAAAGAAATGATTCCGCTTATTCTTTCTGCATCAAGATCAAGAAAAGAATAAGTAGCCTTGGGAATCCGGGATTCTTTGCGGAACTCGTTATCCAGAACATGATTGTTTTTATAGATTAACTTTTCCACCGCATAATTCCAGTAATTAAAGGCAATAAAGAATCCCAGCACAGAGAGACAGAATACCTGCCATAGATTAATATCCAGCTCATAATCTGTGAAAAGGGCTGCAAAATGGTCGCTTCCTGCAGAATATATTCCAAAGAAAACGGAAACAAACACCAGCGGAATCAAAAAGAAAGCCAATGTCTTTTGCCAAAATCCTGAAAAATTTTTCTTAGGCAGCCATTCATCAAAGCTAAAAAAACGACAGAAGGAAGTACAGCTATTCACGATAAAAACCGGAATTAAAAAGAGAATCTTCAGCCTTCTGTTCTTTGATTTATATCCCAGCAAAAGCAACGAGCTCACTACTGCAATAAAGGATGTAAAATCTCCAAACCAGGCAAATGCAATGCTGGAAAGAATACTTGTCGCAAAAAGACCATATAGTATTCCTGTTTTATTTTTTGCAGGTGTCCTGAAAAGTGTTAATAATGCGTAGACAATTCCAAGAATTCCAAGATTAAGCCCCAACTCCTGATCATAAAAGACGATGACAAAGAGAATGGCTGTAAGAAATATATAATGATATGTTTTCATGAGGTTAATTATTTAAAAGATTGAAAGAATTGAAAGATTTAATTTACAGAGATAGAGATTAGCAAAAATTAAAGAATAGGGTGAGGTATAAAAAAGTAACAGGGATATTGAGCAGCAATAGAAGGACAGAGTTTCCGTTCCTTTTCTTTTCTGAAATATCACTCAGGAATTCCATCAATTCATATAAAGTGATTAACAGATTCACTACTACCGCGATCACCACATAGTAAAATCCGAGTATCACGAGAAATTCAGCTTTTGTAATCCAAAATAAAAGCAGCAAAGAGGTACCCAGCAAAAATGAGATTAAAAATGTCTTCTCCCCTAGTGGACTGAATTTTATTTTTTCCATTATTTTTAATTTTAATGAAGAACTATCGTTTCTTTCTGTTGAATAAAATCTTTCACATGCTCATAATTCTGCCATAGCAGCTCTTCAAAATCCCAGTGATGAAAGGTTCTCATATTTTGTCCCTTTTTATACGCTTTGATATAAATTTTCGCATACTCAGGCAGTATAATTGTTCCCAATACGATTGCGGCCAGCAGATGTGCATTGAGTTTACCGTTTCCAAGGAGCAGATACTGCATGGCAATTTCATCTTCGAAGTTGGTTCCACAACCTGTAATCAGATGGTGTACATCATGATTTTCCATTTTGGGGATCATCGAAAAACCGTGTTTTCTATAAAATTCTCCCAGTTTTCGTCCTAAAGAATCTTCCTTAAACTCCAGCAGTTGTTTTTCATTGAACTGCCACTGCCTTTTTTTCTTTTTGAAATATTTTCTGTATAGTTTTTGAGTTTTATCATACACAAAAAGCAGAAACTGAACACGTATTTTTTTCATAGTGAATTAATTAAAAATAACAAGATTGCATCCTATTATGGTATAAAGTATAGCTATGGGTATATTGATCAGAATTAACCCCGCCGACTGTAAACAGGCTTTACTTGCAGACCGGTCTGCAGCAGCATATATCAACAAAACTGATAGGACAATAATATTGAATATAGTTCCATAAGTAATCAGTAGAAATCCTGAGTCTGCAAACCAATATTCTTTTGTTAGAATGTACCCGAAAAGACAGGTATTTCCGGCTAAAAAGAATAATCCGAATATGAATCTTCCGAAGTATATAATTTTTTGATCTTTCATTATTTCAAGGTTTAATAAATAAAAAAGGTTGATCAGCTTCCAGCAAACGGACTTCCGAAGATTCCTACGGCTAATTCGACCCAAATAAGTACCAGAGCTAGTAATATAAAAATGCAGACCAGCATTCTCTGATTTTGCTTTTTGATTTTATTTCTAACTATATTGATGAGAAAAGCGGTTGTAAAAAGCAAAGCTCCTGCAATAAGAAAATCTGCTCCTGACCAGTTCACTTCCTTAGAAAATAGATTTCCAACCAAGGGAATACAGAGTATAGCCAATGGAAGGGCATAAATGGCGATTGTTTTTTGTTTCTGTGTCATCATTTTATTTAATTTAAATATATAAAGTACTTTGTAATTCAAAGTTAATTTTCAAAAAAATATAGGACTATCGCCCCAATAATTTTTCAAGTGCATCTAAATGCTCATTAAACGCCTGCCTTCCGCTCTGTGTAACACGATAAGACGTTTTAGGTTTCTTCCCGACAAATTCCTTCTTTACTTCGATATAGCCTGCTTTTTCCAGCGCATTGCTATGGCTGGCAAGATTTCCGTCTGTAATTTCGAGCAGGCTTTTCATTTCAGAAAAATCAACCCAGTCGTTAACCATAAGAACGGACATAATACCCAGTCTTACACGGCTTTCGAATTCTTTATTGAGCTGATTTATTTTGATCATTTTACTTTATCTTATTTATTCTGAAACACTGCTAAAATGCAATATGTTTGATTATTATTCCGATTTTCACTACTCAATAGCAAAATCAAACCTCATTCATTATTTATACTTCTTGTGCATGATCAATCCATACACAATATGCAGAACACCGAAACCAATGGCCCAAAACAGTAATCCCCATCCTAAAAAGAACAAAGAAACAAGTCCTAAAATAATCTCAAGATATCCTAAATACTTTACGTCCGTTAATGTATATCGTTCTGCGGCTACCAGAGCCAATCCATAAAAAATAAGAGTAGCCGGAGCAATGAAAACAAAAAGATGATGATAAAGCAGAGCGAGACAAAAGACACCACCTGCTGCCAAAGGCACTGCAAAGGTAACCAAAAGTCTCTTTGTTGTAGCATCCCAGATCTTCAAACCTTTCTTTTTACTTTTATGAGCTGTAAAAAGATAACCGCTGAGGATTGCAATTACCAGAATAACAATCCCAATCATCACAAGTTCTTTCACCATGGCAGGCCCAAGAATGTTTCTGTCTCCATCAAAATAACTGATTCCTTCCCTCTGAAAAACGCAGTACACATATACAGCACCGATAATAGCCGTTAAGCCCGCAACAACTCCGGATAAACCACTTAGCGAAATAAATCTGGAGGACCGCTCCATCATAGAACGGATATGCGATAAGTCTTCGTGATAGTTTTTTGAATCCATAAAAAGAACTTTGAATTACAAAGTTATGATTTATTTTCAATTTTCCAAGTTTTTTTTAAAATTCTGGAAATAATTCTCATCACGATTTATTTATTGTTTTATAAGCAGCGGAAAAGCTAAAACCTGTATCCTGACATATAATAATGCACAAAAAATCCGTAAAAACAAAAATTTCTACGGATAGCTTTTGGATTAAAATCCTTTATTTTTATACCTTATTTAGCCCTTAACCTTTCTTTAATAGATTCAATATTTTTCTTTGCAGAAGCTTCAAGAATAAGACTGGCACTCATGTGAATTCTTGCCGGCATCAATTCATTGAAATGATCTGTTCCTTCCCATGAAACTTTTTTAATTAATGCCAAAGCATCACTGCTTCTGGATGCTAAAGTCTGCAAAAATTTCTCCAGCTTTTCATCCATTTCTTCAATAGTATCTGAAACCGAATGATAAATATTATGCTGCTCAGCCCATTCAGCAGATCTGAAGTCTGCATCAATGGCCATTGCGGAGAATTGTGACTTACCTATTTTTCTTTCAACATAAGGGCCGATTACAAAAGGGCCAATTCCAAGATTGATTTCTGTAAGTGCAAGAGCCGAGTCTTTAGTAGCAAAACAATAATCTGCCCCGCAGGCAATTCCTACTCCGCCGCCGGTAGTTTTTCCCTGTACTCTTACCACAACAATTTTCCCACAGTTTCTCATTGCATTTAAAACTTTGGCAAAACCTCCGAAAAATTGTGTTGAAGCTTCAAGTTCCTCAATGGCTAAGAGCTCGTCAAAACTTGCTCCTGCACAGAAAGCCTTCTCACCTGCACTTTTCACTAAAATAGCTTTCACTTCTTCTTTTGCCCCCTCTTCAAGGATAGTTTCTGCCAGTTTTTCCAAAATTGCTCCTGGAAGAGAATTACTTTTAGGTGTTCCGAAACTGATTTCGGCAATATTATTTTTAATTTCTGATGCTACAAATTCGCTCATTTTTATTTTTATTGGATTCTTACAAAAATACGAAATACAGCTCGTTCAGAGAAACTTAAAGTATAAATTTTCTTTTCCGAACCCGCAAAATTCAAGACATTATTACGTAGAAATACGGAGTTTTTAATTTGGTATTTTCTACTCTAGTACCTGCCTTTTATTAATTGTTCCTTTGAACTAAGAATTAATAACCAAAAGGCGGAATCTGAAAAGCCTGTAAAAAGAGTAAGAAATCTAAAAAACTAAAAACATATTATCATGGACGAGTACATTGGAATCGTAAAATTATTTGCAGGAAATTTCGCACCTAGAGGCTGGATGTTTTGTGATGGAAGCTTAATAAGCATCTCAAGAAATTCTGCTTTATTTTCTATTTTAGGAACAACTTACGGTGGAGACGGTATCACTACTTTTGCCCTGCCTAACTTAAAAGGACGTATGGCTTTGGGAGCAGGGAATGTAAACTCCGGCGAAAGTTATCCTTTGGGAATCGTATCCGGTACAACACAAAATACTCTTTTATCATCGAACCTCCCAAGTATAGGGGCCGGATTTCAGCTTAAAGTAGCGAATAAGAATGCTAATTCATCTACTCCTACAGCTACCTCAACAATTGCCATTTCAGGAACGCAAGTGGGAAGAGATTTCAATGCAGTACCGAGTTTCGTGAATGATGCCAACCCTGATACAACTATCAATCCGTTAAGTATTTCTTATACAGGGCAAGGCTTACCGTTGAATAATATGCCTCCTTACCTAGGCTTAAATTATATCATTTGTGTTGAAGGTATTTATCCGCCAAGGGATTAATATCCACACCATAACCTAACATTTAAAACCAAATATCATGAAAAGCACTACTTTTTTAGCAATCTGTAGTCTGCTCATTTCAATTTTTTCATTCGGGCAGACCAGTACAGAACAATTTGAAACGGAATCGCACGGAAGTACCAGCTTCACCGATAATGGAGTCATCTTTAATATCATTTCACATGTAAGTGTTTTTGATATTCAGGGGAATTTCCCGGGAACCGGCTGGAGTGGAACAGCAAATGATAACAGGTACATCGACAATTCGAATAACTCACAATCCCCGCCGACATTCAGCATCAAAACCACATCTAATTTGTTTAAAGTAAACAGATTCTGGATGTTTCTTTCTGCATTGAACCTGGATCTTAATGTAGCAGGAACACTTACTGTAACCGGAAAACTAAGCGGTGTAACAAAATTCACGCAAACAAAAACTACCGGATTTGCAACCAGCTTAGGCAGCACAAATGGATACACCTTAATTGATCTTACCAACTTAAATGGTCAGAATTATTCAAACATTGTGATTGATGAGCTACAAATCACTGCGAACGGAGCTTTCCGATATGTAGGTTTGGATGCTTTCACCTGGGTAAAAGACAGCAATCTTGTACTGGGGACTTCGGAAACTAAAAGCATTAAAAAAGACCTGACTGTTTATCCTAATCCAACCAACGGACCTCTTTCTATTACAACAGAAAAAGCAAGTGAAGCTAAGATCTACAACCTGGATGGTAAATTGCTGAAAACTATTCAAACTCAAAAAGGAAATAATGAGGTTAATATTTCAGAGATTCCAAAAGGGGTTTATATTATTAAAACAGCAACAGAATCTACCAAAGTCATTAAAAACTAATATCAGGAAATTTTATAAGTTCCATATCCCACAAAGATTCTAATTCATGAATGACAAATCCCTTTTAACGAAGGGATTTTGTCATTTTTTCAGAGCTAAAATATATTTGTCTATATAAAGCTGTTTTTCTTTTGATTTGTACTGCTGGATATATCTTGGATGCTCCAGAACGGTCATCGTCTCAAAGAGTTGGGTTTCTTTGTTTAATTTTGAAATGAATTCGGCATTCTTTTTACCCAGAACAAAAACTTCTGAGGTATCCAGATTAAGGCTGATATGCTTCTTCAAAGATTCGATCATAAAGTCTTTGACTGAATTGAAGAGTTTTTTATCATCATAATAGTTAGCATTGAGCCAGCCATTTTTTGTTTTTCTTACAATAGCCAGCGGAAATGGAGAATTGATATAAATATCTTTATAGAAAAGATCAGTACCACCATAGTCTTCAATCATATCATACATGAAAACGGAAGAAACTTCATGGGTACGGGCAGATTTCATTTTGATTCCGCAGACATTTTCCAGTCTTTTTGTATCGGTAAACGGAACTCCGGTTACTCCCGCACCATGGCGGCTGGGATTGATTCCGATGATGAATTTCCTCTTAGCTGAATCATCGTAGAATTTATGATAAAACTCTTCCATCACCTTCAACGTCTCAGGATTATCCAGATAAGGATTCAGGACTTGAAAATCATCAGGAAGATTTCCTGTGTAACTAAGGTTTTTGTTGAAATCTATCACATGATCCGCAAAAGTTCTATCCATGAAATCATTTTTATTGTAAAGTAACAAAATTATCCTGTTGCTCAAACCTTTTATCATCATCCTGTCAAGGTTTAAAGTCTTGACCGATAAATATTTTAAAGAAACTTTTCGCATCCGTTTTTTATTATATTCGTTTTCAATAAGATAACACTTATTCAATTAAAACTTCTAACCTATGATTGGAATCATTATTGAGCTTATCATTTCGTGGCTTCTCCTGAGGTTCATCGCAAAAAAGGACCTTTCTGTTTTAGGATTTAAACCCAGCCAGGCAAGATTGATTAACCTGAGCATAGGTTTTCTTTTGGCAGCTGTAGTATGCAGCGTTTATCAAATCTTGACAACATCCTTTATCAATAACAGCTGGATACTGAATAAGCCAATATCATTTTCTGCAGCATTGATGAGCTTATGGTGGATTGTAAAGTCTGTTTTGTTTGAAGAATTACTTTTCAGAGGGGCTTTGCTATATCTTGCTATTGAAAAATGGGGAACAACAAAAGCCTGCATTTTATCTGCTGTCTGCTTCGGAGTCTACCACTGGTTTTCTTATAGTGCATTCGGAAATCCTTTTCAGATGGTAATTATTTTTGTAATGACCTCTATTTTTGGGTGGATGCTCGCAGTGTCCTTTGCTAAGACAAAATCTTTGTACCTTCCTATAGGTCTTCATCTGGGCTGGAATTTGTTTAATATTCTGATATTCTCGAACGGACCGCTTGGCAAGCAGCTCCTTATAAAAGCTAATGCAAATCATCTGGAAGGAATTCCCTCACTGCTTGTTTTTTTGTTTCAGATATTCGCGTTACCCATTTTAATGTACGGATATTTTAAGTTTAAGAAAAAATATAAAAAAAACTGCCAATCACGAATAGTAGCAGCTTTGTGTATTGTTTTAAGTTAAAAAAATCTAAGAATCCGCACATATATAACATGCTCTGGCAATATTAGGCCATCTTCCGGGAAGACAACATGTTCCGGGAGGACAAGGGTTAAGAGTACAAGACCAGTTTGGCCCGGCTCCTTTAAGAGATCTCAACTCATGTCTTGAAAGTTTTTTTAAGTTTTTCATAGTGGTTTGTTTTGATGTTCTCTCCTACTCTGTATGCTTTTCGGATTTCGCCTATTAAAGTTAGTAATTTTTAAATAAAAACAAAACAACCAACTGAAATAAAACACATTACAATCAACCAACATCCTTGTCAAGGTTTTAAACCTTGACAAGGATGAGCTGGACTTTTAAACTAAAATTCGCCATCAAAATCAATCACTTTTTGATGTGACAATATAAAATTTTCTCTATCGTCAAATAATGCAAGAACCTCATCCCTTTTTAATAATGTTTTTGACTTATTCAAAATAGATTGATAAGAAGAGAAAGCATATTCTGGAAATCGAAGAGCCAAATGATTTTGTGGATTTTGATGGATATAAATCATTGTATTAATTAAATATTTATTCGATGTAATCAGCTTTCTTTTAAATGGAGATTCAATAAGAGCGCCATGTCTTTTATTTTCTTTATTAAAAGCCTGGGAATAGGAATTGAAAATCCGAGCGAACTGTTTTGAGAAAATATTATGAGGAGAATGAAGACCTCCTTTTATAACCTTGTCAAAATTCTGTTCTTTAACAAAACTACTCAATTCAAAATCAGACTTGATCTTAACCAAAATATGA
This sequence comes from Chryseobacterium sp. 2VB, assembly GCF_005503635.1. NCBI lineage: Bacteria > Pseudomonadati > Bacteroidota > Flavobacteriia > Flavobacteriales > Weeksellaceae > Chryseobacterium > Chryseobacterium sp. 2VB. Next base: position 43,544 of record NZ_SCNC01000014.1, read on the forward strand.
AAATGATTAGACATAAGACAATAGGCATACACATCACATACAGGAGTAAGAAATTCTCTCACTTTATTGAGAAAGTACAAATAATTCCGATCTGATTTAAATATAACTTCACCATTAATACCCCGATTATAAATGTGGTAAAAACAATTTGCTTCAATTGGAGCTGTTCTAATATCTGCCATTTTCATTTTGTGTTTTTGAACTTTGAAAATATAAAATAATATTACCCTTGTCAAGGTTTCAAACCTTGGCAGGAGTTATTAAAAAGTCCCTTTCAGTTTAAACCGGAAGGGACTCTAAATTTATATTTTATTTTGAATTAAATCAATCCAAACTGCTGGAAGTGGTGTGTAAAATGCTTTTTGTGCATCAGTTCCCACATTTCTTTATTCAGTTTTCCGAAAACGTAATTCATGTGCTCTGCCTGCGGGTTTTCCTTATAGTAGATCACAAATTTCTTCAGGTTATCCATGAATGACAGTTTTGCTGCTTCCAGATTTTTATGTTTGGGTTCCGGAAGTGAACCGTCCTGCGGAAGGAATGGAGCTGTAAATTCTTTTGGCATTGCTCTGTGGTTGTAAAGAGAATCCTGCCATTTTTCAAGATTTTCTTCTGGAGTAAAGCATTTTTCTGCTTCGGGCTCTCCAAAGCTTACCAATACTGCCTGTTCAAGATGTTCTAACATCTGCTGAGGAGACATTTTTCCCCAAAGTGCAGGTGTACTTTCTGTTAATCCATTCAGTATTTTCTGAATATTTTTCAAATTCAGATCAATGAAAGGAGATTGTTTTGCTACCAGTGTTAAAATTGTTGCCACGCAAACTACCTCATCTCTTTGGTTTACAACTTCAACCAGCCATTTTACAACACCTGAAGGAATATTTCTTCCTTTTACTCCTCTGTTGATTTTTTCTTTTGCTGTTAAATAAACCGTGATGGTGTCTCCGGCGTATACAGGCTTGAAGAAGCTGCAGTCTTCCAATCCGTAATTAGCAATTACAGGTCCTTTTTTACCTGAAACAAATAGTCCTGCTGCTGCTGAAAGGATAAAATATCCGTGAGCAACAGTCTTATCGAAAATAGTACCTGTTAAACTTGTTGCATCTGTATGGGCATAGAAATGGTCCCATGAAACATTGGAAAAATTAACGATATCGGCATCAGTAACAGTTCTTCCTGCTGTTTCCAGAGAGTCTCCTACTTCCACTTCCTCAAAATATTTCTGGAAAGGATGTTTGTCTGAGAATTTTTTCTCAGCTCCCTGCTGATAAATCTTAGTTATTGCTTTCAGAACATCCGGTGAACCCTGAATAGCTGTTTTCTGTAAGAAGAAATGAAGACCGCTTAAACCGCCCATTTCTTCACCGCCTCCCGCTCTACCAGGACCTCCGTGCATCAGTGTCGGAAGTGGAGAACCATGACCTGTGCTTTCTTTGGCGTTATCTCTGTTCAATACAAAGATTCTTCCATGCTGAGAGGCCATTTTCCATGAAGTTTCGGCGATAAAGTTTTCGTCATGGGAAACGATAGATCCTACCAGACTTCCTTTTCCTCTTTTGGCCAGTGCAGCAGCTTCTTCAGCATCTTTGTACGGCATTAATGTGGATACCGGCCCGAAAGCTTCTACATCGTGAGAGATATTTTTTTCGAAAGGCTTGTCGTTCAGGAATAGTTTCGGACTCATAAATGCACCGTTTTCGTAGTTGGCATCTACCAGTTCATGTTTTCCGTCATAGACAAGTTCTGTTTCTGATTTTAATAGATTTACTTTTCTTAAAACTTCATCATACTGCTGCCTTCCCACCAAAGATCCCATTTTGGTTTCTCTGCTTAGTGGGTTACCGATTTTAGTCTGATCTAAAGCTTTAGACAAAGCATTCTGAACATCACCGATTAAATGCTCAGGAACGATGATTCTTCTGATTGCAGTACATTTCTGTCCTGCTTTTGTCGTCATTTCGTTACGAACTTCTTTGATGAACAGATCGAATTCAGGTGTTCCCGGTTTTGCTTCCAATCCAAGAATTGAACAGTTCAGGGAATCTGCTTCCATATTGAAACGAACCGCATTTCCTGCAATAGACGGAAGTGATTTTAATTTTCTTCCTGTAGTTGCTGAACCTGTAAACAATACAGAATCTCCATCCTGAACAAAATCTAAAATATTTCCAGGTTCTCCGCACACTAACTGAATAGCTCCTTCAGGTAATACTCCACTTTCAATCATATCCTGGAACACTGCATTGGTAAGGTAAGATCCAAAAGGAGATGGTTTTACAATAGAAGGAACTCCAGCCAATAAGGAAGTGGATAATTTTTCCAACATACCCCACACCGGAAAGTTATAAGCATTGATCTGTACTGAGACTCCTTCACTTGGCGTTAAGATATGTGTTCCCAGGAATGTTCCGTTAGCAGAAATCTTCTGAGTGTCACCATCTACCCAAAATGAAGTGTTAGGAAGCATTCTTTTTGCCAATCCGGAATAAGTAAAGAAAGTTCCGAACCCTCCTTCAATATCTACCCAGGAATCTATGTGGGTAGCTCCCGTCTTGTATGATAAGTCGTAGTATTTTTTCTTTCTTTCCAGTAAGTAAAGTGCTACTTTTTTCAACATTTCTCCACGATCGTAGAAAGTCATTGAAGAAAGGTTTTTATATCCTACGGTTCTTCCGTAGTCAAGAGCCTGTTCAAAATTAAGCCCTTCTGTATCGGAAACAGCTACCTGTTCTCCTGTAACGGCGTTGTACAAGGGGATTCCGTTTCCGGTACCTTCTACCCATTGTCCGCAGATATAGTTTTTTAACTTTTCCATATAGTTTTTTACTTTTTGCTTAGATTAATCTTTTTAATAAAGTTTCTAATAATCAGATAAGGAATAAAAAGCGCCAGCCAGCCGTCTAAAATGATGACAATTTCAACAAATAACGTATAGAAATAATCTTTACGCTCTAGCTTAGCAATTGCCTCATCTGATTCAACATGTTCCAAAGCATCTGAAATTCCTATTGATTCTTTTGCAAAGTGAAACCCTAAAGCATTCACAATGATTATGACAATCAGTATTATGATCCAATATTTTTTCAGAGTGCTCATCAACTGCAACTCATCTATTTAGGTTCCTGATAGGGAAACATTTTCACCAATCCTTCATATAAACTTCTGTGAAGAATGGTTGCGTGATTGTCTGTTTCCATCATTTTATATTCCAACGTCCAGTTTTTCTTTCCTGCTTTTTTCAAAACATCATAGAAAGCTTCAGCATCTTTTACCATCACCGGATGTTCTCCTTTCCCTACAGAAACATAAACAAACTTTTTGGTATCCGGAGATTTTGAAAGTAGTTGTGGAGCCTGTTTTAAAAGGCTTTCATCATCCCACCACAAACTTGGACTGATGATAAAATAGTTATCAAACATTTCCGGCTTTTTCAAAAGGATTTCCGTTGCCAGAAGTCCTCCCAAAGACTGACCGAAAAGGTATTTATCTGTAGTTTTAAACTGACTTTCCACGTAAGGCTTTAGTTCTTTTTCAACGAATGCAATAAACTTATCTGAATGTCCTGTTGTAGGATAGTCTTTTTGTAAGTCTTTCAAATCCGTATGAAAGGTAAAATCTCTTTTTCTGTCTACATTAGCAACTCCCACCACAATGGTTTCCGGCATGGAATACATCTGATTAAAGAATTGTACTAAGCCTGTAACATGAATAAAATCTTCGTTCATACTTCCATCTAATAAATAGATTACCGGGTATGATTTTGTTTTATCATATCCCTGTGGAAGATAAATATTCAGCGTTCTGTCTTCATTTAAGGTTTTGGACTTAATGGTCCTCACTTCTCCTATTGTAAGCGGTTTTGTAGCAACAATCTGTGCTGATAACGTACACCCCACCGCAAACATTATGCTGCATGCAAGCGCAATTTTTTTAATCATATTTAATTGTAATGGTTATTATTTTATATCATCCCAAATACTGTAATCAACAATTTTAGTTGGGATCTGCTGAACATATTCTGTAAACGGTTCGCAAGGTAGAATTGCTTCCTTTCCTTCTCTTGCCAGCTCCTGATATAATTTTGTTCCTTCTGTTTTCCAGCGAATCATTTCATCAGAAACATCACGGATCACTTTTGCGGGGCTTCCTACCACCAGTTTTCTTGGTTCACACGTGAAATTGGCTGGTACAAAAGCTAATGCTCCGACAATACTTTCGTCGCCGATATAGGCTTTGTCCATTACAACGGAATTCATTCCAATCAGACAGTTTTTTCCAATATGTCCGGAATGAATAATCGCTCCGTGTCCGATGTGTGCAGATTCTTCCAGGATCGTTTCTATATTCGGGAAAACATGAAGGGTACAGTTTTCCTGTACATTGGCTCCGTCTTTAATAATAATTTTACCCCAGTCACCGCGAATGACCGCATTGGGACCAATATATACTTCCTCTCCTATTTCAACATTCCCGATAATGACTGCCTGCGGATGAATGTAGGCGGAGGGCTTTATAATGGGACGAATCCCGTGGTATGAGTAGATGTTCATTTTTTTAATTTGAAAATCTGAGAATGAGATAATCTGAAAATTAATAATGTCTTTCAACATTTTCAAATTAGCTCACTTTCAAATTAATTATACTTTTTCAATGACCATTGCATATCCTTGTCCGACACCGATACAAAGGGTACACAATGCATACTTTTTATCCTGCTTCTGAAGTTCCAATGCTGCAGAACCTACGATTCTGGCCCCGGAAACTCCAAGTGGATGACCGATTGCAATTGCACCTCCGTTCGGGTTTATTCTTGCATCGTCATCTTTCAACCCTAAGCTTCTTGTTACAGCCAATGCCTGTGCTGCAAATGCTTCGTTTAGTTCAATAATGTCTATATCTTCAAGGGAAAGATTTAATCTTTTTAATAATTTCTGAGTGGCTTCTACAGGTCCTATTCCCATGATTCTTGGTTCTACACCTGCAACAGAAGATCCCAGGATTTTTGCTTTGGGTTTCAACCCATATTTTTTAACGGCTTCTTCACTTGCTAAAATCAAAGCAGCGGCTCCGTCATTCATTCCTGAGGCGTTTCCGGCAGTTACCGTTCCTTCTTTTCTGAAAGCGGGACGAAGTTTGGCCAACCCTTCCATCGATGAAGTTGGTTTAATGAATTCATCTTTTTCGAAAACGATCGGATCACCTTTTCTCTGAGGAATTTCAACTTTTACAATTTCTTCTGCCAGTCTTCCGCTTTCCTCAGCTTTAGTTGCTTTCTGCTGAGACCAAAGGGCAAATTTATCCTGATCTTCTCTGTTGATCTTATGAATATCTGCTAAGTTTTCTGCAGTTTCCCCCATTCCGTCAACACCGTACATTTCTTTCATTTTAGGATTGATGAAACGCCAACCGAAAGTAGTATCAAACATCTGGCTGTCTCTTCCGAAGGCAGTACTTGGTTTTGACATCACGTAAGGCGAACGGGTCATATGCTCTACTCCTCCTGCAATATAAATTTCCCCTTCTCCTGCAGCAATGGAACGGAATGCATTGGCTACCGCAGACATTCCTGAAGCACACAGCCTATTCACTGTTTCTCCTCCAATTTTGTAAGGAAGACCAGCCAGTAAAAGCCCCATTCTGGCCACGTTTCTGTTATCTTCACCTGCCTGATTGGCACATCCGAAAATAACGTCTTCAATTTCCTCAACTGGAACTTCAGGGTTTCTTGCTACTATTTCTTTAATAACAATAGCAGCAAGATCATCGGCTCTTACTTCTGATAATCCTCCCTGCAGTTTTGAAATGGGAGTTCTGACATAGTCTATGATGTATACGTTGTTCATAATGCTATTTAATATAACAATCCAGTAAAGTGTAACAATACCAGATTTATTTGTTTTTATTTCTTAATTCTAAAGCCTGTTTTAAAGTGTAGGGCTTATATTGGAAGTCTTTTCCGAACATTCTTTTGGCATTTTCCTCAAGAGTAGAATCAAAGCCAGCTTCTTTTCTTCTTTTATCCACATTCTTGAGATCTTTTACAGGCCATACAAAATTTACAAAGATTTGTTTTCCGTCTTTATCTCTGGTCATTTCGCCTTTTCCCTGAGTTCCATAGATCTGTTCCTTGTCTTTACCCATCAGATACCGGTCTTCCATCATGGCCACCCAGGTAAACGGAATTTCTTTCTTTTTTCCTGCTTCTTTAATGAGAGGAAGGTATTTTTCAATTTTATTAGAATGCTGGATGACATACCAGGCCGCCTGATTTGTAGGTTCTCCCACTAGTGTCTTCCCGGGATAGCCATATTGAGCAATAATACTTTCAACTTTTTGCATGTTCAGGCTATCCTGTTCCGCCACCAACATCCAGTTTTTCTTTTTGAATTCATCTTTGTCAATATTCAGATCTTTCAAAAGCTGTTCTTTTTTCTCCGAAGTAGTTTCGTTATCAAAAAGCATTCTGTACCCCTGATCCACCTTCATGATTTCGTCAAGCTCATTTTTCAAAGATTCGTTTACTTTCTGCTGAGCATTGATTGCAAGGATTGAAATCCCGAAAAGTAATACTAATATTTTTTTCATTTTATTTAATCCGGTTTCTGGTATTAGTTTTTTATAATTCGGTTACTTTTTTCCCGATTTTGTAAACTGTTCCTACAAATTTTGCAATCAGCTCTTTGTTTTGATTGGTAATCTGAATATCATAAACAGCTGTTTTCCTCGTATCATTGACCAAAACACTTTCTGCTCTGAAAACATCGCCTTCCTTTCCTGCTTTGGTAAAATTGATGATACAGTTCAATGCTACGGCAGCATCTCCGGTATTGTTGGAAGAAAATGCCAGCGCAGAGTCTGCAAACGCAAAGGTAACTCCCCCATGAACTGTTTTCAGTCCGTTCAGCATATCCTTCTTGATTGGCATTTCTATTAAACAGTAATTTTCTTTTACTTCAATCATCTTGATATTCATCCACTGGGAAAAATAATCCTGATTGAACATATAATCTGCTACTTGTCTTGGATTCATTTCTATTAATTATATGTTTGTTATTTCCTCATACAGCTCATCTGATAATCTGTCGTAAACACTCATGGTTTTCCCAAGAATAATCTGCCCGTATGAAAGGTTTTCTGAGTCTGATGAATTTTCAAAGGGATAGGATTCGTTTAAATCAATTCCATTTTCGTTGGCCAATCTTTTGATCAGCTCTTTATATTTCTCATTAAATTTTCCTAAAAGCTCAAGTCTTTCCTGCTCATCAACGGAGGAAGCTTCCTGAGTTAAATACTGTTTCTCAATTAAAAGTCTGGTCTCCAGCTCTGCCCTGAATTCATCTATATTCATTATTTTTTTAAATGTAGCAATTTAACAATCTATAAGTTTAGCAATGTTTATAAAATGATTGTTCCATTAATAAACTGATACATTGGTATATTTTATAATTTACGAAGCAAGGGACTTTGTCTGTATCTTTCTTCCTGATATTCTTCGTAAAGATTCTGAAGGGTTTCGGAGATTTTTGCATATCCGATTTCTTTACCCCAGCTTAATAAACCTTTCGGATAGTTGACGCCTTTCTGCATGGCCAGCTCGATATCTTCGTCATTGGCAACGCCTAATCTTTTGGCTTCAACAGCTTCATTGATCAGCATTGAAATGATTCTTAAAAAGATCTGTTGATATAAAGCTTCGTCTTTCCGAGCTACAGGTTTTTCTGCTCCTTCGCTGTAATCGTAAAAACCTTTTCCTGTTTTTCTGCCGTGAAGTTTGGCTTCAGACATTCTTTGCTGTAATAAAGACGGCTTGTATTTCGGATCGTAGAAATAATCTTTGTACACAGTAGTTGTTACCGCAAAATTCACATCAACTCCGATAAGATCCATCAGTTCGAAAGGTCCCATTTTGAAATTCCCCAGCGTTTTCATGGCTTCATCAACCTGTTCAGGTGTTGCAATGTTTTCTTCAACAATCCTAAGGGCTTCCCCATAGTAAGGTCTGGCAATTCTGTTGACGATAAACCCGGGAATATCTTTGGCAATAACAGGAGTTTTCCCCCATTCTTTCATGAGGTTGTAAATTTTTTCTGCTAATGTTTTTTCTGTTAATAAGGATGGAATAACTTCCACTAAAGGCATCAATGGAGCCGGATTGAAAAAGTGAATTCCGATGAAACGCTCCGGCTTCTTTAGTTCTGCACCAAGAGAGGTGATAGAAATAGATGAGGTATTGGAACTGAGAATACAGCTTTCTGAAACATAATTTTCAAGTTCTGTAAACACCTTGGTTTTGATCTCTTTGTTTTCGATAATGGCTTCTATAATCAGCTCACAATCTTTGAAATCTTTCAATTCGGTAGCAATGGAAATATTAGCTAAAATTTCAGTCATTTTCTCTGCCGAAATTTTTTGTTTATCAACCAATTTGGTCAAGGTTTTTTCCAAACCTACCGTTGCCGTTTCTACTTGTTTTGCGTTGGCGTCATAAACCCATACTTTGCATCCGTTCGTTGCGGCTACTTGTGCAATGCCGATTCCCATGGTTCCGGCACCGATAATTCCTACATATTTCATAATGTAACAGTGTATCAATGTAACAATGTAACAATCATTGTCATGCTGAGCTTGTCGAAGCATCTCATTGATAAACTGCTACATTGGTACATTGTTATATTAGTTCTTATTTTCCTTTATAATTAGGTTTTCTTTTCTGTAAAAAGGCGTTTACACCTTCTATGAAGTCTTCTGTTTCTGCAGCTTCCTGCTGAAGATCACCTTCCAGTTCAAGCTGTTCTTTTAATGTGTTGTTATAAGAATTGGCAAATGCTTTTTTCGTAAGCTTGATGGCTGCTGTTGGCATGTTTGCCATTCTTTCAAGGATTTCCATAGATTTCGGAACAAATTCTTCTTCAGTGAACACTTCTGCTACAAGGCCATGCGCTTTAGATTCTTCTGCAGATAATTTTTTACCTGTAAATGCTAAATAATTGGCTAATTGTCTACCTAGAAGTTTCGGTAAGAAGTAAGTTCCTCCGGTATCAGGAATCAAACCGATATTTGAAAATGCCTGAGCAAAATATGCTTCCTCATTCGCTAGAACGAAGTCAGAGATTAACGCCAACATTGCTCCAGCTCCTACTGCAGGACCGTTTACTAAAGCAATAACCGGTTTTTTGCAACGGGTAACTTCCATTACTAATGGATTGTAATAGTCTACCACAATTTTTCTGATGATATCATGATCATGGTGTTCTTTGCCTACTACAAAAGCTTCGTCCAGATTCTGACCTGAGCAGAATGCTCTTCCTCTTCCGGAAATGGCAACACATCTTACCGTTTCGTCTTCGCTGCACTCTTTAACAAAGTCTCTAAGATCTGATAAAGCCGGTTTTGTAAGGGCGTTCATCGTTTCCGGTTGATTAAGATATGCGATTTTCAGCTTACCGTCAAAATGCGTTTCAATATCAAGTTGTGTATACATAGTTTTTATTAATTTATTATTTAACAACGCACTAATTTAACAATATAAATCAATGTAACGGTCTAATAATTTAACATTCTAACAATTCCTTCGTTATGCTTTGCATAGCCGTAAAATTTGTTGTGTATGGGTTGATTATTCATCAATGACATTTAAAATAATCAAATGGCTCCAGGCAGTCTAAGCATTGATAAGAGGCCTTACACAAAGTAGACCCAAATCTGCTGATCTGTTTGGTATTCTCGGAACCACAGCGCGGACATTTTTTCGGTTTTCCGATGTGGTGTTCGTCTGCTCCTTTTTCGGGAGGAGTGATTCCGTAAACACGGAGCTTTTCTCTCGCTTCATCAGTAATCCAGTCTGTTGTCCAGATCGGAAACATCTTGGTGACTACTTTTGCATCCCATCCGTTTTCTTTCATCATTTTGATAATATCCTCCTCTATGGTAAACATGGCAGGACAAGCGGAATAAGTAGGTGTAATGATCACTTCACAGGTATTTTCACCCGTAATCTGTGCATCTCTTACAATTCCTAATTCCACAATATCAATGACCGGAATTTCCGGATCGGGAATTGTTTTTAATAAATCTAAAAGCTGATTCATATTTTATTTTTTATCAGAATCAAGGATTATTTTCATTGCTTTCTGATAATCTAAATTATCTGTTATGCCGTTGTGATACTGATCTTTTAATACAATCAGACGATCACCTTTTTTAAAGTTATTTTTAAGTTTTAAAGAGGCTTTATAGTTAATAACCTCATCTTTATCACCGTGAAAAATAACGACTGGTGACTTAACGGTTTTTAAATATTCACAAGTCTCAAAATTATATTTCAGTAAAAACTTCGGAAGGAATGAAAATTTCTGATTCATTTCATCTTCTATACTGTAATAAGGTGCCTGTAAAATAAGCAGTTTTGCATGATGCTCTGAAGCTAATTTTGCAGCGAAGCCTGTTCCTACAGAATATCCCATAATAATAATTCTATTCTCAGGATATCGTTTTAAAAGCTCTTTGTAAGCATTCTCAACATCCGAAAAAAGCTGATCTTTACTGTTAATTTTATCTTCATTTTTTCCGTAACCCCGGTAATCAAGTATCAAAGTATCATAATTCAGACTTTGATACAGCTGAGCTACTACTCCCCAGCTTTTTATTGATCCTCCGTTTCCATGAAGATAAAAGATGACTCCTTTGGGATTTTGAGCTTTGAATAAAACAGAACTCAAATGCTTTCCATCCTGCGTTTTAATGGGTACTTCTTCAAAATCACCTTCAAATGTAAACTTGTAATTTTCGGGTAACTTTTCCGGATAAAAAATAATTTTCTCCTGATAGAAATAAAGACCAATACATAATATCACATACACCGCAAGAAAAAAAGCCAATATTCCCAGAAGCAATTTCTTCATGACTTCTTACCATGTACACCCCGGATATGCTCTCTGCATATACTGAAGCTCACAAAGGATATATCCGAAATACTCTGTATGGTATCCTGTTCTTGATTTTGGCTGCATGAAAGGATTTCCCGGATATTCTAAACCAAAATCTGCAAAATCTTTCTTGGTAATCGCAAGAAATTCTTCATAAAGCGCATCTGAATTGGGAGCAATATTCAAGGCAACAAGATCATCTTCACCTTCTGTTTTAGCAAAAAGACCTTTCGTATATTCCCAGATATTTTCTATAGCTTTTACCAGACGGGACTTACTTTCTTCTGTTCCCTGAGCAAAGATTTTCATCCATGATGCAGCATGAGTATAGTGATATCTTACTTCTTTCAATGACTTTTGAGCAATGGCAGCCAGTTCTTCGTTAGCAGAGTTTGATAAAGCCTCATACATCAGTTTCTGATATACTGACAATACATATACTTTAAGAATAGTCTGCGCATAATCTTCGTTGGGAAGTTCTACCCAATGTGCATTCACATATTCATGTTCATATCTTAAAAATGCGATATCATCTTCACTTTTTCCGTTGTCAATCACTCTTGAAGCGTAAACGTAAAAGTTATTCGCCTGACCTAGTTCATCCAACGCAATATTTGTCAATGCAATATCTTCCTCTAAGTAAGGACCTTCACCGCACCATTCAGACAGACGCTGTCCCATAATGAAACTGTCGTCTGCTAGTTTTAATAAATAATTATATAATGGATTCATTGTTTAATCAATTTAAAGACGGATAGATGATAGATGGATAGAAAATAGACAAGTAAACCTTAAGGTCTTTTATCTATCTGTCTATCATCTCAAAAGTCTTATTACATATTTTTTACGTCGTTTGGAATCTCGTAGAAAGTTGGATGACGATATAGTTTATCATCAGCCGGATCAAAGAAAGCTTCTTTATCCACGCCTTCCGAAGTCACAATATATTTACTTGGAACAACCCAAACTGAAGTTCCTTCTTTTCTTCTTGTATAAACGTCTCTTGCGTTCTGCAAAGCCATTTCTGCTGTTGGTGCCTGTACAATTCCAACGTGTTTGTGAGATAATCCCGGTTTAGTCTGAATAAACACTTCCCACATATCTAAATTTGCCATAATCAAATTAATTTAACAATGTATCAATGTACCAGTTTAACAATGAAATGCTTCGACAAGCTCAGCATGACAATGATTGTTACATTTCTACATTGGTATATTGTTACATTATTATATTACTTCTTTTTGTTGTTTTTCTGCAAAAGCCGCCGCAGCTTCTTTTACCCAAGCATTCTCTCTTTGCGCTTTTCTCTTTGTTTCGATACGCTTTTTGTTGCAAGGTCCGTTTCCTTTTAAGATTTCCATGAATTCATCCCAGGGAAGTTCTCCGAAATCGTAATGCTGTCTTTCCTCATTCCATTTCAGGTCTTTATCCGGAATAGTTAATCCAAGGAACTCAGCCTGAGAAACGGTAACATCGATAAATCTCTGACGAAGACTGTCATTACTTTCTCTTTTTACTCTGTAGTTCATAGAGATTTTAGAGTTGGGTGAGCTGTCATCATTAGGTCCGAACATCATCAGAGCCGGCCACCAGAAACGGTTTAATGAAGCCTGAGCCATTTCTTTCTGTTGTTTTGTACCACGGCATAGTGCCATAAGAATTTCATATCCTTGTCTTTGGTGGAATGATTCTTCTTTACAGATTTTCACCATCGCTCTTGAATAAGGACCGTAAGAATTCCCCATCAGCATTACCTGGTTCATAATAGCCGCACCATCTACTAACCAACCGATGGCACCGATATCTGCCCAACTTAGGGTAGGATAATTGAAAATACTTGAATATTTTGCTTTTCCTTCCAGCATATCATCATAGGTAGCATCTCGGTCTGCTCGGATGCTTCCGTCTCCTAATGTTTCAGTGGCAGAATAAAGATATAAGCCGTGACCAGCCTCATCCTGAACTTTCGCTAAAAGAGCCATTTTTCTTCTCAATGATGGTGCTCTGGAAATCCAGTTGGCTTCCGGCAGCATTCCTACAATTTCGGAATGGGCGTGCTGTGAAATCTGACGAACCAATAATTTCCTGTAATCATCAGGCATTACATCTTTTGGTTCTACTTTATTTTCTTCGTGAACGTATTGAACAAATTTTTCTAAGTCCATAATTTTTTCAATTTAACAATGTATTAGTCTAGCAATGTACCAATGATTGTTATATTGGTACATTGTTATATTGTTACATTAATTTTTAAACATCATAATTAAGCATCACCACATTCGTTGTCGGGTGACATTGGCAGGTAAGAACATAGCCTCTGGCTACTTCTTCTTCGGTAAGCGCATAGTTTTTCTCCATGAAAACTTCTCCTTCCAAAACCTGTGCTTTACACGTACAACAAACACCTCCTTTACATGCAAAAGGTACAGGAAGATTGTCTTTCAATGCTTTATCTAAGATACTCTCTTTTTTAGAATTAAGATGGAATGAATATTCATCATCATCAATAATTACCGTTACCATACTTTCAATATTGGCAATCGCCTTGAATTCATCACTCATTTCCTCCGTATTTTCTTCATCCGGAGCAGTGAAATATTCAAATAATACCTGAATAGCAGGTACTTTTTTATCTTTTTTCAGATAATCTGCAATCCCTTTGATCATTTCTGACGGACCACAAATAAAATAAGTAGCTTCTTTTACATCAATATCTGTATATCTTTCAAACAGCTGTTCTAATTTTTCTGATGAAATCCTTCCTTCAAAAACCGGATCTTCATGTTTCTCACGGCTCACTAAATAAACTACTTTAAGCCTGCCATTGAAGTGCTCAACCAGCTTATCGATCTCTGCTTTTCTTAAAACATGATTCATGCTTCTGTTGCTGTAGAACAGATAAGCATTACTGTTAGGTTCCTGATAAAGACTTTCTTTAATATTGGATAATACAGGTGTAATTCCGCTACCTGCAGCCAGTCCGACATAAGTTTTTACATTGCTTGGGTGATAAGAGGTATTAAAACCACCCATCGGAGGCATTACTTCCAGCACTTCATCCATATGAAGATGCTCATTGAAATAGCCAGATACCTTTCCACCCTCCAATAATTTCACCAGTACCTCCAGTGTATTGCCTTTTTCACTTGGAGCATTACAAATAGAGTAAGAACGTCTTTCTTCATTTCCGTTGATTATCATCCGGAAATTCAGATACTGTCCCTGTTTAAACCTGAACTTGTCTTTCAGTTCTTCAGGAATTTCTACCGCCACATTCACTGCTTCGGAAGTATCTTTCTGAACTTTAACTGTTTTAAGTTTATAAAATGAATTCATTATTTTTTAAGTATTCTATTAATTTTTCCACCTTCGCACTTTGGCAAGCTGTCCTGAGCATGAACTTTTACTTTCGTAGTGATTCCTACTCTCTTTTTTATTTCGTTTTCTATGTTTTTCCCAAAGTTGCCGACAAAATTAAAATAATCATCGGTATTGGCTTCCATTTTCTGAGATTTTACCAATTCGTCATCTATTTCAACATCAATATCCAAAGCAATACACATGTGTTCTTTCTCTACAGGTGTTAAATAGTAATTGGGAACCACTCCTTTTACATAAGAAAAAGCATCTTCAATCTGGCTTGGGTATACGTTTACTCCTCGTACGATCAGCATATCATCTGCTCTTCCTACAATGGGTTTCATTTTCACCATTGTTCTTTTGGCATTTTCATCGTAGTAAAGGCTTGTAATGTCATTCGTCCAGTAACGTAAAAGCGGCATTGCTTTTTTTGTTAAAGTAGTAATCACTAAAACCCCTTCTTCTCCAAAAGGAACCGGCTGTTTCGTAATAGGATCTAAAATCTCGGGATAAAAATGATCCTCCCAGATATAAGCTCCTCCCTTCTCTTCGAAATCCTCCATGGAAACTCCGGGACCGATAATTTCGCTTAATCCATAGATATTGGTTGCATGAACGCCTAATCTTTCTTCAATGTGGCCTCTTATAATCTCCGTCCATGGCTCTGAACCTAATACGGCATATTTAAGACTGATTTCATCTGCTGATATTCCTCTTTTTGCAAATTCATCAGCAATCGTTAAAGCATATGAAGGAGAACAGCAGATCACTTCCGGTTTAAAATCTACAATAAGATCTACCTGTCTTGCCGTCATTCCCCCTGAAATGGGAAGAACACTCATTCCCAGCATTTCGGCTCCGTAATGAAGACCTAATCCTCCTGTAAAAATCCCATAACCATAAGCATTATGTAACTGCATTCCCGGTTTAGCACCAGCAGCATTCAGTGATCTTGCCACCACTTCACTGAAAAGGTCTACATCTTCTTTTGTATATCCTACCACAGTCGGCTTTCCTGTCGTTCCGCTTGAGCAGTGGATACGCTGAAGCTCATTTTTAGGAACCGTAAATAATCCGAACGGATAGTTATCTCTTAAATCCTGCTTGTAAGTAATAGGAAGTTTCGTGATATCCTCAATCGACCTTATATCCTGAGGGGATATTTGAAGTTCATCAAATTTCTTTTTATAAAATTCCGACTTCTCTTCCAAATAGCTGATCAGGCTGATCAACCGGTCGGATTGAAGCTGTCTCAACTGACCCAGCTCCAGATATTCAACTGAAAAATCCATAAAACTAACTAACATTTGTTAGGTGTAAATTTAAAAAGATTTCGGAAGCTGACAAAATTTTTATGACTTTTGTCATATTTCGAATGATTCTAAATAAGAAAGACGGTTAAATTATGTCCAATGTCATTCTGAGCGGAACGAAGTGTAGAGAAGAATCTTTTAAAAATCTAACAGTCTGTCACGAGATTCTTCCTTCGTCAGAAATCGAAGATTTGACGTAGTCAACGACAACCGATGTGCTTATTTTTTCTGGTTTCCAAGCAGGCCGAAAAGAATTTTCTCTCTGATTTCTTCGGTAATTTCATCCGTAGAATCACTGCTTCTTTTGAACCAGAAATAGGAATTATTTAAAGTATGAAGGATAAATCTGGTGGTAAATGACGGAGATTTTAACTCCCAGCTTTCAGCTTTATAGATCTCGGAAATCAGTTCTTCAACCTCTTGCTGATAGTTTTTTCTTAATTCTACAAATTCAGAAAGTCTTTCTTCAAGGTGTTTCCATTCATTGGAATAGATATGGGTAACATCGCGGTTTTTAAGAACAACCGAAAGGTGCTTATCCAATAACAGGTTCAGCTTTTCCTTGGGAGCAATATCTGTATTTTTTACTTCCTGAAGCTCATCGAAAAACTCCTGAGCAATGCCAAAGCAAATCCATTCCAGAATTTCTTCCTTTGAACGGATATGTGCATACAATGATGCTGCTTTGATATTAAGTTTTGTAGCCAGGTCTCTTACTGAGCTTCCCATATACCCTTTCTCTTTGAAAAGTTCTACTGCTACGTTGAGTATTTTTCTCTGTTTTTCTTTGAGTTCCATCTGGTAAAATGCAAAAGTAATTATTCTGATTTAAACTGTCGTTTTTTTGATCATAAAAAGAAAAAAGTCTTCATCTTCAGTTTAATCGTTGAGTTATTTATCTGCTATGACGATTTGTTCATCAATTGTAAAGAGATAATGACGAAACCGGAAATTTTGTCAAGTTAAATTTCCGTTAAAAATACAATATCCGGAAAATTTGTCCATTTTTTTTGTAAATTTAATAATTGAACAGTTTTTGCGATACAGTCATCGAATAAATGATTAAATAATTGATGGCATTAAGAAACTGAGCCTTAGAATTTGGTTTCTTGATGTTTTTTAAAAACTAAACTTTAAACGAATCATTACCAAAAATATATAAAATATGAACTTAAACCAATATACTGTAAAATCACAGGAAGCCATCCAGGCAGCACAACAGGTTGCGATGGAGTTTGGCAACCAAAGCATTGAACCTCAACATCTTCTTGAAGGAATTTTTCAGGTAGATGAAAATATTTCGCCTTTCTTATTAAAAAAATCTGAAGCAATTGCAGCATTAGTAAGAGAGCGCAACCGTGAAAATTTAGAAAAGCTTCCTAAAGTTCAGGGAGGAAATATTTATCTTTCACAATCTGCCAACAAAGTATTGCTGGACGCACCAAATATCGCTAAGAAGATGGGTGACGAATATGTAACGATTGAACACTTATGGTTATCTCTTTTGGACACCTCTTCTGAAGTTTCCAAAATGCTGAAAGATATGGGTGTAACCAAAAATCTGCTGGAAGGCGCAATTAAAGAATTAAGAAAAGGAAGTAAAGCTACTTCTGCAAGTTCAGAAGAAACGTATCAGTCTTTAAATAAATATGCTAAAAACTTTAATGAATTAGCAGCAGAGGGTAAGCTGGACCCTGTCATCGGACGTGATGAAGAAATCAGAAGGGTTTTGCAAATTCTTTCCAGAAGAACCAAAAACAACCCTATCCTTATCGGGGAACCGGGAGTAGGTAAAACCGCAATTGCTGAAGGAATTGCCCACAGAATTATCAGTGGCGACGTCCCTGAAAACCTGATGGATAAAACTCTCTATTCATTAGACATGGGAGCTTTGATCGCCGGAGCCAAATACAAAGGTGAATTTGAAGAGCGACTGAAATCTGTGGTGAATGAGGTAATCAAGTCTGATGGACAGATTATTCTTTTCATCGATGAGATCCACACTTTGGTAGGAGCCGGAGGTGGTGAAGGAGCAATGGATGCAGCCAACATTCTGAAACCTGCTTTAGCAAGGGGAGAATTAAGAGCCATTGGTGCCACTACATTGAACGAATACCAAAAGTATTTTGAAAAAGATAAAGCGTTGGAAAGACGTTTCCAGAAGGTAATGGTGGAAGAACCGGATACTGAATCTGCAATTTCTATCCTTCGTGGTATTAAAGATAAATACGAAGCTCACCACAAAGTAAGAATCAAAGATGAGGCAATTATTGCCGCTGTGGAAATGTCTCAAAGATATATTTCAGACCGTTTTTTACCGGATAAAGCCATTGACCTTATTGACGAGGCTTCTGCAAAGCTGAGAATGGAAATCAATTCCAAACCGGAAGAACTGGACGTTCTGGACAGAAAACTCATGCAGATGGAAATTGAGCTTGCGGCTATTTCAAGAGAAGGCAACCAGACCAAGATTGATCACCTTAAGGAAGATATTGCCAAAATATCCGAACAGAGAAATGAGATCAATGCCAAATGGCTGAAAGAAAAACAGAAAAGTGAAGATCTTACTCAGATCAAAAAAGATATTGAGTCTCTGAAACTTGAAGCTGAAAGAGCTTCAAGAGCAGGAGATTATGCAAAAGTAGCGGAGATCCAATACGGAAAACTTCGTGAAAAGGAAGAAGAGCTTGCCAAGGTTGAACTCGAAATGCAGAATCATCAGAATGAACTGATCAAAGAAGAAGTGACTGCTGAAAACATCTCTGAAGTGATTGCTAAATGGACAGGTATTCCTGTCACCAAATTGCTGCAATCAGAAAGAGACAAGTTACTGAATCTTGAAGCTGAACTGCACCACAGAGTTGTGGGACAGGATGAAGCGATTCAGGCAGTTGCAGATGCGATCAGAAGAAACAGAGCCGGATTGAGTGATGATAAAAAGCCTATCGGATCCTTTTTATTCCTGGGAACTACCGGAGTAGGTAAAACCGAGCTGGCAAAAGCACTGGCGGAATTTTTATTCGATGATGAGAACAATATGACCAGAATTGATATGAGTGAATATCAGGAACGTCACAGTGTTTCCAGATTAGTAGGAGCGCCTCCAGGATACGTAGGTTATGATGAAGGCGGACAATTGACTGAAGCAGTTAGAAGAAGACCTTACTCCGTAGTGCTTTTAGACGAGATTGAAAAAGCACATCCTGATGTCTTCAATACATTACTTCAGGTTTTGGATGACGGACGTCTGACGGATAATAAAGGCCGTGTAGTGAATTTCAAGAATTCCATCATCATTATGACTTCCAATTTAGGATCACATCTGATTCAGGAGAATTTTGAGAATCTTACGGAGGAAAATCAGGATGAAATTGTAGACAAAACAAAAGACGAAGTATTCGATCTGCTGAAACAAACGCTGCGTCCGGAATTCCTGAACAGAATTGATGAAATTGTACTCTTCCAGCCTTTAAGAAAAAAAGAAATCGGAAAAATTGTTCAGTATCAGCTGAGAGGGTTTAATGAAATGTTATCTAAACGAAACATTATTATGACTTTCACTCAGGACGCAGTAGATTATCTGATGGACAAAGGATATGATCCTGCCTTCGGAGCAAGACCACTGAAGAGAGTAATTCAGCAGGAAGTTTTAAACAAACTTTCTAAAGAGATTCTTGCCGGAAATGTAAATGATGGAGATAGAATTACGCTGGATTACTTTGTAGAAACAGGTTTGGTTTTCCGACCTACTGAATAATAAAATAGTTTTTTTTCATATACATTATTTTTGTAAGTAATTGCTGTAGAATAATCTGCAGCACTTATTTTTTATACCAACATCTTTTTAAGCAATTTATTTTCAATAAATAATAATTTACATTTAATTTCAAATTTTTAGAAAAAAATATTCCTATTAAAAAATCTAATCTGTAGCATATTTATTAAAAAATAATATTAATAATGTAAATATTTCATACAAAATAAAAATAAATTAAATTTAACATAAAATAATAACTGATTAATTAAATATATCATATTAAAATTTCACCTATATTCGTTTTACTAAAAACGAGATTTTATGAAAAAAACAATTTTCGGAGTCTTAATCACACTCCTGGTTTCATGTAATAATAATGAAACAGAAAACATTACTCCAGAGAACACAAACGTGGAAGAAACCAATATCACAGCCGGCAAAGAGGCCTTCTGCGGCTCTGATATTCTCAGAAAAAAACACCTTGCTGAAGATCCTGCAGCTATGCAGCGAATGCTTCAGATAGAAAGCCAGACCGCAAACTATATCGAGCAGAAAAAAATGGGTAAAGTTTTGCCTGACGGAAGCGTAGAAATACCGGTCATCTTCAATGTCCTTTACACAAAAGCATCAAATAACGTATCAGATGCCAGGATAAATTCCCAAATAGATGTACTTAATAAAGCCTTCGCATCTACACATTCTGATATTTCCAAGATTCCCGCAGAATTTCAACCGGTAAATGCAGGAGATACCAAAATTAAATTCAGATTGGCGGGCATTAACAGAAAGTCGACAAAGACTTCCAGATGGGCACCGGATGATAAAATGAAAAAAGCATCTACAGGAGGAATGGACTCTACGGATCCTAACCAGTATCTGAATATCTGGGTAGTTGATTATATGCCGTATCAGTCCGGATATGTCTTAGGATATGCTACTTTCCCGGAAGATGCAGGACTTTGGAACGACGGTGTTGTTATGATGGACGATTATGTGGGTGAAGGTGGTCCTGATGCCACTCATAATCAGGGAAGAGTAACAGTACACGAGGTTGGACATTACTTAAATCTAAGACATATCTGGGGAGACGCCAACTGTGGTAACGATTTCGTAGATGATACACCTCAACAGATTACAAAACACTCCGGTGTACCAACTTATCCGAGATACGAAACCTGCGGAGGAGTTTCACGCTCTGTAATGTTTATGAATTACATGGATTATTCTGACGAAACAACATTGTTTATGTTTACACAACAACAAAACAGCAGAATGCAGGCTACCATTTCAGCATCCGGCCCTCGCGCAGGATTAAGAGTTCTGTAAAAAATTTAAAAAACAATATAAAAGGTCGCTTGTGAAAGGCGACCTTTTGTGTTTTGCCCCCCGTATGCCTTTCAAAGAATTCAGATTGAAAGATTTTCTCCAAATTCCAACTTATTCTTTATAAAATATACAATCCGTAAAATCACGGTAAAAATAACAGTGTAATTCCCTATTAACAGATACATTTTCTACCATTATTTTTCCGAAATTTGCATATTAATTAAGTTTTATCTGCAAACCACTAAGCTATGAATACAGAATCAAACAATCCACTGGAACCTGGAATCATGTCAAACAGTCTTATCCAGGCTCTGATTGACAATTACCGTCAAAATCATCTCAATGCTATTAATACCGCTTTAGGAATACAAGATGCTCATTCCATCTGGTTTGATCTTCCTAAACTAAAAAGTTTTATTGCTAAGATCGAAGAAGAAGCTACCAAAGTGAACCCAGCTGCATCTTCAGAAGACTTAGGGATCAGATTTTATTATGCTACTTATCCGAAACAGGAAAACTGGTCTATCATGGATTCACATCCTGTTCCGACAGAATATGCAGGAAGACACACGCTGGTGATGATCCCAACATTAAAAAAAGCTAATGAAACCGGAGAGCTTATTGATTATGATTTCAATCCTTTTCAGAGTGCTGAAGGAAAATCTTTAGTATTAGCAAACAAAGGTACGGAAGAAGATGACGACACCGGTCTTGGAGAAAATAACGGAATACTTGTTCCACCGAAAGCTCCTTTAGGAGAGTCTTTTTAATTGTAGTATATTATATCAAAACTGTATGACAGAATTCCAGGAATTTGCACAACAAAGTCTGCTTTGGGCTGAAGGACTTGCTGCAGTCATAGCGCTCTTTCATTATAACCGTTTAAAAGAACAATATTGGAAATTTTTTGTGTTATATCTGGTATTTATTTTTCTTGGGGAAGCTTATGGCAAGTGGGGAAGTTTTGTTCATTTTACCAAAGCCCAGTATTACAACTACCTTTTAATGCCAATCCAGTTCGTATTTTTTTACTGGTTATATGCTGCAAAATCTTTAGGAAAACCCAAATTGTTTTGGATATTTTCCATTTTATATCTGCTTTCATTTATTCCCAACGAATTATATTTTTCCAAAAGTAAAATTGTATTTGCTTTCAACTATACGTTTGGGTGCCTTATTTTGATGCTTTTGGTAATAATGGAGTACTATAAACAAATTACTTCACAGGAAATTCTCAATTTCAATAAAAACAAAATGTTTTATATTAATCTTGGGATTACCCTATCATATATAGGAACATTACCTTTTATGTCATTTTTATCACTTCTGGTAAAATACAAGGAAATTTGGGATATATATTTTAGTTATTTTCTGGTATCAGTTTCAGTGATGTATATCTTATTTGCAAGTTCATTTATATGGGGAAAACAGAGCTCTTAATAGTTATCATTCTATTTAATATACTTTTTGTAATGTTTGTAACGGCAGTTTTGATCTACATCAGAAGTTACAAACAACGCAAGAAGGAACATCTGAATGAAATTGAAAGAAAAAATGAACTTCATCAGAGAGAGCTCCTTTCTACCCAATTGGAAATTCAGCAGGCCACCATGCAGCAGATCGGAAGAGAACTGCATGACAATATTGGTCAGAAACTTACCCTGGTAAGCCTCTATGTACAACAGATGCTTTATGAAAATAAAGTATCCGAAGCAAGTGAAAGAATTGATCAGGTTTCACAAATCATCAACCAATCTTTGCAGGATCTCAGAAGCTTGTCAAAAACACTTACAGACGACAATATCAACCAGAAGGAAATTGTAACTTTGATACAGGAAGAAGTAGACAATACCAATTCCTTTAAAAAGTGCCATGTAAGTTTTGAGCATAATTTTAAACAACTGGACTTAGGCTTTGTTCATAAAAATGTCCTTCTGAGGATTACCCAGGAGTTTATTCAGAACAGTATAAAACATTCCCGCTGTAAAAATATTTTTATCAGCCTGAATACGTCTGAAGACATCCTTTGGGAACTTGATATTCGTGATGATGGAATCGGGTTCGATACTTCACAGATCAAATCCAACGGAATAGGCCTTACCAATATGAAAAACAGAGCTGAAATCATAGGAGCTAGTTTTCGTATGGAAAGCCGGGAAAATGCAGGAACCCAAATCAATATTATCTTAAAAAAGCAGTCATGAAAAAATCTATCGTAATTGTTGACGACCATATACTTATTGCAAAAGCCCTGGAAGGAATTATAGGTAACTTCAGTGAATTTGAAGTCATCTATGTAAGTGAGAACGGGAAAGACCTTATCCAAAAATTTGAAGAAGGCAATGCCATTCCTGATATTATTCTTTTAGATATCAGCATGCCTATTATGGACGGTTTTGAAACGGCAGTCTGGCTTACAAAAAACCATCCCGATATTAAAATTATGGCTCTCAGTATGCAGGGAGATGACAACAGTGTAATCAAGATGATCAAAAGCGGAGCAAAAGGTTATCTGTTGAAAAACACCCATCCAAGAGATCTGGAAACCGCACTTACCCGACTTAATAGTGATGGCTTCTTTTATCCGGACTGGGCTTCCAAAATCATATTTTCCAACCTGAACAAAGAGACTGAATCTGAAATGGCAATAAAAATTTCAGACAGAGAAAAAGAGTTTCTGAAATACACTGTAACCGAACTCAGTTATAAGGAAATTGCCGACAGAATGTGCTGCAGTCCGAGAACAGTAGAAAGCTATCGCGATCAGCTTTGTGAAAAACTGGATCTTAAAACCCGCGTAGGGCTAGCGGTTTTTGCCATTAAAAATGGTTTCGCTAATTAAGTTTTATAGTAAAAAAATTCTTTTAAAAATAAATTTAAACGAAAAGTATACACATAAAATAGTTAAAAACTAAAAACGAATCAGTAGTTTTTCTAAAATTGATTAAAATTCAATACATTTCAAGTAATAGTAAGATTTAATCAAACAAACAAGTCAAATATTGACAATATATCAAATAAATTAAAAAATTATTTGCATATTAATTTCAAATAATATAATTTCACAACCTCAACCTAAATGATTTTGATATGAAAAAACTATTATTTGGAGCTTTTATGCTCACTGTAATGTCTGCATGTAACACTGACAGCGTTACTAATCAAAATGAAAACACAACTGACGAAGCAGTAGCAACTGCAGGTTTTGCTCAAAGGGGCTGTGCGTCTGAGGAAATCAGACAGGAAGCATTGAAAAGAAGCCCTGAACTCCAACAAAGATTTGCAGCATTAGAAACCAATACAGAAAAGTTCGCCAACGATGTAAAATTTGGAAAAGTTTTAGCTGATGGTACTGTAGAAATCCCGGTTGTAGTGAATGTTATATACAGAACTACAGCTGAAAACGTTTCTGATGCAAGAATTGCTGAACAAATTGCAGTATTAAATGCTGACTATTCCGGTACCAACACTGATGCCAGCAAAATTCCAACTGAATTCCAGGCTGTAAGTTCCGGTGACACAAAAGTAAAATTCAGACTGGTAAATACTGTTAGAAAATCTACCACAAAAACCGGATGGGCTACCAATGATGATATGAAAAAAGCATCTAAAGGAGGAATTGATGCTACTAATCCTACCAATTATTTAAATTTATGGGTTGTAGGTAAAATGACCAGCCAGGGACGTACCATTCTTGGGTATGCAACATTCCCTGAATCTGCAGGTCTATGGAATGACGGTGTTGTAATTGCTGCTCCATATTTTGGAAAGACAGGAGCTTCTTCACCTTTCAACCTGGGAAGAACAGCAACACATGAAGTAGGACACTACTTAAACTTAAGACACATCTGGGGAGATGCTAATTGTGGAAATGACCAGGTAAGTGACACTCCTACACAAACTACAGCAAATTACGGAAAACCTTCGTACCCGCTATATAATACTTGCAGCGGTGTACAGAGATCTGTAATGTTTATGAATTACATGGATTATGTAGATGATGCAGCAATGTTTATGTTCTCTGCAGGACAAAAAACAAGAATGCAGTCTGTAGTAGCTTCTTCTGGTGCAAGATCCGGATTGAGAGTATATTAAAATTTAAATATTGACAAACTTAAGATCTATCTCAAATTGAGATAGATTTTTTTATTATATCTATCTCCTGAAATTAAATCTCATTTACGTTTTCAGCAACATTCCGTTTGTATAAAATATCCTATAAAAAACAATAAAAACATGAAATTATTCACGCATAAAATCCGATTGATTATTAAATATAAACAAAACAATTAATTTTAACTAAAATTCAATTAAACATCATTTTATTTACATTTAATTCAAGCAAATACTATATAATTTAAAAATTAACTATCTTTTTCAATAAATGATTTGCATATTAATCACAAATGATATAATTTCACACCCTCAACCAAATTATATTATAACGATATGAAAAAATTCTTAATGGGAGCCCTGGTCCTGGGCTTTATGTCGGCATGTAACACCGACAGTTT
The DNA here is from genome assembly GCF_005503635.1 of Chryseobacterium sp. 2VB. Lineage (NCBI taxonomy): Bacteria > Pseudomonadati > Bacteroidota > Flavobacteriia > Flavobacteriales > Weeksellaceae > Chryseobacterium > Chryseobacterium sp. 2VB. The sequence continues at coordinate 68,739 of NZ_SCNC01000014.1, forward strand.
AACCACTCAAAATGAAACACCTGCGGATCAGGAAAATTCTGTTCCAAGTGCTCTTAAAAGAAGCTGCCCTTCGGAAGAAATCAGACAAGCAATGCTTTTGAAAAACCCAGCGCTACAAAAGAAAATAGCGGATATTGAATCCGGTACTGAAAAATTTGCAGAAAACCTTAAAGTGGGAAAAGTTCTTGCAGACGGAACTGTTGAGATCCCGGTAGTTTTTAATGTCATCTATAACACTTCTACTCAAAATGTTTCTGACACAAGAATTGCAGAACAAATTGCTGTTCTTAATGCCGATTACGGAGGCACCAATTCTGATGTTACGAAAATTCCTTCGGCATTTCAGCCTGCCGCAGCAGGTGATGTAAAAATCCGTTTCAAATTAGTTGCAACCAACCGTAAACAGAGTTCAAAAACAGGCTGGAGATCTGATCTTGAACAAATGAAAAAAGCCAGCACCGGAGGAATTGACGCTACTGATGTCAATAAAAACCTGAATATCTGGGTTGTAAATTCAATTCTTGACGAAAACAATCAACCTGGAACGCTGGGCTACGCTTATTATCCTGAACATGCAGGACAATGGTATGACGGCCTTGTAATAGGTTATCAGTATATAGGAAAAACAGGTGCTTCAGCTCCGTTTAATTTAGGAAGAACAGTAACCCATGAAGTAGGACATTACCTGAACCTTCCACACCTTTGGGGATCATCAGACACAGGCTGCCAGACAGATTACTCTAATGATACTCCTACATCTCCCGGCCCTAATTATGGAAATCCCACCTACCCTCTAAACAGAATTTGTGGAGGTGTAAGCCGTTCTCAGATGTTTATGAATTATATGGATTATGTAGATGACAAATCTATGTTTATGTTCTCTGCCAACCAAAAAACACGAATGCAGGCTGTAGTATCAGCATCGGGACCAAGAGCAGGATTAAGATAATCAGCCGGATTGCTTAGAAATATTATAAAAATATTAAAATAGTCTATCTCAATTTTTGGGATAGATTTTTTTAATATTTTTACGCAATTTAAATTCAACACCACTACGATGAAAAAAATAGCATTAGCATCAGGAATACTATTGCAATTATCCTGTATTAAAGCACAGGATACTATCCCATCCCGAAATCTCAAGGAAGATCTGGCACTTATCAATTCAGGGTATACAATTCAGGAGAAAACTCCTTTTTTCCAAAAAGAATGGGTAAAAATATCGGTGGCTCCAGCTCTACTTTTTACGGCAGCCGCAGCAACATGGGGAGAAAAAGAGAATATTCGCGAGGTAAGAAACCGATACCTTCCCAACTTCAAAGTAAAATATGATGATTATCTGCAATACGCTCCTGCTGCTGCAGTCTATGGATTAAAACTGGCAGGTGTAAAAGGGCGTAATAATATAGGACGGGCTACTTTATCCTACGGCACCAGCTTAGCCATCATGGCGATTTTAGTCAACTCTATTAAATATACAGCAAAAGTGGAACGTCCCGATGGATCCAAAAACAACTCTTTCCCATCAGGACATGCCGCAATGGCTTTTACCAATGCCACATTTCTACACAAAGAATATGGTTTGGTGAATCCGGCTTACAGTATTGCCGGATATGGTTCTGCTACTCTTACAGGACTTGGACGAAATTTAAACAACAGACACTGGGTTCCGGATATTCTTGCCGGCGCAGGTATCGGAATTATATCAACAGAACTGGGGTATTTTTTTATTGACAAAATTTATAAAAACAAGGGTGATAATTTAAGTATCTTATCCAGAATACAGGGTAACGACTATCCATCCTTTCTTTCTTTAAAAATGGGAACTGCGTTTGGTACCACTAACTTCCTGAGGGAATCTGAACTTGATGATAAAAAACAAATCGGTTTTGAGGGCGGACTGGAAGGCGCTTATTTCTTTTCAAAAAAATGGGGTGTGGGTGCCGATGTATCTTTCAGCAGCTTCCCTATTAAATCTCAAAGAATAACATTGGATGACGGGCAGGATTTTGGTGATCATGAAATCAAAACACAATCCATGGGATTCCTTTCTGCAGGTATTGGGCCTTATTTTTCCCATGAATTATCAGATAAATGGCAACTTACTTTAAAGATTACCGGAGGATATGCCGCTACTGCCACTGGAAAAGTATTTGTAAAGGGAGAGGATATCGATGCTCCCAACCATGAGCTCCAAATAGCCAGATATAAACCAAAACCAGCTTTCCGATGGAATACAGGTGCTTCTATGACTTATAAGTTTAATCCGGGATTAGGTCTTACTTTCTATACGGATTACAATCAGATCAACTCAACCATTCGTTATTACTTCAGCGATGAAATTAAGGAAAGTGCTGAACTGGATCAGGAACTGAACAACCTGATTGCTAAAGAAAAAATCAATTATATCACGCTAGGTTTACGATTGACAGCCTATTTTTAAAACAAGAAAGCCTCCAGAATCTGAAGGCTTTACTTTTATAAGTTTTTACGGTTGTCATCCGGAGTATAATCCATAAAGATATCTCCGTCCAGCTGTACCGATTTTATCTTCTTCTTAATAGGAATGACAAGGTCAGTCAGCTTCTGGTCTTTTTCCCATACTGAAGGTGAAAAATGGATTTTTTCTGTCGTTCCATCATCATAAGACAGGATGGCATCAAACGGAATGGCAAAACCTCCTACATTCGCTACGTTGATGGTAAGCATGTCATTCATCTGGGATGCTCCTGTTACTTTTAAATCTATATAATTATTGGTATAAAACCAATTATGGAAGAACCAGTTCAGATTTTTTCCTGATCCCGTATTCATAGAATTGAAATAATCCCATGGCACAGGATGTTTCCCGTTCCAGTTGTCCATATAATGGTGTAATGCTTTTTTGAAGAGTTCATCTCCCAGATAATCTTTCAGCGCCAGATAAGACAATGAAGATTTTACATAGGAGTTGTTTCCATATCCGGCACCGCTTACCTGCGTACTCATGGTAATTATCGGTTGATCCTGCTCTGCAGAAGGATCATTGATCCATTTTTTAACGCGGAAGTTTTTATAAAATTCCCTGGCAGCAGCTTCTCCGTTTTCATCAATCCCTATAAGATATTCCAGCGTGGTTGCCCAGCCTTCATCCATAAATGCATATCTGGTCTCATTGATTCCCATATAAAAAGGAAAGTAGGTATGGGCAATTTCATGATCTGCCGTAAGCCTTGCATCATTAAGATCATCAGGAATACTGGTATCATTAATCATCATAGGATATTCCATATCTGCGTATCCCTGGATAGCCGTCATTACGTTATAAGGATATTCTACGCCTGGCCAGTTTTTCGAGAACCAATCCAGGTTGTAACGCATCCAGTCTACATAATGTTCAAAATCTTTAGCTCCGTTTTTATATCCTGCCTGAACGCTGGCTCTTTTTGTTTTTAACTGAACGCTGGCGGCATCCCACACATAATGGTTACTCATCGCAAAACAGAAATCTGTAATATGGCTGGCTTTAAATTTCCAGACATTCCATTTATTCTGTTTGGTTACTTTACCGGACTTCATTTCCTGTTCTGTGGCAATATGCATCAGCTTATCACTTTTCAGGGAAGCTTTATATCTTTTTAAATATTGAGGCTGAAGCACAGCTTCCGGATTCAGAAAATCACCGGTTGCCCAGACTACATAATTTTTCGGTGCGGTGATGGCAAAACTGTAATCATTGAAATCATTATAAAACTCCTGTCTGTCTGAGTGTTGAAGCATATCCCATCCGTTGTAATCATCAAACACGGAAATCCTTGGAAAAGAATATGCCACATAGAATGTTTCAGGATCAATCTGTCCTTCTCTTCCACTCTGAACCGACAATGGATATTCCCACTCTATTTTAACCTCAGCTTTTGATTTGGATTTCAGGGCTGATTTTAATTTTACTTTTTCAACAGTACTCCAGTCATCACTGTTGATCTCATATTTTACATTGTTTACCGCAAAAGATTTAATTTTCAGCCCTGATGAAAGGAAATCTTTGGATACAAATCCTGATCTTGGCGACTGTGGCTTGTGAAGGTTATTCACAAATCGTATAGCCAGCTCATTCAGGTTATCAGGACTGTTGTTGGTATAAATAATGGTTTCTTTTCCGGAAACCACTTTTGTAGCAGCATCTACTTTCACCTCTACATTATACACTCCTTTATTCTGCCAGTAGTTTTTCCCTGGTGCTCCGGAGATATCACGTGTACCTCTTTCATACGCTTTTTTGATATTCCTCGGCATATACAATTCCTGAGCTGACAGCTGCAGTAAAGAAACTGCGATCAGCATTCCGGAAAAAATTTTCTTCATAGCGATCTCTTTAAAGATAGGCATCAAAAATAGCGAAAATGTGCCATCAGATGAGCATTCTTTCACAATAATATTTCACCGTGATTAACTTTTATATTAAAATATTCTACAATCTATCTTGTTCGGCTGTTTTTTTAATTGTTTTGGCATTTTTAACTGATTGATTTCCAAAGTTGAATTTCAATGAAAATGTTACTCCCTGAGTATCGGTATAATCAAGAAAATAATTATCCTGATTTGCATATTTTGTACTGACTTTCTGCTCTGTAGATCTGAAAATATCGCTAAAAATAAGGCTGGCTTCCAGTTTTTTACTAAAGAATTTCTTGTTCATTACAAAATAAGCCGACCATAGAGAAGATATCCTGAATGTTCCCTGTATGCCGGGAGAATAGTAGCGGTGTCCCATTTCCATTTTCCAGTCGCTGTTTTTATCGAGCGTAAAGCTTGTTGAAATGTTTGAAACCCAGTTCCAGACTTTATTTTTATACAGCATTCCATCAACTCCTGTGAAATAATTTTCATTGTGTTCAAGGTTTTCAGAAAGGATGATATTCCACCATGGTTTCACCTGGAAATTTTTATAAAAGCTTAATCCGAAAGCCTCTCCTTTCTCAATATTGGTAAAATAATAGATCAGACTATTCGTACTGGGTTCCTGATAGGAAATTTCCATGGACGGATAAATTTCTTTTCTATAGTACAAATCCAGATTCCAGTCTTTCCATGAATAAGTAAGATTGAGATTGTGGGTAATCGTTGCTTTTAATTTGGGATCCCCCTGATAATAGGAAAACAGATTGTAGTAAGATTTTGCAGGATTCAGCCATGAATAGGACGGTCTGCTGATTCTTTTCCCATAGGAGAACCCGAATTCCTGTTTATTTTCTGTCGTGTACTGTGCATAAAAAGTGGGAAAGAATTTCCAATAATTACTTTTATTCAGTTCATAAGGTTTTGAAACCACACCTTCAAGATCTGTCATTTCCGCACGAAGACCTCCCTTGAAATTCCACTTCCCGATATTGTAGGTTAATGAAGAATACAAGGCAAAATTGTGTTCTTTATAATCAAAAATACTGCTTTTTTCCGGTCTGTATTGTAGTGTTCCGTTCTCGTTATCAGAGAAATCAAGTTGACTGCTGGTTTTTACAAAACTATACTTAATCCCCGATTCTAGTTCCAGTTTATCCCCTTTCCATTGGTAATCGAATTGGGTAGAATATAGCTGAACATCTGCTTTATTCTGGGTAAGGAAATTATCTTCTTTGGGAGGTTGCCCTGCAAAATTCAGATAGGTGATTACATTCTGATATTTATCGGCATTATTTCCGGTAAAATAATTAATCCAGGAAAGGCTGCTTTTCTTATTCATTTTCCTGTCTATCTGAAAACTTACAGAGTTATTGATGGAACGTGAGCGATGATCATTGATGGTAGTATAATCAGATTCTACCCTATCCTGCTGGTTAAAGATCAGCGTAGGAACATTATAGTTTCCGAAGGATTTTGGAGAAAAATACCCTGAGTAGTTGAGGCTAAGATTGGTCAGGCTGTCCAGTTCATATTCCACATTAAAATTCAGGGTATTCTGGTTATTGTTTTTATCCTTCCTGTTCATCGTACTTACCCATCGGGTTTGGCTTTCCGGATAGTTTACATAATCTGTTCCTTCCCGGTAGTACGTTCCCAGCCCTTTATAATAGCTCCCCATAATGGAAAGTTTATCTTTTTTATAATATTGGGAAAGACCGAAAACGCCTTTCGCATATTGTGTCTGTACATATTTGGATGAGAGAATGCCACGGTAACCTTCAATTTTATTCTTTTTCAGAACGATATTCAGTACTGCGCTTCCTGAGGCTTCATATTTTGCAGGTGGATTGGTAATCACTTCCACAGATTTCACTTCATCTCCCTGTGTATTTTCCAGAAGGTTTTTAAGCTCATCCCCTGTAAGCATTACTTTTTTATCATTAATCGTCACCAGAATTCCGGTACTTCCCTTTACACTCAATACACTGTTGCTGATAGTAACACCTGGTGTATTTTTCAGGATTTCCCAGGCATTGAGCGAAGAAATATTACTGTTTTCCACATTAAATTCCAGACGGTCTACCTTTCTTTTCACCAAAGGCTTACGTTTCGTCATGACTACTCCTTCTATTTCCTGAGATTCTTTTTTAAGAACGATATTCAGAGGTTCAGGCTCTTTTAAATCCAATTTTTTCTCAAATAAAGAATATCCCTGATTTTTAACTATCAGCTTTACATCCTGTTTTTCTATACCCTCGAGTACAAACTTCCCGTGTTCATCCGTTTTTAATTCTTTGATCAATGCATTCTGAGCGTTATATACTTCTACCTTTACGAAAGAAAGTTTTTCATTTTCGGTGTTCATCACTGTACCTTCAGTTTTTTGTTGCTGGGCAAGAATCAAAGCTGGAAAACACAGAAGAAAAAGAATTTTATACATGGTTATTTTTTTATTCGTTCAAACAAAAACTATTGTTCTGTTCTATGGGTACAAAATTCTATATTGGCTGGTAAAAATACGGTTAATAGAAGGTTAATGATGGGTTAATGTCTTTTCTGTCATAAAATTACCAGCTTCAGATAAAGAAATGAAACTGTTTTTGAAGATTCAAAACTATGGTTAACGGAAGGTTAATAATAAAATAATCATTCCCGGAACATGGCTAAAGTTTTATCTTTGTTTTAATGATAGCCAAAAGTAAAATTCTGATTTCGGTTTTTGCCGCTCTGTTCCTGCTTTTACTGGGAATTCAGGTTTATTTTATGTATAAAACCTATCAGGTAAAAGAGAGAGACATCTACAGATCCGTGAATGACGGGCTTACCAATTACACAGACGATCTTGAAGATATACAGGAAGTAAAAGAAAGGAATGATGACTCTCTTCAGGAAATCATCATACAGTATCATAATAAGGAGATCAGCAAAAAAGATTTTCTCCGCTATTTCATAGAAAACAGAAAATCTGCCAGAGAAAGACTGATTCATTATATTGACAGCCGTTACCAGAAAGACGGTTACGAAATTTCGGCCAGAATAAGATATCTTTCTATTGTACATCTTCCGGACAGTTCAAAAGTAATTACCGAACCTATTGTTATTTTTGAGACAAAAGACAAGATCAAAAAGCCGCGTATTGCGAGTATCGGAAGCTGGGAAACCTCCAGTACCAAAAGAAATGATTCGGATAAGGGGCATATTGAAAAAAAGAATACTTTTCTTGTTAAAACCCAGACCGATTTTGAGATCAGAAATATAAAAAGTATTGTTTTCAAGGAGCTTACTTTATTGATTATATGTTGCATTATTCTTCTTTCGGGAGTTCTTCTGCTTTATATTTTCACGATCAGAAATCTTATTCAGCAGCAGAAGCAGGTGGAAGTTCTCCACAGCATTGTGGATAACATTTCACATGAATTTAAAACGCCTATTGCCACTTTAAAAATAGCTTCCAAAGCATTAAAAAAGGAATGGAATCCTGATACGCTGCCTCTTATAGACAGACAGATTTCCCGGCTCGAAAGTCTTATGCTTCAACTTCATAAGGATGAAATTCCGGATGAAATGACTGTTATGCAACCTGAGGACTGGAAGTTTTTTATCCAGGATCTTTCCGTTACTTACCCAAATTGTGATTTTAACCTCGAAAATACCGTTTCACAAAAACTTCCTTTTGATAAAAACCTGATGGAAACAGTCATTAAAAACCTTTGTGAAAACAGTGTGAAATATGGAGCATCGGCTATTACAATACATATCCGCGACAATTCTCAACAATTGGAAATTGAAGTTGCTGACAATGGCCAGGGCATGGAGGCTAAAGAACTGAATACTATTTTTGAAAAATTCTACAGAATACAGAATAACAATATTCACAATAGCAAAGGACTGGGACTGGGACTTTATTTCGTGAAAAAAATTATTACCAGTTATGGTGGTAAAACAGAGGTTTCCAGCCAGCTTCATACAGGCAGTACTTTTAAAATATCAATTCCTTATGAAAACTAAAATCCTTCTGGCAGAAGACGATCCGGATTTCGGAATGATTCTTAAACAATATCTTGAACTGGAAGATTTTGAAGTCAGCTGGTTTCAGAATCCGGAAGATATCGTACCATTGTTTCAGGCTGATTTTCCCTTTCAGATAGGAATTCTGGATGTGATGATGCCCAATATTGATGGCTTTTCTCTGGCGAAAATGATCATTAAGGAAAAAAGCAATTTCCCATTGTTATTTTTAACGGCTAAAAATCAAAAAATAGACCGATTGACCGGATTGAAAATAGGTGCCGACGATTATATTTCCAAGCCTTGCGACCCTGAAGAACTTGTTTTACGAATTAAAAATATTCTGAAAAGAACACTTCCCACCGTTACGGAAAGCCAAATAAAGATAGGAGAGTTTTCACTGGATACTACCAAACTTCTGTTGTCACATCCTGACGGGAATACCCGATTGACCATACGGGAACAGGAATTACTGCTGTACCTTCTGAAACACAACCGGACGATCATCACCAGAGATAATATTCTTGATAATCTCTGGGAAACCAATGATTATTTTACCGGAAGAAGTCTTGATGTGTTTATCAGCAGGCTTCGTAAATATTTCATCAGTGATCCCCAAATAAAAATCCAATCCCTGAGAGGAATTGGATTTGAAATTGATTTTCCAACCAATTGATTTTTATAGAGAAAGATTCACAATCACCGGAAAATGGTCTGACGGATACAAGAGATTTTCTCTTCTGTCATTGATATGTCTGTGAGATCTGATCTTAAAGCCTTGTGTAAAAATATAATCGATTCTGTCTTTCGGGACTGTATTGACATCAAAAGCGGTGAAAGTTCCTACAGGACCATAATGCTTGGTTTCCGAGTGATAGAAACTGTCTTTCATATTCTGAGAAAGGATTTTAATAGGTTCTGAATCATCTGTCAGGTTAAAGTCTCCACTCAATGTCACCGGAAGGTTTTTTGGATTCAGTTCTTTGATTTTTTTCAGAATCAGTTCCGAAGATTTTACTCTTGCCACATTTCCTACATGATCAAAATGAAGATTCATCGCCAGGAATTCTTTCTTCGATTTTTTATCTTTAAATATGGCGTAAGTACAGATCCTGTTCAGTGCGGCATCCCAGCCTTTTGATGGTTTTTCCGGAGTTTCAGATAACCAGAATGTCCCTGATTTTACTGCTTCAAGTCTGTTTGTGTCATAAAAGATGGCAGAAAACTCTCCTTTCTCTTTGCCGTCATCTCTTCCTACTCCTATATAATCATAGTTTTTTAATCCTGATTTAATATCTTTCATCTGTTCGGGAAGCGCTTCCTGTACTCCGAAATAATCAGGATGATAATACGTCAGTAAATCGGCAACATCCTGCTTTCTTTTTGGCCAGGCATTGTCTTTATCCGACTCTACATTCAGCCTGATATTAAAACTCATTACGGTAAGGTCCTGTGAAAATCCCAATGCAAAAAACATCAGAAACACCATTGAAAATCTGAAATTCATATGTTATTTTATCATTAAGAGACAAAAATAAAACTTCTCTGCGACAGAAAAGCTTTATTGATGTGATTATATTGTTAAATTATCTTTTTCTTCTTCTACAGATATAAAATATTCCTGAAATTCGAACTCCGAAACCGGCAGCTGACTTTCAAGTTTTACAATTCCCAAGGTTTTATAGTGAGAGGCCAGTTTTATGCCTTTACTTTTGAGAAGAGCTTCAAGCCTTTTAAAATTTATATCTTTCTTTAAAACTGCGAGATAAGTGATCATAGGTATACCTGTATTAAACCATTTCCAATATCTCTGTATTTTATCCCTTCAACAGGTCTTGCTTTGTTTTCAATCAGTTCCCAGATCTCTTTTGCCGATTTATCGGGAAACTGTTCCATATACAACGCAGCAAGCCCTGAAACATGCGGTGCGGCCATACTGGTACCACTCATTGTATAGTACAGGTTATTTTTGTTCTTCGCATTTTTAGGATAGGAACTGATAATATCTACTCCGGGAGCACAGACATTGATGCTTCCGCCTGTAGATGGATTAAGACCTGCGTTTGAAAATCTGGCGATCTTCATTTGTCCGTCAATAGCTCCAACAGCCATGATCGATTTTGAATTGGCTGGCATGGAAACAGGCTGTGGAATCTGTGGCCTGTTGCTGTCATTTCCTGCTGCTGCGATAATAAGACAGTTGTTTTCCAGTGCTCTTTCTCCAATTGTTTCAAAAAGAACAGACGGCTGATCATCAAACTTCACAGGAGAAGCTAGTGAAAGAGACAATATTCTGAATTTCTTAGAAATGGCCCAGTCTATCGCATCAATGACACTGCTGGTAGTTCCTCTTCCATTGTCTGCGAGCACTTTTGCTATTTTCAGGTTGCAATCCTTAGCTATTCCGTAACGTCTTCCATTATCACTTCTTGTATTTCCTGCAGCCACTCCTGCACAGTGGGTACCATGTCCGTTGGGATCTCTGTTCCAGTCCTCACCATCTATAAAAGATTTCCCTTCAATCACTTCGGCGGAAAAATCCGGATGGGAAATTTCAAGTCCGGTATCAAGAATGCATACATCAATACCTTTTCCTGTGGAGCTGGCATTTTCCAGTCCGATCGCTTTTAATCCCCATTCCATTTCAATAAATGATTTTTGAGGTAAAGGTTTGCTGGTAATATATTTTTCAAGTTCTGAGATTTTTTCTGCAAGCCCGGCAGACTGTTTTTTAAGCTCATTAATCAATTGCAATTCATCTGCAGGAAAAAATTCTCTTTCTTTTTCGTAGTATACAATAGAATTGGATTCATCTTTCACAGCACTTTTCAACTGGTCTTCGTCCATATTTTCCACCACCAGAACCCCAAGATTTTTGTAAAGTACTCCATTGTCATTATCAATGATTTCATAAGAACGGTTTTCTTTCGATAGAAATTCTGAAGAGGTGATACTCACTTCCAGCTCTTTCTCAATTTTTTTGAGTGCATTTTTCTGCTGGTTCTGCAGCAGAACAATATATCTTCCGGTTTCCATAATAATCTTTTTTAAATTAATTTCAGAAATATCTTTTCGAGAATAAGAAAAATATCCTCCGGAATAATGGTCAGTCTGAGTTTCTTATTAATCCCGGATATCGCTGTATTCTGTTCAGCCAGTGAAGTCCAGAAACGTTCAATTTTCGGAACGGAGTTCATGTCCTTCAGCTTTTCATCATCCAGAATACCATTTTGATATAATGAGACAATGATTCCTGAAATAAGTTCTTCCGCCTCCTCAAGTTTTTTGTTTTCCCTGGCATATATTTCCATGAGAATATCATAAATACTTTCCATCCCGTTAAATGAGAATCCTGCGAGCATTTCTCTTCTTCCCGTCATTATTTTCTCCATTTTAATAGGATTAAAGCCTCTTTTAACGGTAGAAATCATATTCATTACCTTCAGCACTTCGGATTCGTGGCTGGTGTTTCCTTTGGTACGGAAATACTCCAGAACTTCATTGAGAAATGCATCAAACCGGGCATCAAAGTCAAATGATTTTGACAGGTATAAAGCCTGAACTTCATTGAACTGTTCCAGCAGTTCTTTGATTTTCTGTACCGTAAAGTGAATAAGTTCCTGCATTACTCAAAAGTTATCTGTTCTATTTCGTTACCGTCTTTATCTTTGTAGGAAACAATCCTGATTCCTTCCTCCTCCATTTCCACATGAAGATTGATGAATAGTTTATCTTTATCTTCTACTGCGCTTGTATTGGGATCTATGTAAATGCTGTTCAACTTTGCATTCACCAGCGTATATTTATTCAGCAGAACTTTTGAAAAAATTTCTTTCAGTTCATCGGTTTCTTCTTCTGTTCCTTCCTGCGGTCTGAAGATCCCTGAATTTAAAAGCTGCATTTTATTTCTGAGATCCAGTTTGAGCACTTCATTGGCTGGGAGCTGCCCGAATTTCTGATCATTTTTTTCCAGTTTACTGAACAGGGTTTTGAATTCTTCAGTCTGAAGCTGTCTCTTGCTGATTTCGGGAATATTAAATTTCTTCTCTCTATTCACCAGACGGATTCTTTCATTTATTTCTGTCACAAACTGATCCTGATTCAGTTTGAAATTATATTTGGAATCTGAATCGATATCCGTAATTTTAATCGGAATGTCCATCTTTACACTTGGCAGAGCATAGCGCGGAACCTTGAAATACTTAAGGTATTCATGGCGGGCATATTCTTTGGCAATAAGAACCGCATTTTCGTCTGCTTTTTTACGAGCCTGAATTATCTCGTTGTTGAGATAATCCAGGTAATCTGATAGTTTTATCATCTTTCGTAAAATCTAATTATTGTGAAAGAAGTCCAAGCACTTTTTCAAGCCCTGCAGGCATTTCGTCATTGGTTGCACGCACTTTTACCCCAAGAGAATATTCCTTTTCCACTTTAATTCCTGTACTGGAAGTTCTCTTATAGGAGACATCCACTTTGAATTTCACAGGTCCCCATCCACCGGATACTCCGGCATTGATCCCGAATTCATCACTTACGTCTTTTGTGTATGTAGAATTAAGTTTCACATTAAAGTCTACTTCACAGGTTTCAATTCTGAAGCTTGGTACATTCAGCAATGCAATAAACGGCACTGAAATTTCCACATCGTTCGGAATCGTTTTAGGGTTGGTGGCACTTACCGGCTCATCTTCTTTAAAATCCGGGTTCGGAATATTTTTTTTGTATTTGAATTCTGCCATTCTCAGTTTTTTAGGACTGGCAGCATTGGCCGGATCTGTAAGTTCGAAACCGACTTCGTTGATGAAATTAACGGTGGCAATTGAGGCATTGGACTGTGCTTTTACACAAGCATCCAAAGGTCCGCCAATAATCGTTGCAAAGTCGATGCTTCCCAATTCTGCTGCAAAATCTGCATTGGCAGCATCTGAAGTTCTGAAGATCTCTTCATCGGCAGACATTCTACCGGCAATCAGTTTCATGATCTCAGAAGAGGCACCGGAAAAAGATTTTTCCCACTTTTCATCATAATTCTTTTTGAACTCGTCTACAATTGCTAATAATTCCTTATTCGTCAATGAACTCAGTTCTGAGGTTTCAATTCCTGACACTTTTTCATAGACTGCCGGAGTCAGTACTTTTTCTACTCCCGATAAAAGGTCGATTAACTCATTTTTTGTTTTTTTGGCGTGACTTGCTTCAAGCACTGATTTTAATGTTTCCATGTTTTTTGTTTTTGATTAATATTGTGGGACAAAATTAGATCACCGGGCTTCAAAACATTTCAGGAGAACACCTCTACTTGTTCAGGAAAAACACCCTAAAAAAATAAAAAGCCTGAACTTACGGTATAAGTTCAGGCTTTTGTAATATATGTAGCAAATATTTATTTTATAGACGCAAAGATCATATTAACTATTATTATTTTTAAGGAAACTGAGAAAGCAACAAAGTTGCTGATGAAGCTGCATGGATATGCTTACGCTTAGAAAGAATCAATTCCATTGATTCCATCTTTGCTCCCTTAAGAATCAACATGAGACAGTAAACCTTTGCGTTAATTTTAAAAGCAATCATATACAATTTTACATTAATCTGCTATCTTACTTATTATTATGACTCTGTCATTCTGAATGTACGCAGTGAAATGAAGAATCCAGGTTTTACATGAGATTCTTACTTCGTCAGAATGACAATGGCGTAAAATTGTATATAGTCGCCAATTTAAATAGATTCAACCTTTCTATGCCGGTTTTTTGCTGTTATTTTCCAGATTGACATCCGGAACAACAGAATCCGGATCCAGTTTCACCTCATCAATTTCCTTGCTGGATTCTACCTTGAATGTCCATTCAGTATTTCTTTTCCAAACTTCAACAGGAATTTTTACCGTCTGTGTTGTTCCGTCTTTGAATTTGATTTGTACGGTTGTAGGCATTGGCAGCTGGCCAATATTTTCAACCGTAATCTGAACGCCGTTTTTAAAGTTTCCGTTTACATATTGTACGTTCTTAACCGCCTGATCAATTTTCCATTTATTAAAGAACCATCCTCTCCAGAACCAGTTCAGTTCTTCTCCGGAAACGTTTTCCATCGTATGGAAGAAATCCCATGGCGTCGGATGTTTGAATGCCCAACGGTCAATATAGGTTCTGAATGCTTTGTCAAATTTTTCAGGACCCAAAATTGTTTCTCTTAAAACTTCCAATCCTGTTCCCGGCTTATAGTAAGCCAATGCTCCGATACTTCTTTCTTTCATATTATCCGGACCTACCATTACAGGCTCCAGGCTGTCGGTTAGCAGATACGTTCCTGATCTTGCCAGATTCGGTTTACGGTAATATTCTCCTTTATTGAAAGCTTCCGTTGAAAGCCCGTTAATGAATGTATTGAACCCTTCATCCATCCATGCAAACAGTCTTTCATTAGATCCAACGATCATAGGAAACCAGTTGTGTCCGAACTCATGGTCTGTAACCCCCCAAAGATCTTCTCCTTTGGAATCCATATGGCAGAAAACAATTCCCGGATATTCCATTCCACCTTCATTTCCAGCTACATTGGTGGCAGCCGGATACGTATATTCATACCATTTTTTTGAATAATGTTCTATAGCTGCTTTAGTATACTCTGTAGATCTTCCCCACGCTTTATCACTAGCACTCTCCGCAGGATAAGCTGAAATAGCCAAAGATTTCTTTCCACTGGGTAAATTGATTTTTGCAGCATCTAAAATAAATCCGGCAGAAGATGCCCATGCAAAATCTCTTGTCTGATTAATTTTAAATTTCCAGGTCTTTGTTCCTGAAGTTTTATTTTTACCGATTTCAGATTCCGGACGGATCATTACCGTTTTATCACTGTTTCTTGCCTCATTCCATCTGTTGATTTCTTCTTTGCTGTACACTTCTTTCTCATTCAGAAGTTCTCCGGATGCTACGACATAATGACTGGCAGGAACAGTAATATTGGCTGTAATATTTCCATATTCTAAATAAAACTCTGAAGCTCCAAGGTAAGGAAGTGTATTCCAGCCCATCACATCATCATATACGCACATTCTCGGATACCACTGTGCGATGGTAAATATTTTACCGTTTTTAGTATCCTGAACTCCCATTCTGTCTGAACCATACTCAGGAGAAATAAAAGAATATTCTATTTCTATCTTTGCCACACCTCCATTGGCTTTCAGCTCTTTGGGAAGATCAATCTGCATTCTTGTATCGGTAATGGTGTATTTTACATCTTTCTTACCATCCAGTTTGACTGATTTAATGGTATATCCACCGTTAAATTCTTCACCATGAGCTCCGTTTCTGCTCCCGGATAGCGGCACTACACCATTTCCTCTTGAATCTTTTGCAAACAGATTCTGATCCAGCTGCAGCCAGAGAAAGCCTAATTTATCAGGACTGTTGTTGGTATAGATAATCTGCGCTGTACCGGTAATTTCTTTTTTATCTTCATTCAGGCTGACGTTCAAATGATAATCTGCTGAATTCTGCCAGTAAGCATGTCCCGGCTGTCCGCTTGCAGAACGGGTAGCTGTGCCTGTCTGCGGATAAAAGAACGGCTTAAATGCTTCTACATAATCATATTTCGGAGTCTGCTGTGCATATGCAGATCCTGAAAAGAGGACAACTGCAAGCGTCGAAACAAGGGTTGGAAGTTTAAAATTCATTTGAAAAGTATTATTTAGTGTATAGGTAAAAAAAACTCCCGGATTTGTTACACATCCGGGAGTTTTTTTAATATAAGTTTAATTTAATTCGATTTTTTGGCTTTAATCATTGCTTCCAAAGCATCCCACATTTCTTTAGGAATTGCCTCAAGCATATTGAATTCTCCGGCTCCCTGAAGCCATTCTCCACCGTCAATAGTTACCACTTCCCCATTCATATACGCTGAATAATCGGAAACCAGATAAGCAGCAAGGTTGGCAAGCTCCTGATGTTCTCCCACTCTTCTTAACGGAACTTTTTTCTTCATATCGAATTTTTCCTGAAGATCCCCTGGAAGAAGTCTGTCCCATGCTCCTTTTGTAGGGAAAGGCCCTGGTGCAATGGCATTGAAACGGATTCCATATTTTGCCCATTCTACCGCTAATGATCTGGTCATCGCCAGCACTCCTGCTTTTGCACAGGCAGACGGTACAACATAAGCGGAACCTGTCCATGCGTAAGTGGTTACGATATTCAGTACTGTTCCCGGAGTTTTAGAATCTATCCAGTGTTTTCCTACTGAAAGGGTACAGTTTTTCGTTCCTTTTAAAACAATATCCAGAATGGAGTCAAAAGCAGAGTGAGTCAGTTTTTCTGTGGGAGAAATGAAGTTTCCCGCAGCATTATTCAATAAAATATCAATCTTTCCGAATTCTTTCAGAGTTGCTTCTTTCATGGCTTCCACCTCATCCCAGTTTCTTACATCACAAGCTACACAAAGCACTTTCCCTCCTGTTTCCTCTTCCAGTTCCTTAGCTGTTCCCTGTAATTTTTCCAGATTTCTGGAAGTGATCACTACTTTGGCACCCAGTTCAAGAAAGTATTTGGTCATTGCTTTTCCAAGGCCGCTTCCGCCTCCTGTTACAATCGCTACTTTATCTTTTAGTGCACCTTCGCGCAGCATAGGTTGTGTATATAGACTCATAAAATATTTTTTCTTAAAAATACTAAATATTGAAATGCAATCCTTTAAAATGGGTTGATAAATAATGCTACAAATAATTGTTCCTTATATTATTCTTAAATATAGATCAACTATTTAAAAAGAAAATAGCCTGATAATAATTACCCGGCTATTTTTTCATTTGTTAAAACAATATATTAAGAAGCTACCACTCCTTTGAAAGAAAGTGTTTTAGGCGTTTTGCTGTCGCTGGTAGTAACGTTTACAGTCTTCATAAATGGCCCTACTGTTGCTGCGTTATAGCTGGCTTCCACAAATCCTTTTTTTCCTGGCTGGATAGGAGTTTTTGTGTAATCGGCAGTTGTACATCCGCATGAAGGAGCTACATTCTGAATAATGATTGGTTTTGAACTTGTGTTTGTAAATTCAAATCTGATCAATTTTGGTTTACCCTGAGGAATATTTCCTACATCGATAGATTCTGATTTCCATTTGATAGCATCAGCAACCATTTTTACGATAGATGGACCATCTGTAGTCAATACATTCGCATAAAACGGAGAGAACGCCAACACGGCTAAAAGAGCTGTAATTTTTAATTTTTTCATGAGTATATATTTTAATATTTGAAACTGATTATGTTCTTCTATATGACAAATGTAAAGCAGACAATGATTACGGCTTGTTAACCGCTGTCTAACATTTGTTAATGAGTTGTTAATGGTAAAAGATAAATAGATATTTTTGGATAATATTGTTTCAGGAAATGAAAATAAAAAGACTCAATATTATTATCACGCTTGGATTCGTCGCTATTATCGGAATTTTAATAGCACAATTGATGTGGACGATACAGGCTTATAATCTTGAAGACAAAAAATTTAACCAGAAAGTCAATATTGCCTTAATGGAAGTCGCAGAAAAACTTTCCGGAGGAAAGACATCCTACACTGAAAATCCCGTACAGAATATTGCCAACGATTATTATGTGGTTAATATCAACAATGAATTTCACCCCGTAGTTCTTGAATATTATCTGAAAACAGAGTTTACCCGTTTCCAGATCAACACAGATTATGTGTATGCATTATACAACTGCCACAGTGATAAAATGGTATATGGAAAGTATATGACGACCCATCAGGAAAGCCCAGGCAATAAGGTCATTAATTTTCCGAAGCATAAAAATCTGATCTATTATTTTTCCATACGATTTCCTGATAAGACCACTTACCTGATCAGTTCATTACGATTCTGGTATCTCCTTACCTTTGCTCTTATCATTATCCTTTTGGTGTATGTATATTCTATCTACACGATCATTCAGCAGAAGAAGTTCTCGGAGCTGCAGCGTGATTTTATCAATAATATGACTCATGAGTTTAAAACACCTTTATCCTCTATACTTTTAGCTTCGGAAGCACTTAATAAACAGGAAATGGTACAGGAAAATTCCAAACTGCAGACCTATACCTCTATTATCATCAATCAAAGCCACAAGCTCAATAGCCACATTGAGAAAATATTGAATATTGCTAAAAATGATGCGGCAGGACTGTCATTAAAGCCTCAAAAGATCCTGCTAATCCCTTTTATTCAGGAGATTGCTGATAGTTTACAGCATAAAAACAAAGATCTCAGCATTGAGATCGATATTGAAAACAGTACTTCGGTAATGGCAGATGAATTTCACTTTACGAATATCATTTACAACCTGCTGGATAATTCCATCAAGTATTGTGAAACAAAGTCTGTGATTAAAATTTCAGCTTATAAAGATTCAAAAGGCTTATATTTAAAGTTTAAAGACAACGGAATGGGAATTCCTGCTAAAAATATTCCTCATATTTTTGAAAAATTTTATCGGGTACATACCAAAAAAAGTGAAGAAGTAAATGGTTTCGGACTGGGATTATTTTATGTAAAAAAAGTAGTTCAGCAGCATCATTGGAAAATTTTTGTAGAAAATAATGAAGATAAAGGAATTACTACAACGCTCTTCTTTCCGTTTTCAAATTAATCATGTGTAAGTATGGAGAAATCTAAAATTTTATATGCCGAAGATGACAAAACAATAGCTTTTCTGGTGGAAGACAGTTTGGAAAGTTATTATGATATCCGCTGTTATTCTGATGGAGAATCTGCGTTGGAAGCATTTAACAGCCAGGATTTTGATATCTGCCTTCTGGATATTATGATGCCCGGCATGAACGGATTTGAGGTAGCACAAAATATCCGCAGTAAAAATGCTGAAATTCCTATTATTTTCATCTCTGCAAAAGCTTTAAAAGAGGACAGAATCAAAGGACTTAAAATTGGAGCTGATGATTATCTGGTAAAACCATTTAGTATTGAGGAACTGATGCTGAAAATTGAAGTTTTTCTGAAACGCACTAAGAAATCGGATACTTCCCCTCTGCAATATAAAGTGGGCAAATATGATTTTGATCCAAAAAATTACACCCTGAAAGGTGCGGAAAACAATATTACCCTTACCCAAAGAGAGTCTGATCTTCTTTTATATTTTATACGTCATAAAAACCTTGTGGTCAAAAGGCAGGAAATCCTGAGGGCCATTTGGGGTGATGATGATTATTTCATGGGACGGAGCCTCGATGTTTTCATTTCCCGGCTGAGGAAGGTACTGGCTGAAGAACAGAACATAGTAATAGAAAACCTTCACGGAATAGGTTTCCGTTTTTCAGAAAAAGAGTAAATAGCCCTTAACTAATTTAAAACACAACAGAAAATGATGATTTTAATTAATTTTAAACTTTGAAAAATTGTCATTAATGAAAAATCGCAAGTCTATTGTTTTTCTTTCTCTAGCATTTTTAAGTGCAAACTTTCATGCCCAAAAATTTGAAAAATTAATACAATATGTCAATCCTCTGATCGGAACTGAAAAGATGGGACATACGTATCCGGGAGCCACTGTTCCTTTTGGTGCCGTACAGCTAAGCCCTGAAACAGACACCATTTCCTATGAACTCAATGGAAAATATAATGGTGAGGTGTATAAATACTGCGCCGGCTACCGTTATGAAGATAAAACCATAGTGGGATTCAGCTCTACCCATTTCAGCGGTACAGGACACTCTGATCTGGGAGATTTTCTGGTGATGCCTACTGTAGGAAAACTTCAATTGAATCCCGGAACAGCAGCTAATCCTGAAAACGGATACAGAAGCAGATTTTCACACCAGAACGAAACTGCAGAAGCCGGATATTATAAAGTAAAACTGGATGACCACAATATTCTGGCAGAGCTGACAGCAACTCCAAGAGTGGGAATTCACCGTTATACTTTCCCAAAATCTGACCAGACTCACATTATTCTGGATCTGATGGCTGGCATTTACAATTATGATGGGAAAAATGTATGGACATACGTTCGTGTAGAAAACGGAAATACCATCACAGGTTATCGTCAGACCAACGGCTGGGCAAGAACCAGAACGGTTTATTTCGCCATGAAGTTTTCAAAACCTTTTAAATCTTACGGTCAGCAAAACTATGATGAAAAACAGGTTTACAAAGGATTCTGGAGAAAATTCGACCAAAACAAAAACTTTCCGGAGATTGCAGGAAAGAACCTGAAAATGTATTTTGATTTTGATACCAATGAAAATGAAGCGATTGAAGTAAAATTGGCCATTTCTCCGGTAAGCCAGACCAATGCTCTGGAAAATCTGGAAAAAGAAGCAGGAAGTATAACCTTCGATCAGGCTAAAATACAAGCCCAGGACAACTGGAATAAGGAATTAAATAAAATTGTCATTAGAGGTTCTGATACAGAAAAGATCAATTTCTATACAGCAATGTACCACACCTTTATCAATCCCACCACTTATATGGACGTCAATGGAGAATATAAAGGGCTGGATCAGAATGTTCATAAAGCAGATGGCTTTACCAATTATACAACCTTCTCTCTTTGGGATACTTACCGCACGCTTCATCCTTTCTTTAATATCATTCAGCCTAAACGGAATGGTGACATGGTAAAATCTATGATGGCTCATTACAATCAATTCTCAATGAAAATGCTGCCTATCTGGTCACATTATGCAAACGACAACTGGTGTATGAGCGGCTACCATAGTGTAAGCGTTGTAGCTGATGCTATTATTAAAGGAAATTATACGGGTGATCCTGAAGAAGCTTTGAAAGCATGTATAGAAACAGCAAAAAAAAGAGATTACGAAGGTATAGGACAGTATATTGATCTTGGATATATTCCGGCTGAAAAAAATGGAACATCAGTTTCCAATACATTAGAATATGCCTATGATGACTGGGCGATTGCTCAACTGGCAAAGCATTTAAACAAAACAGATATTTACAATCAGTTTATTAAACGGTCCGAAAACTGGAAAAATAACTTTGACAAAGCCATCGGGTTTATGCGTCCGCGTCTGGCAGATGGAAGTTTTAAGAAAGATTTTGATGTATTAAGTACCCATGGGCAGGGCTTTATTGAAGGAAATTCATGGAACTACAGTTTCTTTGTTCCGCAAAATCCCGATGAACTGATCACGATGATGGGCGGAAAGAAAAAATTTGCATCCAAACTGGATGAACTGTTTACCATGCATTTACCTGATGAATTCTTTGCAGACACTGAAGATATTACCCGTGAAGGAATTATTGGTGGATATGTTCACGGAAATGAACCGGCTCACCATGTTGCGTATTTTTATAACTGGGCAGGACAGCCGTGGAAAGCACAGGCACAGATCCGCCGTATTCTGGAAATGCAGTATAAAGCAACACCGGACGGATTGGGCGGAAATGATGATGCCGGACAAATGAGTGCATGGTATATTCTGAGTTCATTAGGTTTCTATCCTGTAGCTCCTGGATCAGAGAACTATTCTATCGGAAGCCCGGCGATTGGTCATGCTGTACTGAATCTGGAAAACGGAAAAACTTTTGAAATTGAAGCGATCAACCAAAGTCCGGAAAATGTGTACGTTCAGAAAGTTCTTTTGAATGGAAAAGAGATTAAAAACTTTACATTAAAACATTCTGAGATTATGAATGGTGGGAAACTGACATTTTATATGGGAAATAAGGCGAAAAAGTAAAAAGGTGAATGAGCTAGGATTTGAACATTCGCAGTCTTTAATTAAAATAAGTTTTGGCTCCTAAAGCCAATGGAAGGTTAAATATAAAGTGAGCGGGCTAAAGCCCGCTCCTATTGATTATTTTCCTGAACATTTTTCGTTGTATAATTTGGTTCCTTCTGTTTGCTCCAGATCCTTCAATCTTTTTAATGCTGTGCAAGCAACATCTGTTTTGTTTTGTGCTGTTGCAATTGAAGCAATGTTGTACAATGCTTCTGTATTTGTATTATCGTCTTCATGAGCCTTATTGAAGAAGTAAACTGCGTTATCAAATTTTTGACTGTTAATGGCTTTTAAACCCTTATTAAAATTTTCTACAGACACAAACTTATCTTTTATTCTCACTACAGTTTTTTCATCTTTTTCAAAAGAAACTTTGCCAAAAAAAGCAATACTACCGGCATCACCATCTTCTAATTTAACGTTGAGGTAGTACGGAATAATAATTTTTTCAAAGCTCTCAAAACCTGTCAGATCCCATACTTTATAATCTTTTTCCAGCGTTGTTTTGAAAAATTCAATAGCTGTCTGATTATCTTTAGTCTGCTTTTTAGAGTCCACTGTTACTTCAACTTTTTGTTTTTTAGGAAAAATTCTGATTTCTCCTACTGTCTCAAAATTCAGAGTATATTTCTTTTTAGAATAACTTTCAAGAAGTTCAAAATTTATTCCTCTTTTTAATGATGGCATTGCGTTTCGGGAAGTAATTATAATCGAATCGCCAGTTGCTTTATCCGTAAAATCTTTCAAAACCTCAGATGTTTTTACAAACCATCTCTTTCTTATTTTATCAGGAAAAGTAACACCTTCTGGTTTTTCTATAACAATTAATGAATCGGATGTCAACTTTTCAATTTCATAAATTGGCTTATCAGCTATCCTTATTACATTTTTTTCTATCTTAACATTCACACAACTTTTCCTCTCCGAATACCAAGGATCAATATATTCACAAAGGTTATTCCCATTAATTTTCCATAGTAAAAAACTGGATGGTTTTTGAAATAAATCCCTGCTTCCATCTAACATGCTGGATTTTATACTTGTCCATGACGAATTTGAAAGTAATTCTGTATTTATTTGTGAACTAAATTGCAAAGAAATTGATAGAAATAGCAATAAAAAGAGCTTGTACATAGGTATTAATTATTTTTTGCACGAAGCTACATAAATTTAAAATATCTTGAAACTTAAAAGAGTGTCCAGCTAATCATTCGCCAATCTTTAATAATCTTCCTGCTTAGTTTTGGCTGAAGCCAGTGGCAGATTTTAAAATAAGAAAGCGGGCTAAAGCCCGCTTCTATTGAATTATAATAATCTCTGATTAATCTCTAGGTTCAAAAAGTAATCTCTCTCCAAATTTCTCTTCTGCAATTGTACCATTATCATACACCAAGTGACCATTGACAAAAGTATGGGTAACTTTAGAGTGAAAATTCATCCCTTCCAGTGGGCTCCAGCCACACTTGTATAATAAATTGTCTTTGGAAACCGTCCAATCCTGATTTAAATCAACCAAAACAAGATCTGCTTTATATCCTTCCCTTACAAAACCTCTTTTTTCAACTTTAAAAAGAATAGCAGGATTATGAGCCATCTTTTCAACGATTTTCTCAAGGGATATTTTACCGTTTTTATAGTTTTCAAGCATTACAATCAATGAATGCTGCACCAAAGGTGCCCCTGAAGGACATTTTGTATAAACATTATTCTTCTCTTCTGCCGTATGCGGAGCGTGGTCTGTAGCAATCACATCTATTCTGTCATCCAGTAATGCTTCCCAAAGGGCATCTTTATCTTTTTGAGTTTTTACAGCAGGGTTCCATTTGATAAGACCACCTCTTGTTTCGTAATCATCGTTGGTAAATGTAAGATGATGAACACATACCTCAGCAGTGATTTTTTTGTCTTTTAGAGGAATATCATTTCGGAAAAGTTCCATTTCCTTTGCTGTTGAAAGGTGGAAAACATGAAGTCTCGCCCCTGTTTTTTTCGCAAGCTCTATCGCCTTGGATGAAGATTTATAACATGCCTCTTCACTTCTGATCAGGTGGTGGAATTTTACAGGAATATCATCTCCATATTCATCCATATATTTCTGAGTATTGGCTCTGATTGTAGCTTCATCTTCACAGTGCACAGCAATCAGCATTTTGGTATTACTGAAAATGTTTTCCAGAGTTTCAGGATTATCAACCAGCATATTTCCTGTAGATGATCCTAAAAATAACTTGATTCCCGGCACATTTCTAGGGTTCGTTTTCAAAACTTCCTCCAGATTATCATTCGTTCCTCCCATCATAAAACCATAGTTGGCATATGCTTTTTGGGAAGCAATCTCATATTTGTCTGCCAATAGCTCCTGGGTAACAGCGTTTGGAACAGTATTCGGCTGATCAATAAAACTGGTGATCCCTCCTGCAATGGCTGCTCTTGACTCGCTCTCAATATCGCCTTTATGAGTAAGTCCAGGCTCACGGAAATGCACCTGATCATCTATTACCCCGGGAAGAAGATATTTACCTGAACCATCAATAATCTGATCCGCGTCTTCAGAAATGCCGGCAGCTATTTTAGAGATTAAATCATTTTCTATCAGGATATCGCTTTCAAAGACTTTTCCTTCGTTGACGATATTTACATTTTTTATAAGAACTTTCATTTCAATTTATTTCGCTGTAAAATTAAGATTTTAAGTTTTAATTCACCCCAAAATCGCAAAACGAATGCTTAAAGTTTTACATTTGCAAAAAAAATCGACTTTGTATAAGAAACTATTAGGACAGACAGCGGTATATGGACTTAGTTCCGTATTAGTCCGTATTTTTCCATTTATCATTGCACCCATCGTTACAAAGGCTTTCGGACCAGCTGCTTCGTCACCGTTTGTAGACTGGTATTCCATTGCAGGTGTAATTACGGTATTGCTTACACATGGCATGGAAACTTCTTTCTTCCGATTTGCACAAGAGGATAACATTGACAAAAAAACATTGATTTCAACCTGCTCAGTGAGTATCATCAGTATGGGGTTAATTTACCTTATTCTGGGATATGTATTCAGATTTCAGCTTGCTGAAGCCTTTGAAACTCCTGATCAGGTCAATTTTCTAATCATATTCTTATTTATTCTCTCATTGGATGCATTTTCCACCATCCCATCTGCTATATTGAGGTTACAAGGAAAACCCTTCAAATATATGCTTTCCAAGGTAGCCGGCTCCCTGGTTTACTTTTTACTGGTTTTATTCTTCATCAGATGGCTTCCTAAACATCCTGAGGGAGTACTTGGGTTAAAATATAATCCTGACTTCGGAGTCGGATATGTTTTCGTTGCCAATCTCATCCAAAGTATTATCACCCTTTTGATTGTAGGAAAAGAATTCTTCAGCTTCAGTATATCCAAATTCGATTTCGGACTGTGGAAAAGAATCATGAACTATTCCTGGCCGGTAATGATTGCAGGACTGGCTGGTATTGTAAATCAGACATTAGACCGACAATTCTTAAAATACCTCCTTCCTGAAGAAGAAGCCCGTCATCAGATTGGAGTATATGGAGCCGTTTACAAGATTGCTACCTTTATTACTGTGTTCAGACAGGCCTATCAATTGGGTATTGAACCTTACTTTTTTTCAAGTTTCAAGAACAAGGATTCTCACAAGACCTATGCCGTATTGATGGATATTTTTGTGGTATGCAGCTGCATCATTTATATGGGGCTTATGGTAAATCTTCAATGGATTTCTGAAAAATATTTAAGGAACCCTCTCTACTATGAGGGAATTGAAATCATTCCATTTATCATGCTTGGAGCTCTGTTTCTGGGAATCTACCTTAATCTTTCTATATGGTATAAGCTATCAGATCAGACAAGGGTTGGCTTATATATTTCTGTTATAGGAGCATGTATCACCATTCTTATCAACTTCTTGTTCATTCCTCAATATGGATATTGGGCAAGTGCCATAGCAGCACTGATTACCTTTATGTCTATGATGATCATTTCCTATGTATGGGGACAAAGGCAGTATCCTATTCATTATAATATAGGTAAAATATTGATTTATCTGGGATTCACCATTGTTTGTTCATTGGTCTCTTTCTATTATTTCAGAACTAATTATATGGTAGGTAATCTATTCCTCCTTTTATTCCTGGCTTTGATAGTATTCAAAGAAAAAGCAATAGTATCCAAAATCATAAAAAGATCTTAAACTTTGGTCTTTATTTTGCTTGTAAACAAACCTGTTGTTAATTTAAACAATTATTTAAAAAGATATAAATCATAATCCCTTAAAGGTTTTAATTATTATCTTTAACCTAAATATCAAAAAACAACTAATAAAAACATCTTTTATACATATAATTTATGAAAATTATTGTCCCTATGGCTGGACGTGGTTCCAGATTACGTCCACATACACTGACAGTTCCAAAACCTCTTATTCCTATTGCAGGAAAACCTATCGTACAGAGATTAGTGGAAGATATTGCTAAAGTTGCAGGAGAAAACATTGAAGAGGTAGCTTTTATCATCGGAGATTTTGGCCCTGAGATCGAAAGATCCCTTATTCAGATTGCTGAAAAGCTGGGAGCAAAAGGAAGTATATATTATCAGAACGATCCTCTTGGAACTGCTCACGCCATCAAATGTGCAGAACAATCTATGCAGGGAGATATCGTTATTGCCTTTGCAGATACTCTTTTCCGTGCAGATTTCCAGTTGGACAAAAATTCTGACGGTGTAATCTGGGTGAAAAGTGTTGAAGATCCATCAGCGTTCGGAGTCGTAAAACTGGATAATTACGGTTTCATTACCGACTTTGTTGAAAAACCAACGACTTACGTTTCAGATCTTGCTATCATTGGTATCTATTATTTCAACAGTGCCGAAAAGCTGATGGAAGAAATCAATTATATCATGGATAATGATATTAAAAACGGCGGCGAATACCAATTAACAACCGCTCTTGAAAACCTCAGAGCTAAAGGTGCCAAGTTTACCCTTGGAAAAGTAAACGACTGGATGGATTGCGGTAACAAAAATGCTACAGTAGAGACCAACAGCAAAATCCTTGAATATGAAAGAGAAGCAATGACTCACTATCCTGCTTCCGCTGTGATTGAAAATTCTTTGATTATTCAGCCTTGCTTTATTGGAGAAAATGTAAAAATCTCCAATTCAAAAGTAGGACCTGGCGTTTCTTTAGGAAACAACACAACTGTTGTGAATTCTAATATTGAAAACTCTCTGATTCAGGAAAACACAAGAATTAATCACGGGAACCTTTCTAATTCTATGATCGGTAATTCCGCACAGTATTTTGGGGTTGCCAGAGAAATATCTTTAGGTGATTATTCCGTTTTAGATTTTTTATCTAAATAAGAATAGGAAATATTTTTATTTAAACATCATATCATCAGGCCACACAAAATGTTTTGTGTGGTTTGGCGTTAATATTGCAACGTATTTTTTAATTAAAAGATAAATACATGAAAAACTGGATCCCATTTCTTTTATTGCTTCTTGCCTTATCATCCTGTAAGACCCGTAATACTGCCCAAAGTGATACTGATCATACACGGGATAGCATTAATGGTGCAAAAAATATAGATAATGGAAATCCAAAAGATGTTAATGAACCGGTGAGAGACAAACTCACTTTTTATGAACATGTATTGATCCCACCCAAATTTGAACAAATCAAAATAGACAGCAAGGTAAGAGTAGAAACAGGAAGCTATGTTCCTACACTGGACGCAACCATCTATATTGAAAATGATAAAAAGGTGTGGATGAACCTGAGAGCTTTGTTCATCAATGCCGCCCGCGGTATTGCCACTCCGGAAGGAATAAAAGGTCAGGATAAAATCAATAAAACCTATATAGATTCCGATTTTGACTATCTTAATAATCTGCTGAACGTTAATTTCATTGATTATAAATCATTGGAAAAGATCCTACTGGGGAGAACTTTCGTAAAGATTAACGACAGACAATTTGACCTTACTCAAAATGCTCAGGGTTTTAAAATGGTTTCCAATACGAACCAGAAAATCGTAACGGATGAAAAAAACAGAGAGTATAAAGTGGCTCTCCAATATGACACCAATTACGATTTGTTAGCCGTGAATTTAAAAGATATTCTGTCATCAGACGAACTCGATGTTTCTTATAGTGACTGGAATGAATACGAAGGAATACGCCTTCCGAAAAATGTTAAAATAATTATAAAAGGCTCAAAATCTAGTCAGATTTTACTGGAAAACACGAAATTTGACTTTTCGAGGATGGAAACACCTTATTCTGTACCATCCAGTTATAAGAAAATTGAGATTAAATGATTAGAAAATTTAGCTTTTTAATAGGTGTTTTGATGTTCGGACTGCACCAGGGACAGCAGACCAAAGAACAACTGCAGAAGCAGAATGCCGAACTTAAAAAACAAATTGCACAAATAAATACCGATTTAGCCAAAACCAGAAGTGAATCTAAACTTTCCGTAGCCTACCTTTCCAATGTCAATCAAAAATTGGTATTAAGAGAAAAGGTTTACAATAATACGCAGAAAGAAAAAAGATTCATTGAGGATGATATCTACTTACGTCAGCTGGAAATCAACCGTCAGAATAAAGAACTGGCAGTTTTGAGAAAAAACTATGCTGAAGTTTTGGTGAATGCTTATAAAAACAAAGGAGTACAGAACAAAGTAACTTTTATTCTTTCTGCTAAAAATTTAGGAGAAGCCATACGAAGAGTTCAGTATCTGAAACAATACTCAGACTACCAGGATAAAAAAGCAGCTGAAATCACAAATGCTGCCAATCTCATCAAAAAGACCATTGCCCAAAAGCAAAATTCTGTAAAAGCGAAAGAATCCCTTTTGATTAACCAGCAGAAAGACCTGGCAACCATCAATGCTGAAAGAGCTCAAAAAGAACAGTTGGTAGCTGAATTCAAGAAAAACGAATCCAAGCTGACTGCTGAACTTAAGCAAAAACAAGTTCAGTCTAAAGCATTGGAAGGACAGATCAGAGCTATTATTGCAGAAGAGATCAGAATTGCAAAAGCAGAAGAAGAAGCCAGAAGAAAGGCAGAAGCAGAAAAAATACGTTTGGCAAAACTGGCTGCTGAAAGAGAAAAAGCAAGAATTGAAGCGGAAGCGAAAGCAAGAGCAGAAGCCCTTGAAAGAGAAAGAAGACTTGCAGAAGCAGAAGCCAAGAGAGCTGCAGAACTTGCTGCAAAAAGAGCTGAAGAAGAAAGGAAGCGTAATGAAGATGCCGCGAGAGCCGAAGCTAATGCAAGAGATGAAGCCAGAAGAGTAGCCGCTAAAAAAGCTTCAGACGAAGCCAATGCAAGAGCTAAAGAAGCTGCAGATAAATTAGCTGCCGCAAGAGCAGCAGAAGCAGCGCTTACGAAAAGAAAAGAAGAAGAGAAAAAGGCAGCAGAGAGCAAAGCCATGACAAGCTACGGAGTTTCCACCGCTACAGGAAGCAGTTTTGCAGATAACAGAGGTAGATTAGGCTATCCTGCAGACAGAGCCGGACAAATCACTCACCGTTTCGGAAGACAGCCACACCCGGTTTTCAAAAATATTACTGAAGAAAACAACGGGATCAAAATTTCTGTTCCTTCAGGTGCACGTGCAAAATCGGTGTTCCCGGGATCAGTATCTTCGGTACTGGCTAATAATGACGGAACCAAGACCGTTATCATCAAACACGGAAGTTATTTTACCATTTATTCCAACTTAGGAAATGTAAGTGTTTCCAAAGGGCAACAGGTTTCATCAGGAACTCCGGTAGGTACGATAGCTCAGGATTTTGATGGTGCTTATACGCTTGATTTCCAAGTATGGAACGGAAGTACACCAGTTGATCCATTAGGTTGGATTTCATATTAAAAAAAGTGTAACTTTGTAAAAATTTTAAGAGATGAATACACTAACAATACTTGCCTTATCTTGGCAGCACATCCTTATCGTAGCAATACTTTTGGTATTACTTTTCGGAGGAAAGAAAATCCCTGAATTAATGAGAGGAGTTGGTTCAGGAATCAAGGAATTTAAAGATGCAGTAAAAGAAGAAGACAAACCAGGTTCTGAAAACAAATCGGCTTCCAATAATAACAATTCTTCCAGCAACTAAAATTCCTTAGAATTAATGAAATTTACTGAGACTGCATGGAAAGTCTTCAATCAAGCTATTGAAGACTATCACGTGTCTGATGACGTTAACACTCTAATTAATAACCCGTTCGAAAAAGATAGTTTGGAACGGATTTTGTATGCAAAGAACTGGATTGATACCGTTCAATGGCATTTGGAAGATATAATTAGAGATGAAAATATTGATCCGGCTGAAGCTCTTCAACTGAAGAGAACAATAGACGCTTCCAATCAAAAAAGAACTGATTTGGTAGAGTATATTGATGGCTGGTTTCTTAATAAGTTTGAAAATATAACTCCTAAACCTGAAGCAAAAATAAATACAGAAACTCCCGCTTGGGCAGTAGACAGGCTATCAATTCTTGCATTAAAGGTTTATCATATGTCGTTAGAAGCTAACAGAGATTCTGCTTCTGAAGAACACAGAAACAACTGCCAAGCTAAGCTGGATGTTCTGCTTACTCAGAAAGAAGATCTATCAACTTCTATAGATCAGTTGCTTGCTGATATTGAGAACGGTAACGTTAAGATGAAAGTGTACAAACAAATGAAAATGTACAACGATGAAAGTCTTAACCCAATCCTTTATCAAAAAGGGCAACAAAAATGAAACGACTATTTTTCTTTGGAGTACTTATCATATTAACATCTTCCTGCGCATCGGAGAAGCTTAATCTTTCTCCGTTGTCAAATAATTTTTACAGTGATGCTAAAGGGTCTGATTCAGACAGAAGCTCTAAGAAGAATTTTAATATCAATATCAAACAGAATGTCAATGCTTCTGAAATTTCAAATATGATCTCCACTTTTCCCAAGTTTAAAAACAACGGATTAAATGATGAGATTACCAGTTTGAAATACAGTCTGCAGAATTATTTATATGCTATTGATGCCAGCAATTCTGCCGGAAAAAGCAGAGCCCTTAAAAGCTTCGAAAAATCATACAAAAAAATTCAAAAGCTAAGGCAGAATCTTGACAGAGACGACGATGAAGTTCTTAACAGATATCTGGTACGTTTAAAAACCAATATTTCTGTTATTGAAGATACTTTGCCAGGAAGTTAAAAACTAATTGAACTATCAATGATTAAAATTCAGGCGGAAGCCAATGTTCCCACAGAGCACGGCACTTTCCGAATGATCGCTTTCTCCGAAAACGAAAACGACTGGATGCCGCATATGGCCATCGTTGCTGAAAATACAGATTTTTCAAAACCGGTCAATGTTCGTTTCCATTCAGAATGTATTACCGGAGAAGTTTTCCATTCAAAAAAATGTGAATGCGGCCAACAATTGGATGCTGCAATGAAATATATCCAAGAAAACGGTGGGATTATCATCTACCTTCGTCAGGAAGGAAGAAACATCGGGATCATCAACAAGCTTAAGGCTTACTCACTACAGGAAAAAGGATTGGATACCGTACAGGCCAATCTTGAGCTGGGACTTCCTGCAGATGACAGAAACTTTGGTGTAGCCATTGAAATTCTGAATCTATTGGATGTAAAAGATATCAATCTACTCACCAATAATCCTGAAAAGGTAAAATATGTGGTAGACAGCAATATTCACCTTAATTCAAGAGTCCCATTACAGATTCCTGCCAATGAAATAAGCAAAGGTTATCTGCAGACAAAAAAAGACTTCTTTGGACATCTTCTTGATGACAATGATAACTAATAAAAATAAAGCCTCAGAATAAATACTCTGAGGCTTTTAATTTTTAATATACTGCTAAAAATACAGGCTTTATATAAACAGAGATACCAAGTAGACACTTTGTATCATTTTCTATTATAAATCAAAAGCCCCGAGAGAATTTCCCCCGGGACTTTTTTAATTATAAAAAACTGAAAAGATATTTCTAAATTATTTAGTCTTGATTTTAGACTCGTCAATATTGTAATACTTAATTACGCTATTGTAGTCTGAATAATCAACCGTAGGTGTTGCTGCGCTCTTATTAGATGTACCTGTTTTGGCAGGAACAATAACTACTCTGAATTTTTTGTTAGTGTAGTATACTGGGTTATTATCAAGGTTAACTCCAGTAGTAGATCTTACATCAATCCCAATATCAAACTTACTGAAGTCATATGAATATTCAACTTTATCAGCACCGTTATTAGGATATTCTGTATAGGTAAGCAATTTCCAAATTGGAGAATTATTATTGGTAAGACCTGTTTGTAAATAAATAAGGACTACATCTGATTCAAGTAATGGACTTTTAAATGCATCATCAAAATGATATGTATAGCTATCTTGTTTATTAAATTTCGGAATAATATCATAAGCTGTTGAATACGTATCATTATCCTGACCTTGTACCACAACATCATCACTATTATCACAGCTATAAGCAGTAAAACCTACAGCACCCAGGAATAAGAAGAGAAGTATTTTTTTCATTTCTATTAAAGTTTAGTTATTATTTATAATGCATATTCAAATCATATACCAAAAATCTCAAAAACTTTGTTTTCCTCATATTTTTAATTGTATTTTTGTTCTTATTCAAAAAGTCATGAAGAAATTATTATATACTTCACTCTTTATTGTCGCATTGATAAGCCCTAAGGTGAAAGCCCAGTATCAGCCAAAAAATGTTTCTAAGGAAGACCTGAAAAAAGCTCAGAAATGGGTTGATACCACCTATAAAAATCTTTCTCAGGATGAAAAACTAGGACAGCTTTTTATTGTGGCATTATACACCAACAGAGGAGAAGACTATATCAGCCAGGTAAGAAATATTGTTACGAATGATAAAATAGGCGGTCTGATTTTAATGCAGGATGATGCAGCAAGAGAAATCAATCTGGTCAATGAATTTCAGCAAAAATCAAAAGTTCCATTAATGATCGGAATGGATGCAGAATGGGGGCTCTACCAGAGAATTGCCACGGCTCACAAATTTCCATGGGCTATGACATTAGGTGCTATTCAGGATAAAAATCTTGTCTATCAGATGGCAGCAAAAATTGCGGAAGATTGTCACAGAATGGGGATCAACTGGGATTTTGCTCCTGTAGTAGATGTCAATACCAATCCTAGTAATCCGATTATTGGTAACAGAAGCTTTGGCTCTGAAGTAAATAATGTAATCAACTCTGCCCTATCCTATTCTAAAGGTCTTCAGGATAACAATATCTTAGCTGCTATTAAACACTTCCCGGGACATGGAGATACCAGCACAGACTCCCACCTGGATCTTCCTGTCGTTTCTCATACTATTGAGAGACTTAACGCCGTAGAACTGGCACCATTCAAAGCATTAATGAATAAGGGAATTGGTGGTGTAATGGTTGCTCATTTATATGTTCCAAACTTAGAATCAGGAAAAGGAATTCCGGCTTCTGTTTCTAAAAATATCATTACAGGATTACTGAAAGATAAGCTGGGTTATAAAGGTTTAATCATCACTGATGCATTAAATATGGGTGCTGTAGCTAATAAATACCAACCGGGCGAACTGGATGCTATGGCCTTTAAAGCAGGAAATGACATTATGCTTTTCTCACAAGGTGTTTCTGAAGGTAAAAAACTGATCCAGAAAGCTATTGATAAAGGAGAAATCCCTCAATCCAGAGTGGAAGAAAGTGTGAAAAAAATCCTTTTAACCAAATATTTCCTTGGATTAACTCAATACACTCCTAAAAACCCTGAAAATATCAATAAGGATTTAAATAATGATTCTCATATCCAATTGGTACAGAATCTTTACTCCAATGCCCTGACTTTATTAAAAGATGAAAAGAAATTGCTTCCTCTTACAGGAAAACAGACTTATTATGTTCCTCTTGAAGAAGCTCCTTATCAGACTTTTGCCAACAGATTGGGTAACAATGTTATCATTAAAAAAGCAGGAGAAATTAATACAATTCCAGCGGGATCTACAGTGATCGTAGGTTTCCATAAAGATAATTCTACGGCTTATAAACCTTATAAAATTTCAGCAGAATCCAAAAGAGTACTTTCTGATCTTTCCAAAAATCAAAATGTCATTCTAAATGTATTCGGGAGTGCTTATGCATTAAAAGATATTGACATCTCAAAAGTTTCAACCGTTCTTGTTTCATATGAAAACAATGATGATTCTATGAATGCAACTGCGGATGCTTTCAATGGAAAAACAAAAATATGGGGAAAACTTCCGGTACTGGTTAATGATCAGTTGAAACCGGGAATGGGTATAGATCTTCCTATGACAACCTCAACAAAAACCAAATAATACAAAATTAAAACAACAATAATCTAATGAAAATAGGCATACTTTGCTATCCTACCTACGGAGGAAGCGGAATTGTAGCAACAGAATTAGGAATGTCACTTGCCAACAAAGGCTATGAAGTACACTTCATCAGTTCTGCACTTCCTGCAAGATTAGATATCACCAACCCGAATATTTTCTTTCACAGGGTCAATGTTCAGACGTATCCCCTTTTCCAGTATCAGCCTTATGATATTGCGTTAAGCTCTATGATCTACAGAGTTGTCAATCTTTATAAACTGGATCTTCTTCATGCACATTATGCCATTCCTTACGCATATGCGGCATTTACAGCAAAACAAATGCTCAAGGAAGACAATAATGATATTCCGTTGGTCACTACATTACACGGTACAGATATTACCCTTGTAGGCCAGCACCCGAGTTATAAACATGCAGTAGAATTTTCGATCAATCAGTCTGATGCGATTACTTCGGTTTCTGAAAGCCTGAAAAAAGATACCCTTCAGTTTTTCAATATCAAAAAAGAAATTCAGGTGATTACCAATTTTATTGATAATTCTGAATTTGATGACTGTTCTGAGTGCCAGAGAACACAGTTTGCCAATCCGGATGAAAAAATTCTGATTCACGTGTCTAACCTTCGTCCTGTAAAACGTGTTGACGAAGTGTTGCAGATCTTTAAGAATGTGGAAAGAAAAGTGAAATCCAAGCTGATCATCATCGGTGAAGGTCCTGATATGGAAAAGGTCAATCAGTTTCTGGAAGAAAATCCTGAGCTTATTTCCAAAATCCGCCTTTTAGGAAAGGTGAATGATCTCTATAAAATTTTACAGCTTTCGGATGTATTTCTTCTGCCTTCCGAGCAGGAAAGTTTCGGTCTTGCAGCGTTGGAAGCCATGGCAGCGTATACTCCGGTGATCAGTTCCAATGCAGGAGGAATTCCTGAGGTGAACATTCAGGGGGAAACCGGATATCTTGCTGAAATCGGAAATGTGGAAGCGATGAGCAACTACACGATCAAGCTGTTGAGTAACGATGAACTTTTAGCCAAAATGAAGCAAAATGCGAAAGATCAGGCGATAAAATTCGATTTGAAAAACATTCTTCCTATCTATGAGAAAATGTATAGAACAACCATAGAAAATTTTAATAAGGAGCTGACGAAAGTATAATATTTCTATTATATTTACGTCACACTTATGACGGAAAAACTACTTCAATATCTTTGGAACTATAAGGTTTTCAAACATTTTGACTTCAAGGATATTGAAGGAAATTCCGTTGAGATCATCCATTTCGGAAAATGGAACAAAAATGCAGGCCCTGATTTTCTTGATGCTAAAATCAAAATCAATGGTCTAGTTCTCGCTGGAAATATAGAACTGCACGTGCGCTCTTCAGACTGGATTTTCCACAATCATTCCCAGGATCCCAATTACCGCAATATTATTCTTCATGTTGTATTTCAGCACGACATAGACATTCATGAACTTATCGGAAAGCAGGTTCCAACCTTGGAACTTCAAAGTTATATTGATAAAAATATTCTTTGTAAATATCAAAAACTTATGAATGGTAATGAATTTATTGCCTGCGAAAAGATTTTTGATCCGAAAAAAATCCCGGTCAATTTTTATGAAGAAAGTATACTGAAAAAACTGGATGAGAAATCTTCAGAACTTGAACAGAGTTTACATCAATATAAAAATAATTTTGAAGCTGTTTTATTTCACAGTTTTGCCTACTCATTCGGGTTAAAAGTAAATGCTTCTATTTTCCGGCAGATTGCAGAAAGTATTGATTACAGTATTATCAATAAAATACGTCAGAATCCCCTTCAGCTTGAAGCGTTATTATTTGGAATTTCAGGATGGCTAGAGAAACCCCAGGACGGGCAGATGACAATATGGAAAAGAGAATTCGATTTTATCAAGGCAAAATTTTCCATTTCTGATTTAAAATTTCATCCTAAGTTTTTAAGACTGAGACCACCGAATTTTCCAACAATCCGGTTGTCACAAATGGCTGACCTTTACAGGCAGCAGAATTTATTTTCAAAAATCATGGAAGCAAGAAACGCAGAACAGCTGTACACTATTTTCAAATCTGTAAAAGCTTCTGAATATTGGGATTTTCACTTTAATTTCGGGAGTATTTCCAAAGTACAGCCTAAAACACTGAGCCAAGATTTTGTTGATCTTCTCATTCTAAATACCATACTTCCTTTACAATATGCTTATCACAGATATCATAAGGAAGATATTGCAGATGAAATTATTGCGCTTTACAAGACAATTTCCGGAGAGAAAAACACCATCATTACGAGCTGGAAAAAACATGGATTAAAGGTCACCAATGCGTTGGAAAGTCAAAGTCTTATCTATCATTATAAAACCTATTGCGAGCCGAAAAATTGTTTAGCCTGTACTATCGGCTATAAACTCTTGAAAGAATAACCTTATCCGGGCAGTTTTGTCGATCAAAATCTTTGTCAAAAAAATTCCTTAACTTTGATTAATAGATTCAAACTTATAAATAACAATCTGGAAATGCTGAGTAATATTCGTCATAAAATGGAAAGAGAATGGTTTGGTGTACTGACCAGAATGGGAGCCAAGCTGGGAATTCCTGTTTCTAAATTGAGAGTTTTCTTCATCTATTCTACTTTCGCTACAGCTGGATTTTTCTTTCTGATCTATCTGGGACTGGCATTCACCCTTTGGATTAAAGATATTTTCATCACCAGAAGACCGAGTGTCTTTGATTTATAAATTATGAAATTTTTACCGATTACTTCTGCAGAAGATCATAGGGTTCAGGAAATCTATGCTTCATACACCACAACTTTTCCTGTAGACGAACAAAGAGATAAAGATCAGTTTGAAAGTTTATTTACAAATCCTTATGTGGAATTCATGTCTGTTATCCACGAATCGGAAGCTATTGGCTACCTCATCCTGTGGAAGCTGAGCTCTTTTGTTTTTGTAGAGCATTTTGAAGTTTTTGAAGCATTCAGAAGTAAAAAACTGGGATCTCATATTATGAATCATTTATCAGAAAATTACCCACGTATTATTCTGGAAATTGAACCTGCAGAATTGAGCGAAGATGCATCAAGACGGTATTCTTTTTATCAGAGAAATAAATTCAGTCTGATTGATACTACTCATGTTCAGCCGAGCTATGGCGAAGGGAAAAAATCTTTAAACTTATGGCTGCTGGCCAATTATACTCCTGAAAATATAGAGGAAGCCAAAAAAGAAATTCATAACATTATTTATGCTTAAAATATAAAACGCCGGAATAGTCTTCCAGCGTTTTTATTTTCTATTTCTTGACCACAAAAGGCACAAAAGTTTTAAACACTTAAGTTTTTAGAGCAAAACTTTATGCATAATGAGTTCACCTAAGTTTTGTGAAAATCTTTGATTTCAATCTTATGTGAGCTTTTATGAGGTATAATTTTAAACTCACATAACTGCACAAAAGTGTTTTAAAATGAGTCCTTTTGTGACTTTTGTGGTTTTATAAAGTTTATCAGACAACTTTTTCTATTAATTTACTTCGTATTCGAGCTTGATGGTAATACTGGCTTCTTTTTCTTTGGATGAAGTATTGAAAGTTCCGCCATAAGAATAATCTTCATTGGAATTAGGTGCTGTAATCTGAATCACACCCATGGTTGCCTTCTTGAGATTCCCGAGACTGCTTCCAGAATTTTCCGCAATTTTTTCAGCACGTTCTTTAGCATCTTTTGTAGCACTGGCAATCATTTCCTGTTTTACTGCAGCCAGCTTGGTGTAGAAATACGCTGGTGAAGAAGAAGTGAATTCAATTCCTCGGTTGATGATTTCGGTAATATTTCTGGAGAGGTTTTCTATTTTTCCCACTTCTTTACTTTCAATAGAAACTTTTTGGGTGAGATTGTAACCGGAGAATTCCCCCTGTACATAGTTTCCGTTTGAATCATTATAGCTTCTGAACTGTTTCTGAATATCTACGGAAGAAAACACGATCTCTTTCTGTTGTATCCCTTTTGAAAGCAAATAGTCATTAATTACTTTTCTGTCTGTTGCCAGTTCATCGTAGGCAGATTTGAGATCCACATTATTTTTGGAAAAGCTTCCGGACCAGGTGATCAGATCTGATGTAAACTGTTTGGTTCCTAATCCTGTCACGGAAATGGTATTTTCAGATTTATTCCTGTTTTTAATAGCATTTCCCAAAAAACCGAGACCTACTACAAAACCTAATGCTGCAATAGCTACTGCAAAAATGTTTTTATTCATAAAATGTGTGAATTTGTGTTACCAAAATGGTATCAATTTCTATTCCAATATTTTAAGAATTTATTAACATTTAAATTACTTTTGATCCTGATTTACTCTCTCCAGAAAAAGAGGAACTGTCTCTTCCAGTCTCAGCATAACCCCCGAAAGATTTCTTGCTTTTACATAGGTTCGTACCTGAGGTTTTGCTAAAAATGAAAATTGAATAAATTCTGAAATTCTGTCACCAGGAATTCCGGCTTTGATAAAATATTCATCCTCTATTCTATCCCGAACCCAGACGATATGTTCCTGAAGATCGTCATATCTGTATTGTCTTTTCTGTCTTCTGGCTTTCCCGCTTATCAGATCATATACGCCCTGAACATTCAGGTTTCCCAAAAGTATAGGTAAAAGTACACTTTTTACTTCTGCCGGTTTTTCTCTCATTTTTCCGACCGGCTGCGGAAGACCGACGGCATCTCTCACCTGCTCTCCTTTATCTACTTTAGCAACAATCCGGGAATCTGTTTCCAGATCTCCGGTGAGTTTTTTCACAATTTTGACCTCTCCTACATCCTTCGGAATCTGATAAAGAGTAATAAAGAGTGGCAAATTGATATCATTGGTAAGAACTTTTCTGGAAACTCTTCTGAAATCTTCTTTTACAAATCTTAATTCATCATTAGGATTGGCATCAATAGAAAATATACCTTCAGAATCAGAATATACTTTTTTATCAGTAGACATATTGATAACAATTACTTTACTTAAATTCTCTCCATTGTCATCTACGATTCGCCCTGTCACTTTCTGCTGAGAAAAAATAAAAGTACTGCACAGAAGCATCAGGAAAAGAAAAAATTTTCTCTGTCCGGATGTTTCAATATTTTCAGTAAAATAACCCAACTTCTGATTTTTATATATTATTCTTTAACTCCTTCTAATTTGTTTGTCTTACTATATTCCCCGAAAGCAATTTTAAGTTCATATTCAATGACAGTGATACTAAAATCTTTACGGTATCTTTTCGCCAATGAACGGGTTTTATCGGCATACAGAAGAAATGCATCAATCTGTTCTTCATCCATTCCGTACTTTTTAAGGAACCCCAGATTTACTTCATTCTTAACCCTCCTGAGGAAATCCTGAGTTTCATTGTAATTGGCTTTGGTAACCTTAGGCTGTGCCAGTTTCTTTACAGCATTAAATACGCCAAACAGATTGACCTGCCCTGCATTGAAATCATGACCGGTAAAAGTTTTTGATGTGGCATTATCAGGTAAAGGCTCATTCAGCGGACTTCTCATATAATCATCCATATCTGATTTTAAGGTCTGAAGCTTTCTGGATTCATTATAATGCTGATTATCTTTTGCCAGATTTCCGGTAGGCCGGTACTTAATCCTGACCTCAGGAATCTGAATTTCCATCTTCTTCAGAATAATATTGAAAGGAGTATTGATCTCTTCTTTGGTCAATTTTTTATCAACACGGTAATATCCTTCTTTTACAAATCTGATCTCATCATTTTCTTTGGCTTCGATTTCAAATTTTCCGGACATATCACTTAATACACTTCTGTTCCCTGTGATATTAACAACGAGTACAGGAGCTAAATCAAGGTCATCGCCTGTTATTACCTTTCCTGATATTTTTTGCTGTCCCCACAATCCTGAAGCGGTACAAAAAAGCACTAATAATAAAACTCTTCTGATATATTTTATTTCCATATTATCTTTGAGTTTGCGGAGCACGATAAGATGAAATTCTTGTCAGGACAAAACGTTGAAACCTGTTCAGATCCGCATCACTGCAGAATCCGTATTTCAGGATTTTTTTCCTTTCAAAACCGCCTGCAAAGACATAATAAATAAAATGTTCTATCAGAGGTTTCTCAATTTTAAGATTGGTAAAATAATCATCACCAAGGCTTGCTCTGATGTACTTCATTAAATCTACATCATCCCATTTATCTTTTACTTTCCCAATAGAAAATCCCTGGCCTTTCGGCTGTACAAATTCCCCGGGTTTTGCGGCCAGTATTCTGGGATCTGATTTCTGAGCAATATACCGATCCATCTCTTTGAGCAGTTTTTCAACCTTTTGAGGTTTATTATAAAGTTTTGAATCAATTTTAAGGTTTCCGGTTAGCCCCTGTTTCACTTCCACTTCAGGAATCTGAATAGTCTGGCGAACCATACTTATATTCATCGGAGATTGTGTGTTTTCCTGGGAAACTATTTTGGTGATACGTTCATAACCCGCTTTTATAAAACGAAGTTCATCTCCCTGTCTTCCCGAAATCATAAAATGACCATCCCTGTTTGAAACTACGATCTCATCAGTTCTGATATTGACAACATTCACATCCTGCATTTCAGTACCGTTTTCGGAAATGATTTTACCAAATATATAGCTTTGGGCCTGGGTATGAATAAAAAGAATAAAGGATAAGAAAAAGAATAGTTTAAGTTTCACGGGCTATTTTTTATAAAGCAAAGCTAAAATTATTTTTAATGTATCCCATAAGTTTAACCACAGTTAACGCGTTTTAATATTTCTTTTTGATTTTTACCCTGTAAACTGTTAAATAGCGTAATTAAATTGTTAAAGTTTCTTTTAAATTTTAGCTAACTTGCAGTCTCAATTCTCTTTTAACAATGCAAAATTCTTACACAGTCATCAATGCTTCTGCCGGATCCGGGAAAACCTATGCCCTGGTACAAAGGCTTCTGATGATCTGTCTCCGCTACCCTAATCAGCAGCAGTCGATCAGGAATATTCTCGCGCTTACTTTTACCAATAAAGCAGCGAACGAGATGAAGGAAAGAATTTTATCGTGGCTGGGAAATTTTTCAGCTAAAGATTATGCAGAGAATACGGATCTGAAAAACATCCAGAAAGCATTTGAAGAACAGGGGCTGAAAATTACCATCGATGACCTTCATCAGCGTTCTAAAAAAATGCTGGATTATGTTCTCCACAATTATTCCACACTGAATATCGGAACGATTGACCGTTTTAACTCAAGACTGGTAAGAAGTTTTTCCTATGAATTGGGACTGGCTAAAAATTTTAACCTTGAAATTGAAGCTGAACCGTTTCTGATAGAAGCCGTTGATAAGATGCTGGATCAGATTGGTGAGAATGAGACTATTTCCAATTCTTTCATGGATTATGTAGACTACAGTCTGGAAAACAATGAAAGGATCAATCTTAATAAAAATCTTTATGATTCGGCTAAGGAATTTGTAAAGGATATTCACTATGAGCATCTGAAAAGCAATAAAAGCTTTGACGATGCCAGTTATGAGAATATCAAGAATACGCTTCGTAAAGAGATTGTTCTCAATAAAAAACAGTCCGCAGAGCTTGCCGCAAGTTCTATTGAATTATTCAGATCAAGAAATATTGATATTGAAGATTTTGCCCAGGGTAAAAACGGAATCGGAGGCTTTTTTACTAAGGTTATCGATTTTTATCAGCAGAAAAGAGCTGGTTTTCCTTTCCCTACTACGCAGGAAGAATCTGTTATCAATAATTATAGAAAGGGAGCGTCTTCAAAATCGAAACATAAAGAATCTGAAATTTTCGAAATCCTGGATCAGCTTCTCGACAACAGAATGAAGCTTATCATTCTGTATATTGAAACTCAAAAGAAAGAGAAAGTTTTGTCTGCTCTTCTTCCTTTAAAGGTAAACAAAGATATTCAGGATGAGCTTCAGAAAATTGAAGAAGAAAATGATCTTGTTCTTCTTTCTAAATTTAATATTCTGATCAATGAAAATCTTAGAAATGAACCTTCTGCTTTTATTTATGAAAAAGTAGGTTCACAGTTTCAGCATTATTTCTTTGACGAGTTTCAGGATACGTCAGAACTACAGTGGCAGAATTTTGTTC
Organism: Chryseobacterium sp. 2VB; assembly: GCF_005503635.1. Classification (NCBI taxonomy): domain Bacteria; kingdom Pseudomonadati; phylum Bacteroidota; class Flavobacteriia; order Flavobacteriales; family Weeksellaceae; genus Chryseobacterium; species Chryseobacterium sp. 2VB. The sequence goes on from NZ_SCNC01000014.1 coordinate 111,460, forward strand.
CGCTGAGAGATCACAGTGTTTCTACAGAATACACGTCATTTACATTGGTGGGCGATCCCAAGCAAAGTATTTACCGGTTTCGTGGCGGGGAAAGCAAACTAATGCTGGATATCATCAACAAAAAAGAATTTTCACCTAAAGAAGCTGATCTTCTGGTATTAAAGGATAACTGGAGAAGTGCCAGGAACATTGTACAATTCAATAATGAACTGTACCGTTTTCATTCTGAAGGATTGCTGGAAGAACATCAAAATATTTTCGGGGCAGATGCTGAGCAAAATCCAAAATCCCAAATGGATGGGCGCGTAAAGGTAAATCTGATCGAAAATCTTACGAATGAAGAATTTTACAATGATACTTCAGAAAGGATGCGGAAAGACATCCAGGAATGTCTGGATAATGGTTTCAAGTTTTCTGACATCACTATTCTTTGCCGTGGAAATTTTGATATTTTCAGTTATTCTCAGAAACTGGGAGCTTTAAAAGTCAACTACAAAGGAGAAGAAACCAATATTAAAACGATTTCTGATAAAGGCCTTACATTGGAACTTTCCAATACGTTAAAGGCTGTTATTGAATTTCTTCGCTGGGAGCTCAATCCTAAGAATAAACATTGTCTGATCATGATGATGTACCATCTGAATACACTCGGAAAAATTGATATGCTGGATTTCACTTTAGGAATGAAAGAAATTCTGGATATTGAAGGGCATGAAGAAATTCTGCAGTTTATCCAGCAAAAATATTCGCTGCAGCTTAAACAGGATAACTTTCCGAGATTCAATCTTTATAATTTTATTGAATATTATATCAACGAATTTTCTGTTGAAAATAAAGAAACAGACTTTTTACTGAACTTCCTGGAAATGCTTTTCAACTTTACGCAGAACGCAGGTGCCAGTACCAAAGAGTTTCTGAAATACTGGGATGAAGAAGCTTCTTCATACACTATTCAGGCTTCGGAAAATATCGAGGCTGTCCAGATTATGACAATCCACAAGTCTAAAGGACTGGAATTCCCGATTGTTTTTATCCCAATGATGAACAAAAACCGGGACAGTGAGTTCACCAACTGGTTTGACACGAATGAAAATGAAGCTTTAAAATCGGTCAACATCAATCAATTCAGTAAAAACCTGGAAGCTTATGATGATGAAATTCTGTTTTTCAACACAAAGAATTCTTATAAAAACCTGATCGACAGATTATGTCTGCAATACGTAGCTACCACCAGACCTGTTGAACAGCTGTTTTTCTATCTGCAAAAGGCAAATAAGACCTCTAATAATCTTGAGCTTCTGGAATTCCTTCAGACAAAAAATCCTGAACAGGCTGACGAGTTTGATGTTTACCCGGTGAATCCTGAAATGCTGAAGAAATATTCTAAAGATAAAAGCTCTTCTTTTAAAACCCAGAATATCCAGAACCTGAAGAATGTTAATGAGAAAAGTACATCCATCAAAATTGCTACGCCGTCTAAAAATTATCAGGTACGAAATGAAAAGGTAAGAATCGGGCTTTTTGTGCATGAACTTTTATCGAAGATCAATACAGAAAGAGATATAGTGAAAGTATTGGACGGTTATGCTTTGGAAGGACAGATTACACTGGAGGAAAAAAATGAAATACAGATTACATTACAGGAAATTGTCAGAACGTATGCAGAATTTTTTGATGAAAAATGGGAAGTAATCAACGAAAAAGATATCATGATTTCTGAAAGAGGAGAAAGCCATATTTTCAGGCCAGACCGTATTTTAAAGGGTGAAGAAGGTTATATAATTGTAGATTTCAAAACCGGTGAACCAAAAGCGAAAGATGAAGCGCAGGTAGAAGGATATAAAAACATTCTTGAACGTCTGGGCAAAAAAGTACTAAAAACTCAGATCATTTATCTGTAATCTGAAGATTTACAAAACATTACTGTAACAATTTTTCGCAAAAATTGTTCAAATATAAAAAGGTTTTAGTATTTTTATTCTAAGACGAGTACAATCATACAGTCTTTGATTATATTTTGTTTTACAACTAACCAACCATGAGAATATACTTGAACTCCTTTTTTATAAGCCTGATTATCATGTTATTTACGACAGTGGTCACTTACAATATTGTTGATTGCTTAGACCCGCCCGTTACCCCAGATGACCACCATTTTGGGCCCGCTGAAAATATTGCCAACTCTTTATTTCTAAGTTTTGTATTGGGAGCGGTGGTTTTTATTTCCGCTGTGAGAATTCAAAGGCGGCCGCATAGGAAATAATTCTTTTATCATAACAAAAAAACCGCTATTCTTAAAGGATAACGGTTTTATATTTTGAAAAATTTTCAATCTTAAGCAGTTGTATCAGGAGTAAATACTCTCTGTGACAATTCCTGATCAAAAAGGTATAATGCAGATGGATTATCGCATACCATTTTGATTTTTGTTACGTATTGAGAAGCACTCGCTTCTTCTTCTACCTGTTCGTTGATAAACCACTGGAGGAATGATGTTGTTGCGAAATCTCCCTCGTCGTTTGCATTTTTTACAATATTGAAAATACTTTTAGTTACGACTTTCTCATGTGCTAATGCTTTCTCAAAAATATCCGTTGCGTTTTCGAACTCATGTGGAGGTTTTGGAATTTCTCCAATGATAATTTCTCCTCCTACATCATTCAAATAATCAAACATTTTATCTGCATGCATCAATTCTTCTTTGCTCTGTACTCTGAAATAGTTGGCAATTCCATCCAGATCTTTTCCTGAAAACCATGCAGACATTGAAAGATAATATTGAGCGGCGTATTGTTCGTGGGCAATTTGTTCGTTAATTAATTTTGCAATTTTTTCGCTAACCATACGTATTAAATTTATAGTCAAAAATAGGGAATAAAAGCCCGAAATCAAAAGTTTTAAAGAAAATTAATACAAAAAGGGTGGAAAAACATCCACCCTTAAAACATTAAAAAACTAAAATTACAAACTGTTATTTTACTTCAGCAGTTCCTGTATTCATCGGCTTTTTCATCATTCTTCTTTCTTTCATAGCCATCTTCATTTTCTCTGCTTTAGCTTTTCTGTCAGCCTGCCATTTATCATACTGATCAGGAGTAAGGATTTTTTTCATATCAGCATCCATTTGTGCTCTTTTGGCGTGCATTTCCTGCATCTTAGCTTGTCTGTCTGCCTTATGTTTGTCAAACTCTGCCTTCATTTCCGTTTTTCTTTTATCCTGGAGTACCTTTATCTGAGCTACCTGAGAAGCATTAAGATTAAGGTCTTTTTGCATCTGGTCTAAATGTTCCTGTTGTTTTTGCTCCATTCTCTGCTTCATTTCAGCAGTTCTTGCATGTTTGTCCTGCGGGATTGTAGTTTGTTGTGCCATTGCAAAACTTCCCATTCCGATAAATGCTATTGCTAAAACTAATTTTTTCATCTTTTTAAAATTTAATTAATTGTTATTTTGTTATTATACCTTTTTGATAATGAATTAAAACACAAGTTAAATTAACAAATTCATAAATAATGTTAAATTTTAACAAAAACAAATTAATAAAACAACAAAAAAAGGACAGATTATAAAAACCTGCCCTTCACACCACTTAAATATAATATATGAAAATTAATTCTTTACTAAACTGCCTCTAAAACCACCACCGTTATTTCCACGGTCTTCCTGTCTAGGTGCAGAACTTTCAGATCTTTGTCTGAAGCCTCCTCCATTGTTTCCTCTGAAGCCGCTATTGTTTTCTCTTTTAGGAGCTTCTCTTCTTACTTCACTATTCCCTCTAAATCCGCCACCATTATTATTTCTGAAGCCTCCGTTATCATTATTTCCTCTGTTTCCTCCATTGTCAGAATTTCCCCGGAAGCCGCCTCCGTTACTGTTTCTGAAACCACCACTATTGTCATTTCTGAAACCGGAATTATTGTTATTTCCGTTATTTCCACGGAATCCTCCTGAATTTCCATTGTTTCCCGTGTTTCTGAAACCGTTGTCCGGTCTGCTGCCTCTTCTGATAATATCAAAAGTAGGATTATCCATTCTGTGGAATCTTGAGCGGTCTACCCTGTAAACGTTGATATTAATATTTCTATATCTTGGCATTACCGTATATCTCGGTACGTAATACGTTCTTCTGTAATTCTGGAAATATACGATTGGGCTGGAACCTCTGTAGTAGTTATTCTGGAAAACCACAAATACTCTTGGTCCTAAAATTCTCTCCAATGCATAAAACCTGTCATAGTACCATCTGTCCGGATTATATCTGTAGAAATTATTCCATGCTGTGAAACTTACAAACAGATTATTCAATCTCATAATCTGGTCTACCTGCCATCTGCTTAATCTGTTCTGTACGAAAAATCCGTTCCAGTCGATATTGATAATACTTCCTCTGTAGTCGTTATAATAGCTTTGGTAATAATTACTTGTATAATAATCCTGAGGATAATTGTAATAATAATCATCAGGGAAATAATTTCTATCATCTTGGTCACTGTAATAACCTCCATCATTCTGATAATAACCGTCATCATCCCAACCATTATTCGGATATTGCTGAGCAGACGTCAAAACGCCCAACCCAAAAGCTAATCCCAAAAATATTTTTTTCATCTTTATAGTCGTTAATTGGTTAATATATAGCAGAATATCTTAATTCTATCTTTTTGATACAAATAAAAAAAAGAAGTTAAATCATAAGATTAAACTTCTTTTAAAATATTTTTAACTATCTGATAATCAAGTGTAAAATTTACGCTCTTCCGCTATCTTTTATCCAATGTGCAATTTTTTTGTTGAAAGAGGTTTTCTCTTTCAGATCTTCAAGTTTTATATGCATTCTGTAACGCCAATAATGTGGAAAAACCGCCGGATTATTGATTCTTTCATTGTCCATTTTCTTATTGGTAAGCTCAGTATCTGTTGCCAGAAATTCCTGCATCGGGAAAATAGCAAGCATAGCCTCATTATACAAATGCTGCTTCATAATGATTTCAGCAAGGTGGGGATTGAGATCTTCAGGTGCCTTTCCGTATTGTATCAGCTGTTGATTGTAATATTTCTGTGTCAATACAGGATCTTCTTTCCACCACTGTCTCAACGTTGAACTGTCATGGGAAGAAGCTGTCACTACATTCATATAGTTTGCATTCTTAGGATTATAGAACGGAATATTTTCAGAAGGCATTCTTTGTACTTTCAATGCTATGATGGCCAATTCGTCCATTACAACAGGTACACAGGCAGGAACCATTCCTAGGTCTTCACCGCAGATCAGCATTTTGGTAGCATTCAGGATAACCGGAAGTTTCTCCATGGCTTTTTCAAACCACAAGCGGTCCTGTCTTCTGAAGAAGTAGTCGTGGTAAAGGTCATATATACTTTTCTGTTCCGATTCGGGAAGGTATTGATAAGACTCTGTATTGTAAACATTAAATCTGGGATGGTAAACCGTCTTCCCATTTCTTTCTTCCGGTAAAAACAAAACATTGGCACAAAGGGAAATCAATTTCTCTTCAATAGATCCGTATGATTTTTTTTTAAAGAAGTCAACGAGTTTTCTCTGGGTATTAAATTCTTCTTTAAAAGCATAGGTACCATCTTCATTACGGCTCATCAACTCAAGAGCTTTTGCACTTTCTTCTCCAAAATAATCCCATAAGATCTTATTGTTGATAAAAGGCTTACAATACCTGTCAAAATTAAACGGAATCTGCCAGGCCTTGAATTCATCCAAAACAATTGGAACCGCCGGGTAAAAGTATCCTAAAATCCCTTGTACAGCAGAAACCGGCATTCTCCATATTCTGAAGAATCCCAAAATATGATCGATTCTCATGGCATCAAAATACTGTTCCAGTGCTTTGAACCTGTTTTTCCACCATTTATAATCATCTGCTTTCATAGCTTCCCAATTATAAGTCGGGAACTCCCAGTTCTGTCCCAATTCAGTAAACTGGTCAGGTGGTGCTCCAGCCTGAAAATCCATTCCGAATAGTTCCGGTTCTGTCCAGGCTTCTACAGAATATCTGTAAATACCAATGGGAAGATCTCCCTTCAACGAAACTCCCAGGTTATGGGTATAATCAACAGCATCTTTCAGCTGTACATGTAACTGATACTGTACCCAGGCATGAAGCATTGAGATATCATAGTCTTTATTCTTCGTTGTAAAGAACTGTGAAATCTTTCCTGCAATATATTTTTTGTGAGTTTTCCACTCGTTGAAATTAGGTGTTTTATATTTGTCTCTCAAAACACAGAATGCAGAATAAGGAACAAGCCAGTATTCATTATCCTTGATGAATTTCTTGAAATTTCTGTCTTTATAAATTTTGTCTTTTTCTTTGTTGAAAACGGCTGTAAGATATTTCCACTTGCCTTCAATCATCTTTTCATAATCGATCAGATCCAAAGAGTTTAATTTCTCTTTTTCAGACAGATAGTCATCAACTAATTCTTTCGGTAAAGAATAATCAAGGTTTTCTAAAGAAATATACTGTGGATGCAGCGCATAAACAGATACTGCTGCATATGGATAAGAATCTGTCCATGAATAATTAGCGGTTGTATCATTGATCGGAAGAATCTGGATAATTCCAAGACCGGTTTCTTTCGTCCAATCTGCCAGTTTTTTAATATCTGTAAATTCCCCTACTCCAAATCCGTCTTCGCTTCTCAAAGAGAATACAGGAATTGCTACACCGGCATCATGATACATCTGATATCCTTTAAACCTGAAATAATGGTTGGAAACAACCTGTAAAACGTCGGATAATTGGTTAGCTACCGTGAATCTGTTTTCTCCCGTTTCTACATCTATAACCCTGTTTTCTTTCGTATCATAAATACAATATTTAAACTGGATAAATTCATTCTCCGGAATTTCAACAGAAGTTTCCCACATTCCAAAATCTGTCTGATTAAGATGAACAACTTGGTCATAGCTCCAGTTTCCCAGTGATGCTGTGCTTCCGAAAAGAACAATCCTCCAATCCTTATTATAAATAGGGGCCTCTATCCTGAACAGATGGGTATGTTTTTTTAAAACTGTAACTTTTTCGGGAATAAAATCGTGCAGTTTATTGTAAAGGATTTTATTATTTAAATAATTCTCAGGAAAGTTTTTGTTATTCCATTCATCAAAAATGATAAATTCCTTATAATTATGTGGAAAACTCAAATGATGTCCCACAAATTCTTCTCTTAATACATTTCCTCTTTCATTCACCACCCGGTAATGATAAGAAATGAGTTTTGAAAAATAGTCTACTTCGCATTTCCATAAACCATTCTCCGCATAAAACATAGTATGGACATGTACGGTATTCTCGTCTTCACCAAATACCAGCTGCAAATTTTCTCCAGCATTTACAATATATCCTACATTAAAGTATAGTTTCATCTATATTTTTTTATAAAAGTACATTTTAATATCGAAAAATAAAACTTATTGGATATCAAATAATCATTAAAAAACCTTCTCAAAATAATTTGAAAAGGTCTTTATATGCTAATTTATAGCACTCTATTATCTTGTAACTAAAATCTTTTTATTGAATATAACTTTCCCTGATTCATCAGCAATATTTACAATATACGCTCCCGTTACCAATCCTTTAAGGTATACTTTTTCGTCCATTGAGCCATTTTTCACCGATAAGCTCTGAGTCATTACATTTTTACCTGCCATATCAAAAATGTTCAGTTTAATGGCACCTTTTAAATTATTATTAACATGAACGTTGATATAGTGTTCATCAACTCTTGTCGGATAAATATCAAGATTAGCAGCCAGAGTATTTACTGTTGAAGATTTATCATTAGCAAAATATTTACTTGCCAAATCGTAAATATGAAGCCCCTGTTCTCCCGGAAGCTGTTTAGCCTGCAAAGTTGTCAGATCTACCTCGTATAAAGCACTTCCCTTTGCACTTGCTATTACCACTTTCCCCTGAGCATTTACAGCAGAACCATTTACGGAATAATTATCAGGAATGCCAGCAATTTTACCTATAAATTGCGCTTTTAAATCTTTAGTCAGAACTTTGAAAACATTTCCTGAAGCAGCAAAAACATAGAAGTTATTATCTGCATCAGCAATCATATCACCGCCAAAACCAGTTTCCATAGCCGTAAAAGAATTTCTTCCGTTAGAAGGGTCATCTTTAATAATTCCAAGATCAGTCACAATGTATTCTTCTGCTTTTTTGCTGATTTCCAAAAACTGTGTCCCCGCATTATTGACAGCATAGATGTTACCGTTATATCCGGTTGCCATTCTGGTAATATGAGAATTAATATCACATGATGATACTCTTGCCACCTTATTTTCCACTAAAGTAATTTCCTTTGTCTTCGGATTCAACACATAGATATTCGAAGAAAACATAGGCATGTATACCAGATTATTGTTCGAAGAATCATAGGCAAGAGCTGCTAATGTTACAGATTGAGAATGATTGTAAGAATTTTTGTCTTCTGCTACAACACCTTTTCTTGCTTGGGAAAATACGTTTGATGAAGATTCAGCAGTAAAAAGCTTCTCTCCTGAAGTTCCATTAGTGCCATCAATTGCACGAAAATCATTGAATGTAATACTTTGGGTATCTTTTCCTGTAATCGCAAAGAAATCCTGTTGTGCTTGCGCATTTATGCCTAACACCAGTAAAAATAGAGGGAATAAATGTTTTTTCATAGTATATATTTTTAGATTCGTAACTGTTTTTACCTTACTAAGTTACACAATTTTAAATTACAAAAACAAAAATCTCCGGTAATTGAATAAAGTTGGTCACAAGTTAAAAACTATCACTATACTAAAGACGTTTGGCTACTCAATTATTTCTGTTGATCAGCATATACAAACATCAAAAATTCTGGAGCTGTTTCCCGCTATCCATTCATACTCCTCGCGCCCATGCACTCCCACGCTCCACCACATTCACTCCAACCCAAGCTGCGGGGTAACCATTTCTATCGGGGCTAGGATGATGAATAAATCATCAATGATAAATTATAAATGATGTAATGAAGTCCGGGATACGGATTCCGTGGTTATCTTTTCCAATGGTGTTATTGGTTGCAATGGCGTCTTTCTTTTTATTTGTGCCGCTTCTTTCTTACTGTGTCATTCCGCAGGAATCCAGCCTACTTTATTAGAGTCTTTAGGATTCCTTTAATTCAGACGATATGATACTGTGTTTTATGACAATTAAGACATACATAGTTGGTGAATGATGAATAACCATGTATTACTCATTACTCATTACTCATTACCCATTGCTCATTGCTTATAAGCTTAACTTGGGTATAAAACAAAAAAATCCTTTATCACAATGATAAAGGATTTTTTAAAAATAAAATAAAAACTGGCGGCGGCCTACTCTCCCGCGTTAGCAGTACCATCGGCGCTGGTGGGCTTAACTTCTGTGTTCGGAATGGGAACAGGTGAGCCCCACCGCTAAAACCACCCTAAAGAAGGTATATAAGGTTACAGGTTGTAGGTAATAGGTTGCAGGTGTTACCTGCCTCCTGATAGCTATCATCTGATACCTGTTTTAAGCGATAAAAACTTTCACAAAGACAAAACCTTCGCTGCGCATAAAGAACTTGTCATTTATTATAATTTCATATAGCAACCATAGGCTATAAATCTACGGGTAATTAG
>NZ_SCNC01000015.1:0-112792 GCF_005503635.1 Chryseobacterium sp. 2VB
CACAAATTAAAATGAAAACCTATAAAAACAAAAACCAAAGCAATAGTAAAATTACTCTGGTTTAATTATTTATTTTTGTACTATAATCTGTATCAGTTTTTCAGGACTAGTCATATTTTTACTTTTTATAGGGAGCTCCTTCTCCGGTTACCAAAAATTTTTTCAGGCTGCCGAGAAATTGCAGCCAGCCATTGGAGCAGATCTCATAACATTCAATATTGGGGTTCAGACCGATATGTGTTAATTTTATCCGACTACCACCGTCTTTTTCCTCTATTTCCCAAACAATTGTTGTTCCGACCCATTCAGTCTGGTTCTTTAATTCAGGAAGGGCAATCAGTGAATCTTCAACCGACCAGACAATTTTTGTATTGGCAGTTAATTCTTTCACACGCATTGTTTTGTGAATGTTGTCTCCAAATCTTATGGTAAAAAGATTTCCAACCTCCGAAGATGAACCTTCAAACAATTCAGTCCACCAAAGAGGAATTTCATCAGTTAAAGCCTGATACACTTTATCAGCAGTCGTGTTGACCCCAAGGGTATGTACGTAGTTCTCAACACTATTTGTATTAATAGTTTTCATAAAATTATTGTATTGGTAGTACAATTTTATGAAATTTACTATAATCCGGACTTTTCATAGGACAAGAAATATTGTATGACATTAACCTTGTCAAGGTTGCGAACCTTGACAAGGTTAACAATCGTACTTTTTATCAGCTGTACAAAAGGACTATTCATTCTTCATGAGATACTGCAAAGGTGTGGAGCCTGTCTGTTTTTTGAAAAACTCAATAAAAGCACTGTCTGATGAAAAGTCAAGGATATGCGACACCTCTCCTATTGAATTACCTTCCACCAAAAGTTCAATTGATCGCTGTAACCTCCATTGCTGTCTCCAATCCTGATACGACAATCCCGTTTCTTTTTTAAAAATACGGCTGATCGTTTTCTCCACCGCTCCTGTTTTTTCTGCAAAATCTTTCAGCATTGGAGGCATAGATTTCTGCAGTGTCCATTCTTCAGCTATTTTCGTAAAACGCTTATCCTGCGGCATTGTAAGTTCCAGTTTTTCTTCCGGAGCTTTACTCAGTTCATCCCAGAATACTTTTAAAAGATTAGTTTGATGCTGCCTCAACCCTGACCATTCCCAGGAACAAATTCTTTCAATAATTTCTTTTAACAAGGCGTTGACATGAAGAACTTTCAGATCAGGATTCATATATCTTTGGGAATATTTTTCATCAAAATAAATGGATCTGTAGGATACAATATTTCTGAAATTCACACGATGAACTTCATGGGGAGGAATCCAAAGCATTCTGAATGGAGGAAGAACCAGCTGCCTGTCAGAAGTAGTAACCGTCATACAACCTGATGGCGCATACAACAGCTGAGATTTCGTTGTATGAAAATGAAAACCGGAGTCATGCATCACCATATCAGAGGTTATTCCAACTACTTTTTCCGGGATTGAATCAGCATCAAAGACGTTGTTTTGTTCCAGTACAGCCATGTCCTATTTTTGATATTTTTTGTTTTTATATCATTATAAATATACATTGATTTTTTGGAAACTTTGCAGAAAAAAAATGAAAAAGACAAATCCTATCTGGCTGCTGACTCTGCTTGTGATGCTTCCACAGTTTGTGGAAACCATCTATAGTCCTGTTTTGCCAATGGTACAGGAACAGTTTGGAGTACATGAAGAAACAGTTACCTTAACAATCAGTTTATATTTTATCGCATTTGCACTGGGTGTGGCATTTTGGGGAGTGCAATGCGACAGGATCGGAAGGAAAAAATCATTGGAATATGGTCTCATTACCTATGGAGCAGGAACGCTGGCTGCTGTTTTCGCTCCTGATTTTATGGTTCTTCTGGGAGCCAGGATTATTTCTGCATTCGGAATTTCCGTGGGTTCCATCGTAACACAAACCATTTTAAGAGATACTTTTGACAAAGATAATCTCAGCAAAGTATTTTCCTGGATCGGAATAGGCTTGTCCATCAGTCCGGTAATCGGAATGGTTACAGGGTCAATACTGGCTTCCTCCGGCGGACATCAGAGCGTATTTATTACATTATGTATCTTGAGTATACTTTTTTTACTACTTTCCAGACAGAAAATTTCTGAAACTTATCATGTAAAGAAATCCATCAACTTAAACACATTGATCAGCTTATTGAAACGGATGCTGCATGATCAGAGCATCATCAAGTGCTGCTTACTGATTATGAGCTTTAATGTCTTGTTATTTTCATACTATTCACTGGCTCCGTTTATTTTTAAAGAAAATCATTATTCCTCTTATGTTTTCGGGTACAGCAGTATGATACTGGCTGGCGGTACCTTCGCGGGAGCAAAGCTTAACAGATTTTTGTTATTGAAGAATATACGGTCTGAATATTTAGTCAAAGCAAGTACATTCTCCGCATTGGCTGCCTCTGTTTTTGTCTGGATTCTGACAGGTACAGGAATTTATTTTGTAATTCCCTACTTCTTTATTGTGATGGCATTCAGCATTGCAATTCCCAATATTTTAAGCACCGCATTGATTCATTATAAAAATGAAACAGGAAGCGCCGGGGCTTTATTAGGATTAATTTATTATGTTCTGATAGGTTTAGGATTGGTGAGTATTGGACTGATACAAAATCTGGGAATTGCGTGTGTCCTGTTTTCTGGAATTGGAGTTGGTACTTTATTGCTGTTTGGGAACAAAAAGAATTGATTTTGAAACATTAAGTTTAATGAAGGTGATAAGATTAGGTAAGTTTCATCAAAGATGAAAAATTAAGCAAAATGTATATAAAGCTTATTATTTTACTCACTTGCAAAAACTTAATGTTTCCAATATTTTATATTTTAAAATTAATTTATTGTATAAAATCATACAGTGCTTGAAAAAATTTAGGATATACTTCGATATGCGGAAGGTGCCCAACATTTTCAATCTCGACAAGCTTTGAGCCTGCAATCTCACGTTGGGTTTTCTTTCCCAATTCCTGATATTGCCCCATTTTAGGTTGAAGTTCTTCAGGAGCTCTGTCCTTTCCTATTGCTGTTCTGTCTCTTGTTCCAATAATAAGCAATGTCGGAACTTTTATATTTTTAAATTCATAACATACCGGCTGATTGTAAATCATATCCGAAGTAAGCGCTGCATCCCATGCAACCTGAGGATAATCTTTATGAAGAGTCCATCCTGCAATTAAGTCTAGCCAGGGCTGATATTCTTCTTTCCATTTGTTGTCATAATAGAATTTCAGCTGATAATTTTTATACGTTTCGGCTGTATTTTTAAGTTCAGACTGATAAGCCTGATCAATGGTCTGGTAGGCTGCAAAAGTTTTATAATCTTCCAGTCCGATCGGGTTTTCGAGAATCAGTTTCTGTACTTTTTCAGGATATAGTAATGTAAATCTGGTAGCCACCATTCCTCCCATTGAATGTCCCAATACGATGGTTTTGTCAATTTTCAGTTCATCCAGGACCGCTTTTGTATTTTCTGCAAGCTGTGAAAAAGAAAATTGGTAAGCATGAGGCTTTGAAGACTTTCCAAATCCTATCTGATCAGGAATCACTACCCGGAATCCTTTAACAGAAAGGTCTTTTGCTGTTCTCTCCCAGTACGCTCCATTAAAGTTTTTGCCATGGAGAAGCATGACCGTTTTTCCGTTGGGTTTTTGCGGCTTTACATCCATATAAGCCATTTTCAAATCTTCGCCCTGAGACTTGAAATTAAGAAAATGAACTTCGTAAGGATATTGATAATCAGACAGCATTGCATCCAGAGGTTTTACCTGTGAAAATATAAAACCGGAGACCGTTAAAGCAAAAGCGGTCATTATATTTCTGAAATATTTCATAAAACGTTTATTTAAAGATTAAAATTAAAAAAACCGCTCCAAAAGGAACGGTTTTAACTGTTATTTTTAGTTAATATTTTTCAGACCATTATGCCATTGAAACTTCTTTTTCCTGTTTTGAAGGTAAATTCATTAAAACAATTGCAAAAAGAATCAAGGCAATTCCTACCCACTGAATGAAAAATACTTTCTCTCCCAGCAAAACGAAAGCCATGGTAACGGAAACCGGAAGTTCCAGCGATGAAACGATACTTCCAAGACCCAATCCCGCATTGGGAAACCCAACATTGAATAAGATAGGCGGAATAATAGTTCCAAAAAGCGCCAGTACAAATCCATACGTGAGAAATATTGAATAATTAAATGAATGGATATGTTCTGTATTATCAGTAAAATTCAGGTATAATGATTTTAAGCCATCAAAATACATAGGCCCTATCTGGGCAAAGAATAAGAATGCAAAAACGACAACTGAACCACCCGCCAGCATAATAATACTCTTTCTGAAAACCGGAAGATGAGTAGCCAGCGTATTAGAGGTGAACATTGTTAAAGTATAGGAAGCGGCTGCCATCAGCCCCCAGAATACTCCATGCCAGTCCAGCTCTATTTCCATATTAATAAGATTGGTTGCCAGAACCGTTCCCAACAAAACAATAACCACAGAAACCACTTTTCTTGTATTGGGAAGTTTTTTAGTTAGAATACTTTCCACCACCACACTGAACCACACCGACTGCATCAATAATACAATAGCAATGGAAACATTGATATATTGCACGGCAATATAGTAGAATAAACTTGTTCCGCCCAAAGAAGTTCCTGCAAGCAAGAGCATTCTTACTTCTTTAGAATTGGGCACCGATAATTTCTGTTTTGAGGTTAGGGTCTGAATAAAGTTCAGGATCAAAAGTCCCGTCAAACCTAATACGAATTGGGAAGTAGTTACTTCTGAGGTTGTAAAGCCATCCTGATAAGCCATTTTTACAAAAGTGGCCAACATACCGTATATACTAGCTCCAATCCCTACAAATAAAACACCTTTTAGTATATTTTTCTTCTTCATAATTTTTTTAACAGCCTGCAAAGGTACAACATATAAATTAAATCATTCAGCAGTGTTATAGTGATAGATAAATAAAATCGCCACAAGCAAAGCTTGTGGCGATTTTTGAGATTGATTATAAAAGTTAATTATTTTTTAACCATTACTTTAGAAGCAGCTTCGAAACCTAGTCCTTTGATTTTAACCATATAAGTTCCGCTGACAAGGTTGCTTGTAGAAATTGCTTTCTTGGCATCCGGTGAGATTTTATCTTCTGAAGAAACCAGTTTACCAGACATATCATACAATTCTACGCTTACTTTTCCAAGAGTATTGCTTGGGAATTTAATATAGAATTCATCTTTGGCAGGGTTTGGATAGATAGAAATGTTGTTGTTCTTATCTGCCTTTACATCATTGGTAGCCAATAAACATGCTTCCGGAACGTTAAAGTCCTGAACCTGATCATTAATATTATTTTTAGCTCCTGCTGATGCATTCACTCCTAAACCTCTTCTTGCAAAAACTCCCCAGATCATACATTTATCCTGTCCCTGAGTAGTTGCCATCTCAGCTGCCAATATTGCATTTCTTCCATCAATAAAGCTAGGATTACAGCCCTGAAGTTTAAGAGCATCTGTTACTAACTGTAGTACTTTTGTGCTTCCGTTAGGGGTTGTTGACAACACATCTGAAGCATAACCATATTTTTCAACATATTTCCAGTGAAGATCCCATAACATGGTTGCCCAAACAAAACCGATTGAGTGTACATTCGGAACAACTGCTGATCCGTTATTGTATTCCATTCCGTTTGTATTTCCATAGGTATATCCGTTAACAGCGAGGTTTGTAGAATATTTTGCAGGTCTGATACCACCACCAGTTATAGGCTGACCTATTGCATAAGTACCAGTACCTCTCGCTACTGTAGCATCATCTCCTGCTTTGTTTGTCAGCATTAAAGCAAAGAAATCAGACCATCCTTCTCCCATCTGTTCCTTACTCACGCCTGAATTCAGACAGTTGTATCCGGTACCGGTCATTCTGTTGGATATTCCGTGACCGTATTCATGGGTTACGATTCCGTTATCAAAACTTCCGTCAGGAGTCTGGTTTCCTTTTAAAGTAACATTTACTGTTGTACTTGCTGCAAGGTGAGTTTTGATATATTCACCTTCTGCATTGGTAATCAATACTGAAGGGATTGTAATTGTAGGGTCATTCCCTGCCATATTTCCTAAAGTAGAACCATTTACTGCGTTGTTATATATAATGGCCGCTTTAGCTCCGGCATCCTGAAGATTTTTCACTTTTACTGCAAAAGCACATGTTCCTCTCTCAACAAGCCCTATTTTATTAGTCAATGAGCTTGCAGGTAAAGCCGTACATCCGTCTAAAACTGATGAAAGTGCTACATCTCCTGTCAATCCGTTCATTGGTAATGGATTACCGAACTGTGCAGTTCCTGCTCCCGGTGTTCGGGAAACAGCAGCACTTGGTGCATTATAGAAGAATACTCTTCCAACCGGGGACCAAAGATACATTTGCATTCTTCCATTATAACCATCCTGCCCTGAAGAGAAATTCGCATTATTTAATCCGCTTCCATCCTGCGCCTCTGCGTATACAGAATCATCATCACCTCCAACAGGTCCGTTACCAAAATTGTTCTGCTGGAAATTTCTGGCAGATTCTGTAAATCCAAATTTATAGAAAACGTCGTGAATTCTGTTATTCAGATAAAATAAATTTGTAATGGCAGCATTTCTGTTATTTAACGGCGTTTCATTGATGTTAAAAGGGAAATCAAAATTTCTTGTTGCCCCTCCGTCTGCCGGGGTTCCGGTAAGATAATCAGGTGCAGTTAAAGCAGTTCCAGCTGAATCTTCATAGGCAAAAACGTTATTTCCTCTTGTAATCGTGTAATGATTGGTTCCGTCAGAATGCCATCCTTCAGGAGAAGCACTCAGGATCCAGGGATTGGTAATAATGGATCTTGAACCAAAAGTTGGCGCTTCAATAGGTAATGGAAACACATTGTATGATGCATTATCCGGCAGAAGTAATGGAATATTATTCTGTGCTATGTTGTTCTGAGGCCCCACTAAGGTATTTTCAAAATGATCGGCATGGGTATATTCCGCATCGGATGAATAAGCATCATGATGAAAATTACAAGATAGTGTAAGGTTATTTTTCAACAGGATATTTCCATTGTTGGCATCTACTACAATATTCCAGTAATTGGGTGACTTTGGTTCCATTAAGGTATATTCATATGCCAAACGGAGGTTTCCGCTCTCATCATTTGCATATACCAATCTTTGATTGGCTGAAGTCGCTTTCTTCTGAGTTTTTTCAAGATACTCAAGAATAGTGAAGTTTGCTATCTCAGGATTTTTCAGATCTTCAGCAATCTTCTGAAGCGCTGTGCTTTTACTGATAGCAGCAGTACCTGATGTAGATGCAGTATAATCTTTTACAAAATTATCGGTGTAGTAAACAATTTTATTGTCCTGAATCAATGCTGTTCCTACAGAGCTGTATATTGGCAAACCATTATAAGTCTGTAAAAATTTAACAACATTACCATTCAATGATTTTGACGGATCTACATTATCAACAATGATATTATTAAGATCAGACTTTTTATATTCCCTTATTTTATTTTGAGAAATATAATCTTTAATCAGTTTTTCATTATCCTGTCCGAATAATATTGTCGGAAATGCAGAAAATACCGCAAATAAAATAGGTAAAGCTTTGTTTTTCATATCCATTATTAAAGGCGCTAATCTACAAATAATTCACATAACTTTAATACTTTTTATATTAAAAAATAAACATAAATCAATACAAATAAAGAAAAACATTTTGAAATCAATTTACATATTTATCAATCATGAGAATCCTGCATTATATTTATGCGTACCACATTATGTTTACCACATGTTTAATTTTTTTCCATACAAACATTTTCTTTTTATAAGTCATTTTAATGAATATAAATTTCTGACCCACGGAAATCTGTTTTTACTGTTTTACCCGATAGTTTTTGTTTTTTAATGTCTTATTACACTTTTATGTTCTTTGCCGTATAGCCATAAAAAAAGCCGCTCGAATGAGCGGCTCTTATGTATTATAATGGTTCAAAGATTATTTACCTTCTTCCATTTTTCTTTTCAACTCTGCTAATGCATCGATGTCTCCAAGAGTAGATCTTTCTTCGTTGTTAGAAGAAGAAGTTACGTTTCTAGAAGAAGCTTCTTTTACGTTTTTCTTCTCTTCGTCTCTGAAGATACCTGTGTGAGATACTACTACTCTCTTGAATTCTTTGTTGAATTCGATTACTTTGAACTGAGCTTCTTCACCTTTTTTGATTTTAGATCCATCTTCTTTCTCTAATAATCTTGAAGGGCAGAAAGCTTCAACCTCAGCATCCTCGAATTGAACAGAAGCTCCTTTATCGTGAACTTCTACAGCTTTACCAGCGTGGATAGTTCCTTCAGCATATTTAGTTTCGAATTTATCCCATGGGTTTTCAGTCAATTGCTTGTGACCTAGAGATAATCTTCTAGCCTGAATATCTAATTCAAGAACTACAACGTCTAATTTATCACCTACTGCGCAGAACTCAGATGGGTGCTTGATTTTCTTAGTCCAAGAAAGATCAGAGATGTAGATTAATCCGTCGATACCTTCTTCTAACTCTACGAATACACCAAAGTTAGTGAAGTTTCTTACAGTTCCTACATGCTGAGATCCTACCGGATACTTAGCTTCGATGTTTTCCCATGGATCTTTAGACAATTGCTTGATACCAAGAGAAATTTTTCTTTCTTCTCTATCTAAAGTTAATACTTCAGCTTCTACTTCATCACCTACTTTTACGAAATCTCCAGCAGATCTTAAGTGAGTAGACCAAGACATTTCAGAAACGTGGATTAATCCTTCAACACCTGGAGCGATTTCTACGAATGCACCATAGTCAGCAAGAACTACTACTTTTCCTTTTACTTTGTCACCTACTTTCAAGTCAGCAGAAAGAGCATCCCAAGGATGAGCTTCTAATTGCTTCATACCTAATTGGATTCTTGTTTTCTCATCATCGAAATCAAGGATTACAACTTTTACAGTTTGTCCGTCCTCAAGGATTTCAGATGGGTGGTTCACTCTAGACCAAGAAAGGTCTGTAATGTGGATCAATCCATCTACACCACCTAAGTCAATGAATACACCGTAAGAAGTGATATTCTTAACAGTACCTTCAAGAACCTGTCCTTTTTCAAGCTGAGCGATGATTTCTTTTTTCTGACCTTCGATATCTGCTTCGATCAATGCTTTGTGAGATACCACTACGTTTTTGAACTCAGGGTTGATTTTCACAACTTTGAACTCCATAGTTTTTCCTACGAACTGATCGTAATCTTTAATTGGCTTAACGTCAATTTGAGAACCAGGTAAGAATGCTTCGATTCCGTGAACGTCAACGATCATACCACCTTTAGTTCTTGATTTAACAAAACCGTTAACGATTTCTCCAGTTTCGTGAAGTTCGTTTACTTTATCCCAAGCTTTAAGTGTTCTCGCTTTTCTGTGAGATAACTGTAATTGTCCAGTTTTGTCTTCTCTCTTGTCAACCATTACTTCTACCTCGTCACCTACTTTCAGGCCTTGGTTGTAACGGAATTCGTTTAGAGAGATAACACCTTCAGATTTGAAGTTGATGTCTACGATAGCTTCTTTATCAGTTAATCTTACAACTTTACCAATTAGAACGTCGTTATCGTCTAAGTTGTTTAATGATCCGTTGTAGATTTCTTCTAAATCGCTTTTTTCTTTTCTCGCATCTGCATCAAGACCTGATTCGAATGAATCCCAATCAAATTGTTCTGGTGCTACGTTTTGGTTTAATAAAACCTCTGCTGAATTTGTCTCTTTTGACATTTTCTAATAAATTTGTATTCCTTCTTTTTTAACGGTTTGAATAAATGCAGATTAAAAAATACGGAAGTAATTAATTTTAAGTAATTTACTCTTCAAACCTTTTCGCCACAAAAGTGGGTGCAAAGATACTATTTTTATTTGAGATAAGCAATAGATTCTACTACTCTGATATTTAATTTATATATTTAAAAATCAATACCTTGATTAAAGTATGCTTCGACTGAGCTCAGCATGACATTCTAATACTAACCGTCTTACATTCAGAATAAAGCAATATCCGCTGTCATACTGATTATACACTGAAAATTTACAAGAGGCATCAATAAACAGAAGACAAAGTGAGATTCTTCATTTCGCTGCGCTTCATTCAGAATGACAGGAACACAGAATTAAAGAAGGACCACACTTTCCAATCCTTCTCAAACTCTCCTACTCTCAAATCCTCAAACTCTCCTACTCTCAAATCCTCAAACTCTTCCACTCTAAATCCTCAAACTCCAAAATTCACTACCTTTGCAGCATGGAATTACAGCCGATCTATCAAAAACTGCAGATTCAGGATATGAATCAGATGCAGAAATCTACTTATAAAGCGTCTGAAAACAATACAGACATTGTCTTACTCTCTCCTACAGGATCCGGGAAAACGCTGGCCTTTTTATTTCCTGTTCTCAGAAATCTGAAAAAAAATGTTCAGGGTGTTCAGGCATTGATACTCGTTCCGGCAAGGGAGCTTGCTTTACAGATTGAACAGGTTTTTAAATCCATGGGAACAGATTTTAAAGTTTCTGTATGCTATGGAGGACATGATAAAAAAATTGAAGTTAACAATTTGATTGAAGCTCCGGCTGTGTTAATTGGAACTCCGGGAAGAGTTGTTTATCATTTAAGAAATAACAATTTTGATCCAAAAACGATTAAGACTCTGGTTCTTGATGAATTCGACAAAGCTCTGGAACTGGGTTTCCATGATGATATGGAATTTATTTCCAATTCTTTAAAAGGGCTTTCTCAAAGAATTTTAACATCTGCCACAGCTATGGATGAAATTCCGGCTTTTACAGGCATAAAAGATGAAAAAGTAATCAGTTTCCTGAAAGAAAATGATGTAAAACCGGATCTCCAGCTGAGAAAAGTGATGACCATTCCGGAGGAAAAACTGGATACACTTTTCAATCTGGTTTGTAAAATCGGAAACAAAAGAACCCTGATCTTCTGCAACCACCGTGATGCTGTAGACCGTATCTCTGAACTTCTTCATCAGATGGGAATCGACAGAGAAACCTTCCATGGCGGTATGGAGCAGGATGAAAGAGAACGTGCGCTGCTGAAATTCCGTAATGATTCTGCAAGAATTCTTATTACTACGGATCTTGCTGCCCGCGGACTTGATATTCCTGAGGTAGAATCTATTGTTCATTACCAGCTTCCTCCAAAAGAAGATGCTTTCATTCACAGAAACGGACGTACCGCAAGAATGAATGCCAAAGGTTTTGTCTACCTGATCATGACTGAAGAGGAAAACTTCCCGTTCATTAAAAACAATACTCCTGAAGAAAACGTTGCCGGATTCACTAAAGTTCCGCAAAAAACACCTTTCCAGACGGTTTACATCAGTGCAGGAAAAAAGGATAAAGTAAACAAAGTGGATATTGTAGGATATCTGCTAAAGAAAGGAGAGCTTCAAAAAGAAGATGTAGGAATTATCGAAGTAAAAGATACTACATCATATGTTGCCGTCTCCAGAAATAAAGTGAACGCCCTTTTAAGAAAGCTTCAGAACGAAAAACTGAAAGGTAAGAAAGTAAAAATGGAGATTGCTTATTAGACCTTTCACTCTACACTTTATTGTCATTGCGGGGAGCACAACAACGAAGCAATCTGCCCTCCCCGCAATGACATAATATTATTTAATTCCTTTCACTCTCAGAGGGAAAGTATACACTGACCTGGAGGCAGTAATGAAAAGAATATCATTGTTTTTACCGCCAAAAGTGACATTGGAAGTCCAGTCTTCAGGAATCGGGATGTGATAGATCTTCTTCCCGGAACTGTTGAAAACATGCACTCCTTTTCCTGTCAGGTACAGGTTTCCGTGTTTATCCATCGTCATGCCATCTGACCCCATTTCACAGAACAGTTTTTTCTCAGATAATTTTCCTTCTCCCAATATATCATAAACGTAGGTTTTTCCGGCATCAATATCAGATAAGTACAATTTCTTTAGTTTTTCACTCCCAACAATACCATTGGGTTGGGTGAAAGTTTCTAATTGGGTAACTTTTCCTGATTTATCTCTGTAATAAAGACTTTTATGTTGAATTTCCTGTTTAAAACCAACCCAGTAATCTCTTTCATACAAAGGATCTGTAAAGTACATTCCTCCAAATTCATCATTCCAGACATCATTGGGGCCGTTCAGCCTTTTTCCTTCGAAACCTTTTAGCAGAACTTCTACTTTTTTGTCTTTGGATATCTTCCATATCTCACCCTGATCGTCTGAACAGGTAATCAAATACCCATCTTTGTCAAAGTGTGTTCCGTTTGCCCTTCCTGTTTTATTCAAAAACTCTATCACCTGATTGGTTTTCCAGTCCCAATAATAAATCTTATCATTAGGCTGATCGGTGAAATAAACATTCCCTTCTTTATCTGCTGATGGTCCTTCTGTGAAACTGAACTTGTCCGAAACCTTTTCCGGCTGCACTCCCTCATAAAACATTTTACTATAATTTACTGATTGACAGTTTACCAATGCGAAAACCAAACCAATCATACCTATTTTAAGTATATTCTTCATGCTTCATTTTTAAGACTGCAATTTACGATATGACCCAGAGGTTTCAAAATATTTTCCCGTTCTGATACAATAAAAACAACAGACACAAAATGTCCTAATTATCCTATTTTGGAAGTAGATCATATTAGTAATGAAAAGATATAATCCGGAGCTTTGCAGTAACAGAATCAATCACTTTTTCATGGAACAGTCAATTTGAAAATAAGATTGGTCAGGATGAAAATTGTACTAAAATACTTTTATAGCATATAACAATGAGCGCAGAGTCCAACAATATCAAGTCTTTGGAAATTGAAAATGAAGATTTCAGAAATTCAGTGGGAACCATGGATGAAACCGGTAAAAGGAAGTGGATTTTTCCCAGAAAGCCCAAAGGAAAGTATACCAACTACAGGAATTACACCAGCTATTTTCTTCTTGCTTTATTTTTCGGACTGCCGTTTGTAAAGATCAATAATAATCCTTTTCTGCTGATCAATGTCATCGACAGGAAATTCTTTATTCTCGGACAGCCGTTTTACCTGCAGGACTTTTTTATTCTTGCTTTAGGGGCGGTAACCTCCGTCATTTTTGTGATGTTATTTACTGTCGTTTTCGGAAGAATATTCTGTGGGTGGCTATGCCCGCAGACGCTTTTTATGGAAATGGTCTTCCGTAAAATCGAATACTGGATCGAAGGAGACCGGAATAAACAGATGAAGCTGGACAGACAGGAATGGGATGCAGAGAAAATAAGAAAAAGACTGACAAAATGGTCTGTTTTCCTTTTAATTTCATTGATTATTTCTCACTTTATGTTCATGTATATTGTGGGCTACGAAGAAGTTTTCCGTATTATGAGTGAAGGACCTGAAGCCAACTCACTGAAATTTATGGTTATGATCTTCTTTACCATGACGTTCTATTTTGTTTTCGCATGGCTTCGTGAGCAGGTTTGTACGCTGGTTTGCCCTTACGGAAGACTGCAGGGTGTATTGATCGACAAGCAAACGATCAATGTATATTATGATTTTAAAAGAGGGGAAGGCCGTGCAAAATGGAGAAATAATGAAGACAGAAAAGCCGCAGGAAAAGGAGATTGTATCGACTGTAACCAATGTGTTGTGGTATGTCCTACGGGAATCGATATCAGAAACGGACAGCAGCTGGAATGTGTAAACTGTACAGCCTGTATTGATGCCTGCGATGAAGTTATGGAGAAAGTTGGCTTACCTAAAGGATTGGTACGTTATGCTACGGAAGCAGAAATTGAAAACCAGGACAAATTCCGGTTTACGCCAAGAATGAAAGCCACAACTGTTATCCTTGCATTGTTAATTGGGTTCCTTGGGTTTTTAATGTATGACCGTGGTTCTATGGAAGCCAAATTCATCAAGCCGGCAGGGTCAACATTCTTTGTTAAAAATGGAAAAATCACAAACACCTTTATTTACACTCTTCTGAATAAATCAAACGAGAAAAAGATGCTTACCATTAAAGTTATCACTCCAACAAATGCAGAGATCACTTACTTTGGTTCTGAAAAAATTATATTGAAAGGAGATCAGATCCTGAAAGGAAACATTAATATTTCCTTCCCTGAAGACGAAATTAAATTCTCAAAACAAAATATGGTCATCGGAGTGTTTGATGAAAAGGGACAGTTGGTAGACTCGTTTGAAACTACTTTTGAAGGACCGTTTAAGCTGGCTCTTTAGGTGGCAGATGGTAGGTGATCGGTGGTAGGTTGTAGGTGGTAGGTTGTTTGGATCAGAAAAAGTAGTTGATATTTCCCTAATTCCCCTCCTCCGGAGGGGTGGCAAAAATTCAAAGAATTTTTGACGGGGTGGTTTACAACAATCTCTCCATTAAACTTTAAACTGTGAACCTTAAACCTTACACTTTAAACTTTACACTCATTAAGCCTTATATTTCCTCATAAACTGCGTGGGAGTCATTCCGGAGCTTTTCCGGAATACTCTTACAAAGTAGGAATATTCTTCGTATCCCAGTCTAAAGGCAATTTCCACCAAACTCTCGTCGAGATACATGAGCATTCTTTTGGCTTCCAGCACTACCCTTTCAGTAATGACATCAGTTGCTGTTTTTTGAACAACAGTCTGGGCAATCCTGTTCAGATGTTTGGATGAAATACCTAACAAAGAGGCATAATGCGTAATGGACTTGTGTTTTGTAAAGTTTTGTTCAATCAGATTTTCGAAATCCTGATAATGTTTAAAATAAGAAAGTCCGGCAGCAGAATCCATTGTATCAAAATCTTTTGAAAACAATCTTGCAGCATTAATAAAAAGCTGAGACATTAGTGATAAAATCAGGCCTTCTTTCATAATGTTTTTAGCCTGATGCTCTTCTCCCAGTTCTTTAAATAAACTCATGTTTTTCTTCAATTCCTGAGCATTCAATTGTAGTTTTCGCGGGAATGATACGGATCCGAAAAACGGAAAATTTCTGAGTTTCTGATTCACATAATGCATTTCATAAAATTCCTGGGAACAAAAGAAAATATAACCGTCTATATCTTCCGAAAGCTCCCAGCTGTGAATCTGTCCCGGTGACAGGAAGAAAAGACTTCCTTCAGAGACTTCATATCTTTGAAAATCGATCTCATGCACTCCTGTTCCTTTGGTAAAGAGAACAGCTGCATAAAAATCATGCCTGTGAGGCTTCTCTATATGACGATGTCCCAACACCAAATGACTCTTCATCGTGTTAAAATAAAAATCTGAAATATTTTTACCCGCCTGGAAAAGATCGATATGAAGAACGGAGATCGGATTCATTGATAAATATCTTAAGGATTCACAAATTTAGATAAAAAGAACCGGTAATAGCTGCTCTTCTTCTCTGTGATGACCAAATGGCTGTTTTGTGATGATTTTACATCTTTATTTTTCCTTTAAAACAAAGTCTGACCGCACTTTTTACAATATATTTTGGATGAAACTTTAAAAAATTTTTATCTTTGAAGTTTAGGAGTTGTAAAATGAAAATAAATTTACCTGATAAGCTGTATTATTCTATAGGAGAAGTTGCGAAAGCATTCGATGTAAACACTTCATTAATACGTTACTGGGAACAGGAATTCCCTATTATCAAGCCTAAAAAAAACAGAAAAGGAAACCGATATTTCACTCCTGAAGACATTAAAAATCTTCAGATGATCTACCATCTCGTAAAAGAAAAAGGATATACCTTAGATGGAGCTCGTATCGCTCTGACCACCAACAGTAAAATTTCCGAAACCATTACTCTGATCGACCGCCTGGAGTTTGTAAAAGCTGAACTGATCAAGCTGAAAGAGTCTTTAGGAGAACGGGAAGAGGATTAAATTCTTTGAAAATATAAAAAGGTCCGCTGCAAATAATTACAGCGGACTTTTTATTGATATACTCATACCTTAGAAAAGGGCAATAATTTATTACTTATTTTTGTTCGAAGCTATTCTTCTTTCTTAAAACTCACCACCAGATATTCTCCGTTTGAACAGTATTTCTTACAGCTGTCATCTTTAAAGTTTTCAGGCTTTTTGGTGTACTCTTCAATATACCTCGAACTTTCAGTTGTATCAGCCGGAACTATAACAATATGGTAATTGTCAGCCACTGTACTGTCGGCTTTTTTTAATGCCTCTTCCTTGTATTTTAATGCTTCTGTGTAATTCATATTTATATCGATTAATTAGGTGTGATAAAAAATTTACAAAAACCAAGCCGTTTGAAGAAATACATTCTAAAATGCAGTCAGGACTTTTATTTCTCTACGAAATTATATCACATAAAAGACAATATTCCCGCCACCTTTTAAACCATAAAATGCTTTCTCTACATCATTTTTAACCATTTCATTATCAGCTATTGCAGTGCTTTATTTTTATTAATAGGTTTACTGTATGATGAGAAAAAACTATTACCGGAAACTGGCATTGATGGTCACATTGCTGACTGTTTTATTCGCCTATCAGAAATACACCAGTCGTGAAAAAGAACCTTTTCCTGAAGTTACCTTTATTAAAGATTCTTCAATACAAAATCTATCAGATTTTGATCCCAATACACTGGATAAAGAACAGTGGCTGAAACTTGGATTTTCAGAGAAACAAACTGCTACCATCCTTAAGTATAAAGATATGGTAGGAGGAAAATTTATTTCAAAAGAGCAGTTGAAAAAGTGTTATGCTATTTCCGAAGAGAAATTCAGTGAGCTGGCCTCTTTCATTTTACTTCCTGAAGTAACAGAAAAAAAGGATCCAAAAGGGTTCTCTTCCTACGGAAAGAAAGAAATTCTGGTTTCAGCGAAATTCAATCCTGATCGGTTTTCTGTCCACGACTGGCTTAAGATGGGTTTCAGTGAAAAGCAGGCAGAAGCTATTATAAAGTATAAAAATTATCTCGGGGGAAGTTTTATCAGTAAGGAAAAGTTTAAAGAATGCTTCATCATTTCCCCGGAGAATTACAGCAAAATCGAACCTTATCTTTTGCTGCCGGCAAAAACTCCGGAAAACTTCAGGAATTTTGCGAAGGATAATACTGTGAAATCCAGAATTCAATATCATATTTTTGATCCTAATCAACTGGACTTAGAGGGCTGGAAAACACTTGGATTCTCAGAAAAACAAGCAATCACAATCCTCAATTACCGGAACCGCAATTTAAGAGGAAGCTTTAAAAGCCTGGACGATCTGCAGAAATGTTTTGTGATTTCTGCTGAGAAATTTCAGGAAATGAAACCTTATATCAAACTTCAGGAAAAACAGCAGGAAAAAACAGACTTTTCAAAAACAGACCTTAATACCATTACGTTTAAACAGCTTATAGAATTCGGACTGGATGAAAGAAGTGCAGGTTCAATCATTGGTTTCAGAAAGAAACTGGGAGGTTTTATGAATAAGCAGCAAATTCTAAGCACTTACAATATCGATCTGGATCTGGTTCAGAAACTGATTTCAATAGCACCATTGAATACATCAGGTGTTCCCCGGTACTCATTAGTAAATGCACCGGAGGAATGGCTTAAAAATCATCCTTATTTCAAGTACTCAGCAGATAAAATCATATTCTACAGGATTAGTAATCCAGATGATAAAAAAATATGGAAACTCTTAAAACTGAAACCTGAGTATGAAGAAAGAATGAAATTATATGTAAAATAACATGACAACAAGAAGTTGACATAAACTCTTCCGAAATAATATTCCGGAAGAGTTATACTGTGAATAATGTCCTACATTTTAGTGATGCATATAACTGCCTGGCCCGTTAGTTCCTTCAATAGATTCCGGTAGAATTCCATATTTATTCCTTAAATCTACTGTTCCTAATTTTTTCCCGGAATTAATATCAATGATACTAATCGTACCGGAATTTAAGTTAGGAAGATCCAATAGGTTATTCTGTACTGCTACAACATCTTTTCCTGACTTGGTTTTAAAGAAAACCATATGATGCGCCCCTCTGTCAGCTTCAAAAGTCTTCAAAAGCTTTAGCTGGGGAAGATTATTTATATCAAAAACAAGCACTCTTCCAGGATCTGCAAAACTTACATAGAGCTTGTTTGTATCATCAATATACATTTCAAGCGCCCAGCCTAATCCTTGTGTACTTCCGTCAAAAATCTTGGTAAAAGCATCATATTTTTTGGTTGCGGTATTGTATGGGGCAATCCAGATATCACCGCCAAGCATTGTTGTAGCAAGTGCATATTGTGGAAATTTTCCGCGAAGTAACAATACCTCAACCGGAGCGGACAAATCTGTTGGTGAGTCTGCTACCTGGTATGTTTCCTTGATTTCATAGGTATTCAGATCTAACAAAGTACAGGTATTTCCCATTCCTGTCGTAAGATCAGGGTGAATGGTAGAAGTCACCATCATTAATCCTTTTTCCTCATTAACGGAAATGCCATGCGGATACATGATAAACTTACCGGGATTAGCCTGAATGGGAGCTTTAATCGTTTTGATAAGCTGATTATTATTAGCATTAAAAACGCCAATACTTCCGTCTTTCGGACCTCCTGCCCCACCCATAAAGGTCATAAAATATCTACCGTCATTTGTGAAAAACAAGTTTTCACCTACTGTATTCTCGCCCGTATCAATAGGAGTTGCACTGATTAATTTCGGCTGTCCGTACTGGTCTTTATCCGTTTTTATTTCATAGAGATAACTGCCTCCCAAAGCAGTGGTGAACATTTTTTTTGCATCCAGATTGTAATAAATATGATGGGGCAATACCCCATTACCCAATTCAAGCTTACTGCTGATGTTTCCAAAATTCGGAGCTTCAGGATCGAGTTCTATAACGGCTATTCCGTCTGATGCCCCTTTCAGACTTCTGTAATCAATGTAAAACGAAGTATTATGATGATCGGGATTGTGGTTCTCATTCAGGCAACCCGTGGATATTACCAGAATAACAAACAAGAACACTGAATTCAATTTTAATTTCATGGTTTTGTGATTATCATTGTTAGTATTATAAATATAAAACATTTCCAATGAAAACAAAAACATATTACACCAATATGTGAAAAAAATAATAAATAACATTAAAAAATAATGCTTCCTGTAGCTAATACAAGGAAGCATGAAATTAAAACCGTTATAAAGTATCTTAGATATTTTTAATCAAATGTTTTACTGGAATCTACCAGCAAAGAGTTTAAGGTATTAAGCTCCTCATCAGTCATATCTCTCCATTTCCCTATCGGCAGATCAAGTTTGATATTCATAATACGGATTCTCTTGAGTTTTTTAACTTCATACCCCAGATATTCGCACATTCTTCGGATCTGTCTGTTCAGTCCCTGAGTAAGGATAATTCTGAAATTCATTTCATCAATCTTCTCTACCTCACATTTTTTAGTCACAGTATCCAGGATGGGAACTCCATTTCTCATTTTCTCCAGGAATTTTGGAGTGATCGGTTTATCTACACGAACCAGATATTCCTTTTCGTGATTATTTCGTGCTCTCAGTATTTTATTAACGATGTCACCGTCACTCGTTAAGAGAATAAGCCCTTCACTAGGTTTATCCAGTCTTCCGATAGGAAAAATTCTTTTCGGGTGGTTGATATAATCTACGATATTATTTTTTTCACGTTTGGTATCGGTAGTACAAACGATTCCTACCGGTTTATTAAAAACGATATACACAGGTTTTTCCTGAGGTTCTCTGATGGGTTTTCCGTCCACTTCTACGAGATCCTCATCAGAAACTTTGGTTCCCAGTTCAGGAATTTTCCCGTTTATCTTAATTCTGCCTTCCTCCAAAAGTTTATCAGCTGCTCTTCTCGAACAGTATCCTGCTTCTGATAAATATTTATTAATACGTGTCTTTTCCATTAGTCTTTTCCGTAACCGGTATAATTTTTATTGCTGAAAAGGGTAATTCCATAGCTCAGGCCTATGAAAAAACCGTCAGTTCCATCTTTCAGCCGATGTGATTCAAAAACAATTCCTCCTTCCTGGCTCAATCTTTTTGAATAGGAAACCTGCATTCCCAGTCTCCCGCCCCAGAATTCAGTATCTGAAACAGCAGAGTGATTAAGCTGTTTTCCATAATTAATATCGATATAAAAAGGTCTTTCTCCCGGAGAAAAAATAATCTTTGGTTGAATAACCCAATAAATCAGATGATAATTATCCTGGATAAAACTATATTTAAATCCTGTTCCCAATGCAAAGTTAGGAAGAAAATTATATCCACCCACAGCAGTAATCCCATAAGTAAGATTTCCTAATGAAGATCTGTTTTCAATATACTGCGAATTGCTGGTCTGGTTCTTCTTATTAATATTAAATCCTACATTCAAAGAAGGATTGAAGTAGAAATCCATTTTTGATTTTCCAGTTTCTGTATCCTGAGAAAATGCTTTACAAAAAAAAAATATTAATAAGAAAATGGATAATTTTATTTTCATAGGCTTTCGAATCTGTACTCGTTATTCAGGAACTGATCTGTAGCATCTTCAATGGCATAATCACCAATTTTGGTACGTCTCAGCTGTGTCAGATAAGCTCCTACTCCCAATTCCTGCCCGATATCATGAGCCAGACTTCTGATGTATGTTCCTTTTGAACAGCCTACCATGAAACTCACCAAAGGAAAATCAATTTTTATGTCTTTGATATAATGTATGGTTGTTTTTCTTGCCTTCATTTCCACTTCTTCACCTGCTCTGGCAAGATTGTAAGCTCTTTCGCCATCAATTTTAATCGCTGAATAAACGGGTGGTTTCTGTTCAATTTCTCCAACAAATTTTTCCAGCACTTCTTTTACCTGTTCTTCAGTAATATGAGAGATATCCTGGTGAAGAATTTCCGGTTTTTCGGTATCATAGGATTCTGTTTGCACACCGATCTTGATCTCTGTCCAGTATTCTTTGGGAGCATCCTGAATTTCAGGAATTTTCTTTGTAAATTTTCCACAGCAGACAATAAGAAGCCCGGTTGCTCTTGGATCTAAGGTTCCGGCGTGTCCGATTTTAAATTTCTTGGGAAGATAAAATTCCCTTTTAAGTTTATATTTCATTTTATTGACAGCCTGGAAGGAAGTCCAGTCCAAAGGTTTGTCCAATAAAAAAATGTATCCTGATTTCAGTTCTTCCGCAGTCATGAATGGGTATAAAAATTCCTTATTTAAAGAAATAAAAATAAATCAACAGGGCAATTCCTACAAAAATACGGTACCAGCCCCAAGGTTTAAATCCATATTTATTAAGCACTCCAATAAATGCTTTAATGGCAATAAGTGCCACAATAAATGCAACAATATTTCCAACCACGAAGATCATAATATGATCCTGTGAAGACATAATCATTTCGTATCCTTTCTGCGGATTTGCGGTTTCTTTTCCCCAGGTCTTAACAAAAACTGAGTATACCGTTACTGCCAGCATTGTAGGAACAGCAAGGAAAAAAGAAAATTCTGCAGCAGCCTTTCTGGTAAGACCTTGTGCCATTCCTCCAATAATAGAGGCCGCACTACGGCTTGTTCCCGGCATCATCGCAAGACACTGCCAAAAACCAATGGTAATAGCATTTCTTATGGTGATTCCTTTTTCATCATCAATTTTAGGATTCCTGAACCATTTATCTGCAAACAGCAAAACAACACCCCCTAAAACCAATACGGAAGAAATCGCAATCTGGTTCCCAAGAACGGCTTCAATTTTATCATCGAATAAATATCCCAACACCAAAGCCGGAACTACAGCAAATGCAAGTTTAAAATAAAACTGAATATTATTTAAGTCAAAAAACTTTTTCCAATAGGCTACCACCACCGATAGAATAGCTCCAAACTGAATAGACACCTGAAACATTTTTAAAAATTCTGTTTCTTCCAACCCCATAAGATTCGCAGTAAATCCCATATGTGCTGTAGAGGAAATCGGAAGATATTCCGTCAAGCCTTCTACAATGGCAATAATAATTGCTTTGATTAAATCCATATTCTTTTAAAAATTAAAAAGATTAAAAGATTTAAGAATTAGAAAAATCAGCTCATTGGCTTACATCTTTCAATTCTTAAATTTTTTAATCCTTAAATAAAATTATTTTATTTATTTTCTTTTTAAGATCGCGTACACTTCTATTGCAAATCCTATAACAACAAACAAAGGTGCTATTCTGATTCTTCTGATAGAAAAGATCCCGTCATTCCATGAGTTAGGATCAAATTTCCCATCTACCGTATTGGCATCAGGTCCCATCATAAGTAGAAATCCTACTACAATGAAGGCTAATCCGATCAGCATCCATTTGAAATTCTGCTGTCCGAAATAGAAAGCGTTTTCCTGTGGTACTTCAGCTTCATGCCCGTAGTCTGAAGCAGAAAATTTATTTGTTTTTTTGCTCATTATTAAGAGTAATATAAATCGTCAACGTTTGATTTCAAGAACCTCCATGTAGCGAAAATGGTACTTAAGACAGAAATAAAAATTCCAACACCCAGTACCAGGATTACTAACCAGAAGTACTGGTTGTTGTCCTGTACGAAAGCAGAACCAATCTGACTTGTGAAATAATACCAGACTCCGCCCAAAGCGAGAAGACCTATAACAGAACCGATAGCTCCTAAAATAATAGCTTCCACAATGAAAGGTTTAAGGATAAATCTTCTTTTCGCCCCTACCAGCTGCATAGTTTTAATAATAAATCTCTTCGAGAATATTTTGAGACGGATAGAGTTGTTGATCAATACAACTGCCAATATCAGGAACAGAACCGAAAATCCTAAGATCCATTTCAGTATTCTGCTCAGGTTATTGTAGACATCTACCATCAGAGTACTGTCATTTTTAACATCAATAATTCCGGGAACGGATTTGATTTCTTTAATAGCTTCATCAATTTTTGCTGGATCTACGAACTCCGGCTTTAAAGCCACTTCAATAGAAGAAGGGAAAATATTTTCCTCAAACAATGCATCACTGTCGATTCCCATACTTTTCTTGGCTTCTTTTGCCGCCATTTCTCTTGAAATATAAGTCGCTTTTTTTACAGGGGCTAATAACTGTACCTTTTTAAAAGTTTCTTCATCAAGTTTTGCAATTTTTACAGAATCTTTAGCGTCATAGTTTTCATCAAAGTAGGCATTCACTACCAACTGTTCTTTGATATAGTCAGAATACTTCTGGGCATTAATCAGAATAAGCCCCATTAATCCTAACAAAAATAACACTAAGGCAATACTTATCACTACTGTAATATTGCTGGACCGAAGCCTTTTCTTATTAAATTCATCTACAGATTTAGCCATTAATATTAAAATTTTTGGCTAAAATAGAAAAAATCTTCCGAAATTTGGGACGAAATAAAGAAAATCACTGTTAATAAAATCATAAAAAACTTTGAGTGTAAAAGCAAAAAAACATCTTGGACAGCACTTCCTGACAGATGAAAATATCGCAAGAAAAATCGTAGAAGGTCTTAGTTTTGAGAACTATACCAACATTATGGAAGTAGGTCCCGGAATGGGCGTTCTTACCAAATATCTTCTTGAAAAGGATCAGAATATTTACCTTGCCGAAATAGATACAGAATCTATAGAATACCTGAAAAACAACTATACAAAAGTAACTGAAGAAACTTTTGTTGGCGATTTTCTGAAGCAGGATTTCAGTTTTATCAAGGATGATCAGATTGCAATCATTGGTAATTTCCCTTATAACATTTCTTCACAGATTCTGTTTCAGATTGTAGACCATTACCAGCTGATCCCGGAAATGGTAGGAATGTTCCAGAAAGAGGTAGCGGAAAGAACGGCGGCTGTTCCGAGAACTAAAGATTATGGTATTCTTTCTGTTCTGATACAGGCTTATTATGATGTATCTTATATGTTTACGGTACATGAGAATGTCTTCAATCCTCCTCCAAAAGTAAAATCGGGAGTAATAAGACTTACAAGAAACCCTAAAGAAGGGCTTGCGGGCAATGAAGTCCTGTTTAAACAGATCGTGAAAACAGGTTTCAACCAAAGAAGAAAAAAGCTTTCCAATGCTTTAAAGACACTCAATATTCCTGAAGCCTTGAAAGGGCACGAATTTTTAGATAAGAGAGCAGAAGAACTGAGTGTAGCAGATTTTATACACTTTGCAAATCTGTGGAAAGAAAATCAATAAAACAATCATTATAAAGCTCCTTACCGGGAGCTTTTTTGCTGAATACATTACAATACACTGTCTGTTAAAAGCAGAAAGCCTTTCAAATAAATCCGAAAGGCTTTCTTTTATAGTACATTATCAATTTTAGTTTCTGTTTTTCAGCATGATCCATCCTGACCAGTTCATCTGAGCTTTTGATTTCGGATATTCAAAATTGAACTTATACCAGTATGTTGCTGTAGGAAGTCTCTTACCACTTACTGTTCCGTCCCAGACTGGATTTTCTTTTGAGAACCTGAACATTTCCACTCCATATCTGTCATAGATAGAACCCGTAAAGTTTTTAAAGTCTCCAAGAGCCTTAAGATCCAATACATCGTTAATTCCATCTTCGTTTGGCGTAATGATATTGTTGATCTGCAATGTAAAGAATTCAAGAGATCCCACACAATGCGTGCCTACTCTTCTTACCAAAACAGTATAGTTTGTATTGTCTAAAAGATTCGTAAATACATTTGAATCCTGCCATGTGATACCACCATCAATAGAATATTCCAAAGTGCTTGGTGTATTGTTCATTGGCGGGTTTTCAGCTGTAATTGTTACTGTTTTTTTGATGCTTTCATAATTTAATGCAGTAACAAAAGGAGTTGCTGCCCCCATTACTTTGGCTTCAAAAACTTTCTTACAGATACCATTATCAATTTCTACTGAGTAGATTCCCCATTGGTCTACATCAATTTTCCGTGTTGTAGCACCTGTACTCCAAAGATATTTATAACCATCACCGGCTCCTGCATCCAGAGTGACAACATCACCGACACACATTTCAACGTCTTTTAATGTAGAGGTAATTTCCGGTGTCACTTCAATTCTGATCGTTGCCGGATTAAGAGATTTACATCCTTTTGCTCCAATTGCATATACTGTAAATGTTGTAGTCTGATATAGAGTAACCGTCTGCATATTCCCTGTTCCCATGAAATTGCTCCAAAGATACGTATCTCCTCCTTCAGCCGTAAGGGTTACAGATTCTCCCGGACAGATTTTTATTCTGGAAGCCTTCACTTTAGCGGTTGGCGTTGCTTCTTTCTGTAATGTCAATTCTACAATTTTACTACAGAATCCTCCATTGGAAACAAGAACATACAGAATCTGGCCATCGTTACCATTATAATTTAAAGGTGTCTGAATATAGTTGTTATTCTGTGCAACAGCATCCGCCTGATTTTCATAGAATTTAAAGACAGCTCCAGGCGTCGGGCTGATGGTAGGCATAATTGTACTTAAATCGAAAGTAGTAATATCCGGTGTGGTACAAAGCAGTAATGTAGCATCCTGAGCCTGAGGTGTTGTTCCTCCGTGAATCTGGATTGAAGCTTTACCCGGACATGGATTACCAGGAACACTTACTTCGATCGTATAGGTACCGGGCTGTATTGCAGTAATGGTATTGGTTGTAGCATTCGGGATTGGTGCTCCATTAAAGAACCACTGGTAAACAAGGTTAGGATCATTTACAGAAGCTGTAATGACCTGAGGTACATTATCACATACATTAATATCTGAAGGCAGTTTTGTTCCTGCAGGATCTAAAAGATCTACCCCGATATTGAAAGATCCTCCTTCAAGGAATACAGCAGAGTCATAACTATGGTCACTGTAATCGGCAATTACCATTTTGAAGTGGTATTGCTGTCCTGCTACTACGGTTGCTGTGGCAGTCAATGGGATTGTTCTTCCGTTAAAGTTGGTTTCAACGTTACCTGTGTTGTAACCGGCAAAATACTGCTCGTTTACCGCACCACAACTGGTTCCGATTGCAGGGTGGATATTGGTAATACTTACCGGACCTGCACCTCCCGGAAGTACAGCCATATTCACATAAGGTCCACCTGAAGTAGGTCTCAACAAGATGGCAAATGCATCTGCAAAGGTACAAGGGAAAGATCCAGTATATTCTTCTGATGCAATAAGGTAATTAAATTTGATCTGAGAAGTTGTTGGAACGAAGTCAAACTCCAAAAGAACGGCATCATTCAGTCTGCTTTCCACAACCCCGATCACCTGTGCAAGATCAGCATCTGATCCTCCACCGTTGACATCACTCAAACCGCCTTCAAAAGTATTACCAGCTCTTCTTGCATACCCTGTGGAAAGAATAAGCCCGTCTTTAAAAGGGAAATTGGTTGCAGCTTTATGAAAATACCCCCATGCTCTGTTTGCCTCACTTGCCGCATGGTTAGGAGTAATCTTCACATTGGTTACATTGGGAGTAAGGCAGGTATTGGTCCCGGAAGAGATCAATACATCTTTAACCATTTTTTCAATAGTATAAGCGGTTTCAGGATACTGCGGAGCATTCACATCAATAAAAGCACCAGCTCTTGCCGACATATTTGAGGGTCTTTCTTTGACGTGTTTTCGTGGTGGCAGATCTTGTGAAAATAAAAAAGTCGAGATGACTAAAAAAAATAAACAAAGCGGTAGATATCTTCTCATAATATTTTTGTTTCAACAAATTTAATTTTTTTTTAAATATCTCGCATACATATTTATATTTTTTACTATAAAAAAACAAAACAAAAAGCATTTACAGTAAATTTTCATTAATCAATCCCTATCCGGACAAATCATACTTCTTGTGCCAGCATCGTATTACAAATCATTTTAACATATTTTCCACTTATTTTACATAATTCACAAAACACGATAATATTTATTCATCAAAACCAAAAAAAATCTTTCATTACTGAAAGATTTTTATTTTGATTTTTATTTTTATAAAATCTAGTTTCTGTTCTTCAGGAGAATCCATCCTGAACGCTGTTCCATTTTCTTACTGGCTGGATTTTCCCATTGTACCCTGTACCAATAAGTAGCAGTAGGAAGATTAATTCCCTTTAAAGATCCTGTCCAGATAACATTTCCTTTACTTGCTTTGAATACTTCAGCACCGTACCTGTCGAAAATAGAAGCTGCGAAGTCTTTGTATCCGCTTATTCCGGTGAAATCAATAGTATCATTGATACCATCCATATTAGGGGTAATAGCGTTGCTGATAATGAATGTAAAATAATCCAGCGAAGTACCGCATTTAGCACCTTTCACTCTTACCATTACAGTATACATGGTATTGTTCAAAATACCTGTAAACACATTCGATTCGTGCCATGTCAATCCTCCATCGATGGAATATTCTAAAACTCCGCCTGTAGGGTTACTTGCCGTAAGCGTAAGAATATGATTATCATACACAATATTGGTAAACTGCGGCAGATCAGGATTAATAAGCTGTGCCGAAAAAGTTTTGGAACAAACCCCATTACTGATTGTCACAGAATATGTTCCGGGAATATTAGTTGTTATGGTTTGAGTAGTGGCTCCCGTGCTCCATACATAAGTATAGTTTGGTCCTGAACCGGCATCCAGTGTTCCTTTATCTCCGGCACAGACAAATACATCTTTTAATGTAGAAACGATTGCAGGAACGACTTCAATCTTAACTTTGGCAGGATTCACAGAGCTGCATCCGTTTCCTCCCAATGCATATACTGAATATTCTGTTGTTGCTGTTGGAGTAACTACCTGAGTATTTCCGTTTCCTGTGAGGCCAATCCAGTTATATGTAATTCCTCCTGTGGCAGTCAATGTTACAGATTCACCTTCACAGATTTTCAATTTAGAGGCTGTAAGGCCTGCTATTGGCGGACCTACCTGAACAGTAACTGACGCTGGTGTGGCAGAAATACATCCGTTAGCTCCAACGGCAAATACCGTATATACAGTAGTTGTAGTAGGCGAAACAACCTGGGTGTTTCCATTTCCTGTAAGGCCATTCCCCCAGTTATAGGTTACCCCTCCGGAAGCCGTTAATGTTACGGATTCTCCTACACAAATACGGGGTTGTGATGAAACTAATGCAGCAACCGGTTGTACTTTATCTTCCTGAACAGTTACTGTAGCAGTAAATGTACAGCTCAGATTTCCTGGCTGTGAAACATTCGTCACTGTTAAAGTATAGGTTCCGCCGGCGCTTACAACAGGGGTAAGTGTATTAGCTCCTGAGACAATAGTACCTCCGGTGGTTGTCCATGCAATGGTAGATCCTGCCGGTACAACAGATGCTGATGCATTGATGGTAACCTGTGGTGTTGTACAGGTAATTGTTTGTGGTGCAGCAATGGTAAGCGTAGTTTGAGCCGTGCTTAATAACTGCAGAGATACTACATAGCTGCAGCCTCCATTACTTACCAGTACATAAATAGTCTGGCTTCCTCCCGGCGGCGTATATGTTGTAGGTGCTGCAATAAAGTTTCCGTTAGCAGCATTGGCATCAGCCTGACTGACGTAGTAAGTAAAAGTAACTCCTGCAGTTGTGGTGATCTGGGGCTGGGCTTCCGTAAGATTATAAGTTAATCCCGGCTGATAACATTTATGAAGTGTTGCATTTTGCGCTGTGAAAGGTTCTGAAACTTCTATCGTTATCGTTGCAGGGTTTTGAGAAACACAGCCATTCGCTCCTACTGCTGTTACGGTATAAGTGGTGGTGGCAGTAGGTGAAACAACCTGTGTACTTCCGTTTCCTGTAAGGCCATTACCCCAGTTATAGGTAGCTCCACCTGAAGCGGTAAGTGTTACAGAATCTCCTTTACAGATTTTTATTTTGCTTGCTGTAAGCCCGGTAACCGGCGGAGCGCTGTTTCCTGTCACCGTTACAGTCCCTACCGCTGTACAGCTGATATTTCCAGGCTGATACACTTTTGTAATGGTTAAAGTATAAGTTCCTGCAGTATTAATCACAGGATTTAAAGTCGTTGCTCCTGAAACAATATTCCCTCCCGTAGTCGTCCAGTTGAAAGTAGCTCCTGCCGGATAAACGGAAGCTGATGCATCCAGCGTGGTCTGAGAATTGTTACAGGTAAGCACTGCCGGAGGGGCAATGGTAGGTATCATCTGTGGAGCTTTTACCAGTTGGAGTTGTGCTACTTTTGCACAGAAACCGTTGGCTACTCTTACATACACTGTTCCACCCGCACTCTGATGAGCTGTTGGATTAGGGATTGTATTGGCATTTCCTGCATTAGCATCCGCCAATGTGGTATAGTAGGTAAACACAGCTCCCGGAGTAGTACTTATAGAAGCTTGTGCTGATGTTAAATTAAAAGTTGCATTTCCGGCAGCATAACAGGCTGTTAATGTAGCATTCTGTACTGTAGGAGATGTTCCGCCAACTACTGTAATAGTAGCTTCCCCCGGACAGGTATTCCCCTGGATGAAAACCTTAACGGTGTATACCCCTGGTGCTGTTGCCGTGTAACTTGCATTGGTAGCTCCTGCAATCGGAGTAGTACCCTGATACCACTGATACGTTATATTAGGTCCCTGCACAGAGGCTGTAAAAGTCTGTGGAGTATTATCACACATATTAACAGAATCAGGAAGCTGCACGCCAGCCGGATCCAGTATTTTCACCCCGATATCAAATGACCCTGCTTCAAGAAATACTGCTGAATCAAAGTTGGGATCCTGATAATCCGCAAGCACAATTTTAAAATGGTAGGTTTGCCCGGGGATTACAGTTGCTTTGGCAGTAAGAGGAATGGTACGTCCGTTGAAATTGGTTTCAATCTGAGCGGTATTGGTTCCTCCGTAATAGGCTTCATTCTTAGGCCCGCAGTTTTGATATTGCGGGTGTATATTCGTTACACTTACAGGTCCTGCTCCTCCCGGAAGCACTGCAAGATTGGTATAAGTAGGATCAGTTGATTTTTTTAACAGCAGAGCAAAACCGTCTGTGATTGTACATGGAAAGTTTTGCTGGTATTCTTTAGAAGCAAATAAATATCGGAATGAAATTTCAGTAGAGGCAGCCACAAAGTCAAATTCTATAGAGGTGGCATTCGTGAGGTTATTATTACCGATTCCCAACGCATTCGCAAGATCTATATCACCTCCGGTTCCAAGATCATCACTTAAAGTTCCCTGAAGAGTGTTCCCTGCTTTATTGGCATATCCGGTAGAAAGGATAATCCCTTTGCTGAAAGGAAAATTGGTATTTGATTTATTAAAATATCCCCAGCTTCGGTTCTGGTTGGTAGCGGCCAGGTTGGGGGAGACGGTTACATTGCTTACACTTGAGCTGGTACAGGTGGAACCTCCGGATATAAGAACATCATTGATCAGCTGGGTAATAGGATAGCCGGATTCCGGGTAACTGGGTGCATTCACATCTATAAAGGCACCTGCTCTTAAAGAAGCAGCAGTAGGTTTTGATGCTATTTCTACCCTTCCTTTATTTTGAGCCAAAATAAAGTTTCCCATGAAAGCTAAAAATAACGCTAAAAATAAATTTCCTATCCTCCTATTTAACATTTTATATTATTTTAAACAAAAATACTATTTTTTTTAATTGAAATTCAAGTTAACACAATTTACATTATTACTAACGCAAATTTATTTATGTTAGAATATCAACTCTGTTTATTTTAAAATAATAAAAAAAGACTGACAAAATAGTCAGTCTTTCAGTTATAGTTCAAATTATTCTATATTTTTAAGCAATATCCAGCCTGTTTTCACAGTAAGTTCCTTGCTCGCAGGATCTTCGAAGGTTACCTGATACCAATATGTTGAAGTAGGAAGCTTTTTACCCTGGAAATATCCGTCCCAATACGGTCTGGTCTTCGCTGCTTTGAAGACTTCTCTTCCATATCGGTCGAAAACCTGACCGCTGAAATCTTTGTAATTAACTACCCCGCTGAAATCAATCGTATCATTAATATTATCCCCGTTTGGAGTAATTACATTTTTCATGACGAATGTAAAGAATTCAAGGAAACCTACGCAGCTTGTAAATTTAACTCTTACCCTGATCGAAATGATTTTATTTTTAGGTACATTATTAAATACATTGGAAGACTGCCATGTAACTCCGTTATCTACTGAATATTCCAGGATACCGTTACTTGGATTACTTGCTGTAACGATCATGGTTCCACTCTCATTATAATCCACTTTGATCACTTCCGGAATTACAGCTTTAATCACCTCAGTTTCGAACTCTTTTGAACAAACCCCGTTACTGATTACTACTGAATACTCCCCAGGAGTACCTACTGTAATGCTCTGACTCGTTTCACCAGTACTCCACTGATAGGTATATCCTGGTCCTGAACCCGCATCCAGAATAATTTTATCTCCCTGGCAGATATAGCCGCCTTTTAAATTTGAAACGATAGCCGGTACTACTTCAATGGTAATACGTGCCGGCTGAAGAGATTTACATCCCTGTGCTCCGATAGCATATACCGTATATGTAGTCGTCTGAGTTGGACTTACCGTTCTGATTCCTCCGGTAGCAGCTGCAGAATCGCTCCATTCATAGGTTACACCGCCGGTAGCTGTTAACAATACGGATTCTCCGGCACAGATTTTCAATCTCGGTGCTGTAACCAATGCTGTTGGTGTTTCTTCTTTTCTTAACGTTAAGGTTGCAATTTTACTACAGAAAGCACCATTGGAAACCAGAACATATAATATCTGTCCATCTGTTCCTGTA
Organism: Chryseobacterium sp. 2VB; assembly: GCF_005503635.1. Classification (NCBI taxonomy): domain Bacteria; kingdom Pseudomonadati; phylum Bacteroidota; class Flavobacteriia; order Flavobacteriales; family Weeksellaceae; genus Chryseobacterium; species Chryseobacterium sp. 2VB. The sequence continues at coordinate 31,842 of NZ_SCNC01000015.1, forward strand.
TAATTGGTAAGATTGGTGATATAACTGTTATTTTGAGCCTGCGCATCAGCCTGATTTGCATAAAAACGGAATACCGCTCCCTGCGTTGTACTGATCAGAGGTTTTGCTGTTTCCAGATTAAAACTGGTAATAGCTTGTGTGGTACAGAGCTTAAGTTCAGCATTTTGTACAGTAGGGCTTGTTCCTCCAATAATGGTAATAGTAGCTTCGCCAGGACACTGATTTCCCGGGACCATTACTTTTACCGTATAAACTCCCGCCTGGGTAGCTATGTACACAGCACTGGTTGCCCCCGGAATTGCTACTCCGTCTTTGTACCATTGATAAGTCATGCCCGGAATTGCTGCCACCTGTGCTTTCACTTGTTTTGGAGTATTATCACACATGTTGATACTACCCGGCAGCACTACTCCTGCTTCATCTACAATTTTAATTCCCACGTCAAAAGATCCACCCTCTAAGAAAACTGCAGAGTCATGCGAAGGATCTTTTGCATCAGCCAATACCATTTTGAAATGATAGGTCTGCCCTGGAATTACATCTGCAACAGCTGTCAGAGGTGTTGTTCTTCCATAGTAATTAATGACCAGATGCGGATTGGCCAAAGCCCCGAAATAATTAGCATTGATAGGCCCACAGCTGAATCCGTTTCCTGCAGGAACGATGTTGGTTGCGCTTACAGGTCCCGCACCTCCCGGCAGTACAGCCAGATTGGTATAAGTAGGATCTCCCGCTTTTTTCAGCAAAAGGGCAAAGGCATCGGAATACCCGTCACAAGGATAGTTGGAAGTATATTCATCTGAAACGAAGATATAATTAAATTTCACCTGATTGGAATTCGGAACGAAATCAAATTCAAGAGCCACGGCATCCGTTAAGCTAACGGTAGCTCCGGTAGCGGCTACAAGATCTGCATCACTTCCTGTTCCTACTGATTGTCCTACAGCTGATACATAGCTATTACCGGCTTCTGAAGCGTATCCTGTAGTAAGGACAATACCATCGGTAAAAGGAAAACTGGTAGTTCCTTTATGAAAATATCCCCAGAATCTGTTGCTGTTGGTCACATCATGATTCGGAGATACGGTAACGTTGGTTACATTGGCTGTTGTACAGTTGGTACCGCCATTGATCAGAATATTCTTTACCAACTGCTCCGGTGTATAATTTGAAGGCGTATATGGAGGTACATTCACATCAATGAATGCTCCAGCTCTAAGACTGGCCGCAGAAGGTTTTATTTTTTCGGACTTCCTGACAGGTCTCGTTTGAGAAAATGCAGAAGCAGAAATCAATAAAAAAGAAAAAAGGAAAAAATAGTTTTTTAGTCTATAAATTAACATTTTGTTTTCATTTGTTCAAATGTAGCAAAAATAATTATACTAATCCCCCCTTAACCACTACTATTTTATAATTCATCATATACATTCACAATAAATTTTTCTTATCGTTACATTTTCCATAAATCATTAAACCCAACAATTCAGACATAAAAAAACAGACTAAGAGGCTTAGTCTGTTTCCATTTTTAATAAACTTATTCCGGCTGTTTATCATCTTTTTTCAGCTGATCTATTTCATTTTGTAACTGCGAGATAATATCCTTTAAAGCTTTAATTTCATTTTTGTTGGAGCTTACATTGCTCTTGAGCATTACATTTTTCGCTCTTTCATTGTGGTCTTCCTCATCCTCTTCTTCGTTGATCTCTTCAATATCCTCACTGATTTCCTCAATGTCTTCCTGAATATCTTCTATATCCTCATTGATCTCTTCAATATCTTCGCTGATTTCTTCAAGATCTTCCTGAATGTCTTCGATATCTTCGCTGATCTCCTCAATGTCCTCCTGGATATCTTCAATTTTCTCATGGCTTTTATTCACAGACATCTGAATGAAGATTGCCAGATAAATAGCTTCCAGGGAAAGTACGGTCGTAAGAATCAGAAGCATTTTATCAAAATCAACGATATTCAGCATCGGAAGTAAAAACGAGGTAAGGAACAGCAGAGTATGAACAATCAGGGACTGAATAGATCCGATCCATGAGGTAATGCTGTCTGCAATTTTCTCAAGAACTTCTGTTTTTTCGTTATATTTTTTCATCCTTTCTATTTTTACAATAGTTCTTTTGTTACTCCTAATCCAAACAATGCAAAATCATATTTTGCAGGGTCTTTTTCATCAAATTTTCTGATGGCAATATCCAGCTCCTCCACTGTTTTCCAATCATTTTGTGTCCTCGAAACCAATCCCAGTTTTCTGGAAATGTTCCCGGTATGTACATCCAGAGGAATGGAAAGATATTTTTGATCAATATTTTCCCAGATTCCAAAATCTACTCCTCTTTTGTCTTTACGCACCATCCATCTTAAAAACATAATAATCCTTTTGGCAGAGGAATTCTTATAAGGTGAACTGATGTGTTTATGGCTTCTGTGCTTTTCTGTTTCCAGAAATCCGTTTCTGAATCTTTCTATGGCATGCAGAAAGTTATTTTCTGTCTTTTTTACTTTAAATAAACTTTCCAGACTCTCATTTTCATTATAAATTCTGTTGAACTGTCTGATAAAATAAGAGAAATCCTGTCCGTTGAACGTTCTGTGAATACTTTTATCCTGAATACTTTCCAGATCTTTTTCAGAATAACTCATTACAAAATCATAGGGTGAATTTCCCATAATATCAAGCATTTTATCTGCAGAATTAATGATCGACTTTCTGTTTCCCCAGGAAATTGTTGCTGCCAGAAATCCTGCAATTTCAATGTCCTGTTTTAAAGAAAAGCGATGCGGAATCTGTATCGGATCATTTTCAATAAAATCAGGAGCGTTATACTGATCTGCTTTTTCGTTGAGAAAATCTCTGAGTTCTTCAAATTTCAGCATATTATTTTAAATCTTTACACTCTCCAATGCTTTTGGCAGAAATGTATTGGGAAATATTTCTCTCGCCTCATCAGTAAATACGGTCAGGTCCCCGTATCTATTAGAAAAGTGGCCTAAAATCAACTTTCCGACCTGAGCTTTCTGAGCTATCGTAGCAGCTTCCAAAGCTGTGGTATGACCTGTATAATCAGCCATTTCCTTAAGATCATGTAAGAATGTGGATTCATGGTATAAAACCGTTACATTTTTAATAATCGGGATGACACTTTCAAGATAACGGGTATCACTGCAAAATGCATAGGATACCGATGGAGCCGGATCAACAGTCAGAATTTCATTTTTAAGAACATAGCCATCACTCAGTACAAAGTCCTTCCCTGCTTTGATATTGTGATAATCGCAGGTTTCAATTTCGCTGTATTTCGCAATCTCCTTCATATTAAGATGTCTGTCTTTCGGCTTTTCTTTAAAAAGATAACCGTTACAGTAGATTCTGTGATCCAGCGGAATAGTATATACTTCTACCCTGTTGTCCTCATATATTTTTTCAGAATAATCTTTATCCAGTTCATGATAAATCACTTCAAAACCACGGTGGGTTTCTGTGATCTGAAAAATAGTTTCCAGCATCTTCTTAATACCTTTAGGACCGTAAACATGCAAAGGCATATCTCTTCCTAAGAGACGGAAAGAAGCTATAAGCCCCGGCAGCCCAAAACAATGATCTCCATGAAGATGCGAGATAAAAATATGATTGATTTTTGAAAATCTTGCTTTTGCTTTTCTCAGCTGAACCTGTGTACCTTCTCCACAATCGATCAGGAAGAGTCTTTCTTCCATTTCCAGCAGCTGTGCTGTGGGTGACGTGTTGATGGTCGGAATCGCAGAGTTAAAACCTAATATTGTTAAATAAGTACTCAAATCAATAATTTATGATGACAAATGTACAACAGAAAAACGAAATGGGAATTTTGTCCTGATATGTAAACTTAATCAGTTACTTTTAAAAAATCCATAAACAGGTCTAATGCCTGTTTACGGTGGCTGATTTTATTTTTGTCTTCAGGATCCATTTCTGCAAAGGTTCTTTCATATCCTTCAGGAACAAAAATCGGATCATATCCGAAACCTTTGAAACCTTTATTTTCTGTCAGTAAATTTCCATGAACCCTGCCTTCAAAATATTGCGCCCCGTTTTCATCATAATAGCAAAGAACCGTTACAAAATAAGCCTTTCTGTTTTCAATTCCCTGCATTTCTTCTAATACCTTTTCGATATTTTTTGCAAAATCATGGTCTCCGGCATAGCGGGCTGAGAAAATCCCGGGTCTTCCATCCAAAGATTCTACGACCAAACCACTGTCATCTCCCAAACTTGGAACCCCTGTTTTTTCAAAGCAATATTTAGCCTTGATCAGGGCATTGGCATGAAATGAATCTCCGTCTTCTACAATTTCTTCGTGAATATTATAATCGGTAAGACTTTTTACCACGCAGTCACTTCCCAGGATCTGTTGGATTTCTTCTTTTTTATGTTCGTTGTGTGTAGCTACTAATAATTCCATTTCTATATTCATTTTCAATTTTACTTTTTAAATCGGGTTACTTACATTTCAGCATAATGCACTTTATACTTTTTCATAAACAGATAATAGAATAAGGAGAAAAGTACAATTCCTGCAGCTAATACAAGCCATTCTGAAATATGAAGAACTTTTGCAAAACTCTCATCTTTACCATAAAGAACCAACAATGACAGTGTTAAATTATTAAACGCATGCAGTAATATCGGCATCAGTAAAGATTTTGTTTTATAATACACCAATCCAAGCACACAGCCCAGCATCACTGCACTGATAAACTGCCATGGATTTCCGTGAACTATTCCAAAAATAATGGAAGCATACAAAATTGCTTTCCAGGGTTCTACTCCTTTATTAATCAATCCCTTCTGGATAATTCCTCTGAAAATAATTTCCTCAAAAACCGGTGCCATGATTACTGTCATAATAATCATTACAACAGGATTATCGGTCAATTGACTCATCAGCCTTGTAAAATATTCATAAAAATCTCCAAAAAAAGGCCCTGTAGTTGGGATCTGAGCGGCTACAAATTCAGAAATAAACATCATTCCCGCCATCATTGGAAAGATGAGGAGATAGGTTGAAAAATTAACTGATGACATGTTGAAATTAAGCTTTTTTTGCGTGGTACGCCTTACGATAAAAAAGTCAAAAAAGGCAATAGCAGTAAGGAATCCTACAGAATTTGCTACCATCAGAAACCAGTCTTTCAATTCAATATTTTCCCTGAAAACCACTTTCCAGAAAGTACTGAATAAAGAAACGGCCATTGTTCCCACGAATAATCCAACCACCAAGACTACACCGCCCAACCATGTAAACGTAAACTTCGGATATTTGCTATTTTCCATCCTTTCTCTGTAAAAAGTTTATGAAAAACAAAGATAATTTTTTTGCCTGCTACAGGCAACTAAAAAAGGATTTTCTTATTTTCGTTCATTTATCCATGAACATTACAAAATGCATACAGAATTTCCATTCCAAAAAATTGAGTCTACCACCAACAGATGGATGACCATTGTCCTGAATGCTCTTTTCTTTGTGATCTTTATTTCTTTCGCTTTGATTTTCGTTTTAGGCCCTGCTTACGGAATTTACAAAAGAGGATTTGAAGCCATGCTGTACCCTGCCCTGATCGGCTGGGGACTTTCATTGTTGATTTTGATTCCTGCAATCCGTTATTATATCATTAAAAGGAAAAAACTGGCCCATACAATTGTGGTTGATGAAACCGGACTTTTATTTTATAATTCAGGAAATGAAATTGTGGATCAGATCCTCTACACAGATCTCCGGCCTTCAACACAGGATTTTGATATTTACACGGTAAATCCGGTAGGATCAGGAATCGCTCCTTTACTGGAAGTAGCAATCTTATCAAAGAAAAAAGAAGAAGCTCTAAGACGTATTGATATGAATCTCCCTTTGAGAGTGGTAAAAAACAAATCTATTTTGTATGCCCGTTTCCTACACGGCATCGTCACTTTTCGCCGTGATTTGAAGGTAGATCCTCTCGTTTTCCGAAGCTATTCTATTGATACAGAAACCTGGAAAGTGAACCGCAAAGGGATTTCTCCGGGAGGCTGGCTTGTCATACTGGCAGCACTCATAATTACGGCATTTATATGCGGGCTTGTATTTTTGTTAACTTAAGCTAAGAATTAATATGATTGAAAAATTCCAGACCATAGAATCCAAAATCAATATACCCATTACTTACTTTCTCATGGGAATTCTGTGGATCGCTGTTATTCTGATTATGGTGGTAATCGGGGTTGTTTTCAATCTTATTTATAATAATTTCAGACCATTTATAGAAAATGACCTTGGAATCTTTTTCACGATTCTTATTGCCCTGCTTCTTCTTATGTTCTGCTGTATCGCTTTGATCGTGGCTTTAACTTACAGAAAAAAACAAAAGATCCGAAAAGCCATTGTAGATGAAAAAGGAGTAACATTCTACAACCACCGTAATGCAATTATTGAAACCATATTATATCATGAACTTCAGCCAGCTCAGCACTCATCCACCGATGTACATGTTTTCAACACCCAGACCGTAAAATACGGCAAAACGACATTGCAGGTTTACCTGAAAAATAAAGCTGGGGAAATTATGCCTTCAACGGTAGACTTTAATTTTAACTTAGTAATTCTACGCAACCAATATCAGCTATACCGTCATTTTCTTAAAGGCATTCAACACTTTCGTCCGGATCTGAAAATAAGTCAACAGGCTATTGATCAGTACAACCTTAGCTCAGAACCGCAAAAAACTAAATTTGGAATATTTGAATATATCATGTCTGCAGTTTTTATACTGATTGCTGCCGGATTGGTTTATGTCTTTATATTGCTGATAAAAATGTTTGTCTGATAAGTAATGTTAACGCAAAGCCAATTACTGATGAGTTTATAGCCATATCTCTCATTCTCAAATGCGGTTATCCTTCTATTCTTCTGCGTAATGAACATTGTTCTTCATTTAAATTTGAAAACCTCATAAAAAATCACGATTTTTGCAACTTCAAAATACGATATGTCAGACTTAATCAAAGAAATACAAAAAAGAAAGACCTTCGGGATCATTTCCCACCCGGATGCCGGAAAAACAACTCTTACAGAAAAGCTACTTCTTTTCGGGGGAGCAATTCAGGAAGCGGGTGCGGTAAAATCCAACAAAATAAAAAAAGGAGCTACCTCCGACTTTATGGAAATTGAAAGACAGAGAGGAATCTCTGTAGCGACTTCCGTATTGGCATTTGAATATAGAGATCATAAAATCAACATTCTGGATACTCCGGGTCACAAAGACTTTGCTGAGGACACCTACAGAACATTAACAGCCGTAGACTCTGTAATCGTTGTCATCGACGTTGCAAAAGGGGTTGAGGAACAGACGGAAAAACTGGTTCAGGTGTGTAGAATGAGAAACATTCCAATGCTGGTCTTCATTAATAAACTGGACCGTGAAGGTAAGGATGCTTTCGATCTGCTGGATGAAGTAGAACAAAAACTTGGATTAACCGTTTGTCCGCTTTCTTTACCGATTGGTATGGGAAGTGACTTCCAGGGAATTTATAACATCTGGGAAAACAATATTCAGTTATTCCTGGAAGAGAAAAAGCAGAAAGTTGGGGATTCTATTAAGTTTGATGATATCAATGATACTTCAATTGATGATGTTATTGGTGAAAAAGCTGCCAAAAATTTAAGAGAAGAGCTTGATCTGATCCAGTCTGTTTATCCTGAATTTAATCGTGAAGATTATATGAAAGGTGATCTTCAGCCGGTATTTTTCGGTTCTGCTTTAAATAATTTTGGAGTACGTGAACTATTGGATGCTTTCATTGATATTGCTCCTATGCCGCAGCCCAAAGAAAGTGATACGCGTCTGGTAAAACCTGAGGAAAGCACTTTCACAGGATTTGTTTTCAAAATCCATGCGAATATGGATCCTAAGCACAGAGACCGACTTGCATTCGTGAAGATTGTTTCAGGAACATTCAGGAGAAACGAAAACTATTTACTGGTAAGAGAAGGTAAAAAAATGAAATTCTCCTCTCCTAACGCATTCTTTGCCGATAAAAAAGAAGTGGTGGAAGAAAGTTTCCCTGGTGACATCGTTGGTCTACATGATACGGGAAGTTTCAGAATCGGAGATACATTAACAGGTGGAGAGAAATTAAGCTTCAAAGGAATTCCTAGCTTCTCTCCTGAACATTTCCGTTATATCAATAACAACGATCCGTTAAAAGCCAAGCAATTAGCGAAAGGTATTGACCAGCTGATGGATGAAGGAGTTGCACAGCTGTTTACCCTTGAAATGAACGGAAGAAAGATCATTGGAACGGTTGGAGCCCTTCAGTACGAAGTTATCCAATACCGTTTGGAACATGAATATGGTGCAAAATGTACTTATGAACCGTTATCTATGCACAAAGCATGTTGGGTAGAAGCTGATGAGAAATCAGAAGAATTCAAAGAATTTGCAAGATTAAAGCAGAGATTCCTGGCGAGAGATAAGTACAATCAATTGGTATTCCTGGCGGATTCTTCATTCACCATTCATATGACGCAGGAGAAATTCCCGAATGTGAAACTGCATTTTATCAGTGAATTCAGAGAAAACTAAGAAGCAATCAGGTAAACCGAAATTGTTTACAATATAGATCCGCAGAAAATTTCTGCGGATTTTTTTATAATATATCATATGAAACCACCCCGGCAAAAATTCTTCGAATTTTTGCCACCCCTCCGGAGGACGGGAATTTTTAGATTTCCCAACTCATATTTGGTAAAACGACAAAGTGTATGAATAACTGAGTACTCTGTTTGTCATTCTGTAGAAATCCAAATCCACAAGTAATAAAATACTGTTATTAAATACTCCTTTGCGAAGTATAAATACTATCCTTATTCCATCAAAACACAGAAAAACGCTTTGTAAATCTTTTGTAAAACAAATATAAAACCTTGATAATATATGAGTTAGCATTTTACCAGTATAATACATTTCATTTACAATCTTTACAAGAACTTCCCTTCTAATTTTACTTCATCAAAAAAATTAATCTTATGAAAAAGTTCATATTACTCGCTGCTGTAGCAGGCACTTTCATTATGTGTAAAAAGGCAGAAGCTACCCAGGATAGAATCAATGAAGTAATCCATTCAGCGGACAGTGCTGCCACTGTTGCTACAGAAACCATAGATCATGTCAGTAAAACGGCTGATAAAGTTCTGGACTCGGCCAGTATTAAAATAAAAGATTTTGAAAATTCGAAAAACGACATCCGTGAAAAGATAGAAAACACTTCCAAGATGGTAGATTCTTTATCGGATAAAATTGCGAATACAAAACTGGAGTCCAACATAGAGAAAAAGGATTCGGTAGAAAAGAAGACTGAAAAGATTGCAGCAAAAGTTCCGGCTCCCAAGGTTATTAAAGAAACCAAAATCATCTATAAAGAAAAGCCTAAGAACGACAGTTACGAACTGAATATGCCACAAGATAAAATGGTAAAATCAGGATATCTTTCTATAACCGCAGAGAATGTGGAGACAGTAAAGGAAATCATCAGAGAAGAAATCAGCAGAAATAACGGCTATATCAAAAGTGAAAATCTGTCTTATGTGGAATCCGCTTATCTTCATGGGGAAAATCAAAAAGTATACAGTCTGGATATCAAAGTTCCTATGCAGCATTTTGATGCGCTAATGGATGCCATAAATAGCAATATTGGAGATATTGATACAAAAGATATTCAGGTTTCAGGGCGAAACTATACGGACAATGCAATCTGTACGATCAATGTAAATATCAGTGAGAAAGCTAAAACAGAAACAGAGCCTGAAACCTTCAGTGGAAAATCTCTGGCAGCCATTGAATCCGGCTGGAATGTTATTACTTCTATATTCCTGTTTATCCTGCCGCTGTGGCCTTTATTTCTTATTGCCGGCATTGGATATTATTTCTATAAAAAGAAGAATGGGAACACCGCTGATCGTGATTCTCATTAGATTTTTAATTTTTTTTTAATGAGGTTTGGAATTGGTGTTCGATTCTTATGTTTAATTTTACCAAATATTCAACAGAAGTGTTGTTTATTAGAAAAATAACTCTTAACTTTAAGTATAAGCAAAATGCAATGAATCTCCGATCAGACGAGGTTCAAATAAATTTGGAAATTTTATTTCATATATTAATATTTTGTGATTTGGTGTAAAATAAGGCCCTCATATTGAGAGCCTTATTTGTTTTATTTCATATTCACTACCTTATCTACGATAAATTTTGTGTTTCCTCTCCACGGAAGAGCCCCGTTGTACTCTTTGTAATGCAGATCAAAAGTTTTACCGCTGTTGGTTTCCAGTTGTTTGAAAACTTCGGGATCATCTACGGAAAATTCAAACTCATAGCTTGTAATAGTTCCTGTTTTTCCTCTTCCAAAGCCTTCCTGAATCAGCTTGCCTTCATAAGTTTTGAAGACATAACCTTTTTTCATAGCATAATTCAGGTATCCGGATTTTACACCTTCTCCGAAAACGAAATAGTACTTATACCAGACAAATACGCCCAGTAACAGCAGTACGACACCGAGGGTGATCCACAAAGATTTTTTCATAGGTCGTGTGTTTTATAAATGTTATTTTGCGATGCTTCTTGAAATCACGATTTTCTGAATTTCAGAAGTTCCTTCATAGATCTGAGTGATTTTCGCATCTCTCATTAATCTTTCTACGTGGTATTCTTTCACGTATCCATATCCTCCGTGGATCTGTACTGCTTCAATAGTAGTATCCATTGCCACCTGAGAAGAGTATAATTTTGCCATAGCTCCGCTTTCAGAGATGTCTTTTCCTGCATCTTTTTCACACGCAGCTTTGAAACACAGCATTCTAGCAGCAGTGATCTGAGTTGCCATATCAGCCAATTTGAATGCAATCGCCTGGTGGTTGATGATTTCAGTTTTGAAAGCTTTTCTTGTTTTAGCATATTTCAACGCCAGTTCGTAAGCACCTGAAGCAATACCCAGGGCCTGAGAAGCAATACCGATTCTTCCTCCATTCAACACTGCCATAGCAAAGTTGAATCCGAACCCGTCTTCACCGATTCTGTTTTCTTTTGGAACTTTTACGTTATTAAAGATCAAAGAGTGAGTATCACTTCCTCTGATTCCTAATTTGTCTTCTTTTGGTCCGATTTCAAATCCTTCCCATCCTCTTTCAACGATAAAAGCATTGATTCCTTTGTGTTTTTTCTCAGGATCTGTCTGTGCAATTACGATATAATAAGTAGCTGTTCCACCGTTCGTGATCCAGTTTTTGATACCATTTAAAAGATAGTAATCTCCTTTGTCTTCAGCTGTAGTTTTCTGAGAAGTAGCATCAGAACCAGCTTCCGGCTCAGATAATGCAAATGCTCCGATTACCTGCCCGCTGGCCAGTGGAGTAAGATATTTTACTTTTTGCTCTTCAGAAGCAAATTTTTCAAGACCGGCACAAACCAATGAGTTGTTTACAGACATTACAACAGCTGCAGAAGCATCTACTTTTGCAATTTCTTCCATAGCAAGCACGTAAGAAACGCTGTCCATACCCGCACCGCCGTATTTTGGATCTACCATCATTCCTAAAAGTCCCATTTCTCCCATTTTCTTCACCTGTTCAGCAGGGAATTTCTGGTCACGGTCTCTTTCAATCACTCCAGGTAAAAGTTCGTTCTGTGCAAAATCTCTTGCTGCCTGCTGAATCATCAGCTGTTCTTCCGATAAATTAAAGTCCATAAAAAAAATAATTAGATAGCCGTAAATTTACACTTTTTAAGCAAATCTGAAAAAATAAATTAAAAGCGGGAAAAAGGCAGGTTTGGGGAGATTTAATGATGATGGATACGTGTTTCGGGAAACGGGATATGCATTAGGAGGACAATATAAAATGTATTGAGAAAAATAAACCTTTATAAAAGATTAATTGAAAATATAAAATCCCCTTTTCAGGGCTTCCGGTCTCCTTTTTGATTCAAACTATTATGGTAAGCATTTAACTAATTTCTAATTATTACCTTTGGATGGTTTCAATTAAAAAAAATGCTTATATTTAAATTTCTTTATAAATTACGTAAAAAATCATGACAATCAAGAGATTATTCGATATTCCACACTATGCTTTAGAAAAATATCCTAAAACGGATATGTTTGTAACCAAATATCATGGTGAGTGGAAAAAAACTTCTACACAGGAGTTTATTAATGAGGGAAATAAGGTATCCAGAGGATTATTGAAGCTTGGTATAAAACCAGGGGATAAAATCGCTTTAATTACAACCAATTCCCGCACAGAATGGGCTATTATGGATTTCGGACTTTCTCAGATCGGGGTTGTTTCAGTACCGGTTTATCCAAGTATTTCTCCTGAAGATTATGAATTCATCTTCAATAATGCTGAAATCCAGTATTGTTTTGTTTCTGATAAAGAGCTGTTGAATAAAGTAATGAAAGTAAAACATAATATTCCGAGTTTGCAGGGAATTTTTACTTTTGACAGTATCAGCGGGGCTGCCAACTGGAGAGAAATTCTGGATCTGGGCAAGGACGAATCTACACAAATTGAAGTGGATGATCTTTCTAATGCGATCAATACCGAAGATCTGGCAACGATCATTTATACTTCCGGAACCACCGGAAGACCTAAAGGAGTAATGCTTACCCATAATAATATTGTTTCAAACATATTGGGATCCATTCCAAGAATTCCAAAAAAGAGAGGCTTTGATTACAAAGATGCCAGAGCATTAAGCTTCCTTCCTATCTGCCATATTTTTGAAAGAATGCTTTTCTATCTTTATCAGTACAATGGTTTTTCTCTTTATTTTGCTGAAAGTATCGAGAAAATGGGTGAAAACGTAAAAGAAGTGAAGCCTCATTATATGACCGTAGTTCCGAGACTGGTAGAAAAGGTATATGACAAAATCTATAATACAGGATCTTCAGCCGGAGGATTAAAATCCAAAATATTCTTCTGGGCATTGAATCTGATCACCAAAAAGAAAACCATTTCAAAGCCATCCGGACTTCAGGAAATCATCGCAGACAAGCTTGTATTTTCTAAATGGAGAGAAGGTTTAGGCGGTGAAATCGTAACTTTGGTTTCAGGATCTGCTGCACTATCTACAAGACTTAATTTAATGTTCCAGAATGCCGGAATTCCAATTCTTGAAGGGTATGGTTTGACAGAAACATCACCTGTAATCTCTGTGAACAGTTTTGATAAGATGAAAGTGGGAACCGTAGGAATTCCATTGGATAATTTAAAGGTTAAAATTCAGGAAGATGGTGAAATTACGGTAAAAGGGCCATCTGTATTCAAAGGATATTTCCGGAATGAGGAAATGACAAAAGAAGCTTTCACAGAGGATGGTTTTTTCAAGACCGGAGATATCGGACATATCGATAGTGACGGATTTTTACAGATCACAGACCGTAAGAAAGAAATGTTCAAAACTTCCGGTGGAAAGTATATTGCTCCCCAGACTATTGAAAACCTGGCAAAAGCTTCAAAATTTATAGAGCAGATTATGGTGGTAGGTGATGGTGAAAAAATGCCATGTGCTTTGGTACAGCCTGATTTTGAATTTGCAAAAAACTGGGCTATGAGAAATAATCTTAATTTAGGCTCAACACCTGAAGAAATTGCAAAAAGCCCTGAATTGAAGCAAAGAATTGAAAAGGAAATCGAAGGCATTAATGAACACCTTGGAAACTGGGAGAAAATCAAAAAAATTGAGCTTACTCCTGAAGTATGGAGCATTGAAAGCGGATTACTCACTCCAACATTAAAACTGAAGAGAAAGGCCGTAAAAGAGAAATTTATTGCTTTGTATAATAAGATGTACGATCATCATGAATAAAAAACAGAAACCGCTTCATTATTGAAGCGGTTTTTTTCATTGACAATAAAATATTTTTCTTTATCCCTATAATTTTTTCAGGCTGAAATGACGGGCCTCAGAAACACCGGCAGGCGCCTGTGACTGCACTGTTCCTGTAGCATTGTCAAAAGCCCCTCTATACATCGTTAAATAAATAACATCACCAGCAGCTAAATTGACAAGACAATGGAATGAAATGGGTGTATTCCCGGACCCCGCAATAAGCTGCCCTATATTTGAACGGGTACCGGCAATAAGGTTGGCAGCAGCCGTTCCATTTTTTGTAATACCCAGATTAACACCAATATAATTGCTTGCCCCTGTAGTTCCTCCGGCTCCGAAATAGGATAAAGCATCCAGTTCATAGATACCTGTTTCATTAATGATAAAACGGTTGTTTGCAGCATCCCACGAAGCGGTTGAGCCTTGATTAACCTGTATTTCGCCAGCCGTAAAAGGCAGAACTTGCGGAATACCGGAATTAAAATTAGCGGTCGAAGGTAAATTATATGTAGAGTTTGTTGACATACTGATAATCGTATTAATAGAAGTAGCCGGATTTATAACTATTGCTTCCCAGGTGACCACACCTCCTGCAGCTCCATTACTTATTAACATGACAAACCATCCTTGCCCTAAACCAATGGATGAAACAGGCAGACCTGTCTGATTATCAATCAGCTCACTTCCATTGGCTGCTATGGTAACATTAAAATTTCCTGTGTTTTTAATATAATATACACGTCCTTTGATATGTCCCTGCGCAGGATAAGCAGCAATAGCTGCCGGCAGTGTTATGGTACCGACTGAACTGCCATTATAAGCTACATAATAGTCTGTAATACTCATATTGTAATCTGCTGATATTAACCGGTACTGTGCTGAAAGACTTCCGTTAATTTCCAATGTACTGCCAGGTATGATTGTATTAATGCCAACATTCCCTGCCTGACCCAGGAGACAGTAACTCAAAAGAGATAAGAACCCCATTAATAATTTTTTCATGATATATAATTTTTCTGGTTGTGTGTAAATTGAATATCAGAATATCCAAATAATACCATTTATAAAAAATTCATTTTGAACGGTTCAATGAAGTTGTAGTTTATGGATATGTCTGCTTTTTTATTGTAACCATAAAGCCTTACTTCCTATATCTCCTGCTGAAGCTTTGTTCAGTTATTTAATCACCATACTTTTCCTTTTTTTATTATATAAAATATACACATAAAAACATTACACTAATGACAATTTAACACAATTCACTATTGTTAAAAAAAATTAATAAAAAACTAATACAATAAGTATTATTTTCTCTTTTAAAGGTAATTATCGAAACACTTTACATATGTCCATAAAAAAAGCTGTCTCATTTCTGAAACAGCTTTCATATGACTTAAAATCAATAATTAGAATTTAATTACAGATTTCATTTTTTCGTTTTCTTCCATTACCAACTCGTCATCAACAAGAATTTTTCCAGAGTGCTCATCAATGATGATTTTCTTTCTCTGAGCAATTTCCATTTGCTTCTGAGGAGGAATAGTGAAGAAAGATCCTTTTGGAGCACCTCTTTCTAATCCTACAACAGCAAGACCGTTGATAGAGTTTGTTCTGATTCTGTTGTAAGAAGCCAATAATCTCTCATCGATTTTAGCTGCAAATTCTTTAGACTGCTCTAAAAGATATTCTTCTTCTTTCTGAGTTTCAGAGATCAAACCATCCAATTCTTCTTTCTTGAACTTTAAGTGGCTTTTCAAATCGTCGATCTTTGCATTCAGTTCAGCTAAAGTTTCGTTTTTGTGAGCAATTTTAGCTCCGAATTCTTTAATTCTTTTTTCAGCAAGCTGAATTTCCAGCTCCTGGAATTCCATTTCCTTTCCTAATGCTTCAAACTCTTTATTGTTTCTTACATTATCCTGCTGAGATTTGTATTTCTCAATTAAAGTTTTAGCATGGTTAATTACTTCATGCTTTGTTTTGATCTGATCTTCCTGATCTTTGATATCAGCATGAAATTTTTCAGCTCTTTTTTCAAGACCTTCAATCTCAATTTCAAGATCTTCAACTTCAATTGGCAATTCTCCTCTAGTATTTCGGATTTCATCCAATCTTGAATCTATGATCTGTAAATCGTATAAAGCTCTTAATTTTTCTTCAACTGAAATATCGTTGGTTTTTGCCATATTTAAATGAAATAATTTACTGGGTTTGTTTTTTCAATAGATTTTGAAATTGCAAATGTACTAAATTTTTGTGATAAAATTTCAAATAATTGTTGAGCAACAAATTGTTCGGACTCATAATGTCCTATATCACAGATCAGCATTTTAGACTCTGCTAAAAAATAATCGTGATATTTAAGATCTCCTGTAAGGTAAGCATCACATTTTCTGGCCGCTGCAGATCTTATCCCACTTGCTCCCGAGCCTCCCAGAACCCCCACTCTTTTGATTTTTTTATTGTTAAAAGAAGAATGTTTGATCACCTCCAGTCCAAATTTTTCTTTTACAAACCCAAGGAAATCTTTTTCATCCATTTCCTCTTCCAGATCACCGTACATTCCCAATCCGGCATGATGATTTTTATTATCCAGACTATAAACCTGATAGGCTACTTCTTCATAAGGGTGTGCTGACTTCATAGCGCCTACAATCTGCCCTTGTTTAAAGCCTTCAAAAATTACAGAAATCATATCTTCGTCTGCATTTTCACGAATACCCTGCTGTCCGGAAAACGGATTTGAGCCTTCCACAGGCCTGAATGTCCCATTACCATTCACTGTAAAACTGCATTCGTCATAGAATCCTATATTTCCTGCTCCGGCTGAGAACATGGCTTCTTTTACTTTTTCCGAATACTCTTTAGGAACAAAAACCGTTAACTGCTTTAAGTTATTTTCTTTGGGCTGAAGAATCTTCATATTCTTTAATCCTAACTGACTGCATATACCGTGGTTCACTCCAAAGAAATCATTGTCAAATGCAGTGTGGATGGCATAGATTGCTACTTTATTTTCAATAGCTTTTAAAACGGCCCGCTCTACATAATTTTTCCCTGTTAAAGATTTTAATCCGGAAAATATAATGGGATGAAAGCATACAATCAGATTACAGTTTCTCTCAATCGCCTCATCTATTACATTTTCCAGCGCATCATGACAAACCAGAATTCCCGACACATCACGATCATAAACACCACACAGCAATCCTACATTATCAAAATCTTCTGCCTGCCTGATGCTTATCTCCTCTTCAATCTTTGCAATTACAGTTTTTAGCTTCATTAATTTATATTTTACGGTTACAGCGAAGATATTAATTTTACCAAAAACCCGGAAAAATTTGCAATAAAAAACCGGCTTTCTTCAACCGGTTTTGCTTTGATATTAAAAAAGAAATCAATAAGACTATTAATCTTTGAAAAGCGATACTCTTGTAAAGGAATCTACTACTACGCCACAGTTGATATCGGATTCCATAAAAAGCTGATAGCCTTTTCCCGGATCAAGACTCGCTGGGTCCGCAATGGTATAGAAATAAAAGGTAAGAATGTTACCTGTTCCACTGGAGCCGCTTGGAACCAGCTGGATAGAATTGATTTCAAAACCGGAATCGGGATTTTTAAAAGTAGCTTTTATGGATCCTGAAGAGTTGGAACCTGGAGTGATTGTAGCGATTGCTCTCCAAAAATGAACCTGCCCGTTAATTTCATTTTCTCTCCATTTACCGGTAGCCGCAATATAGATATTGCTCGTTACGCCCGGAAATGGAACGGTAGTTTCCGGCCAGCTTGTAGTAGGACTTGCTGCAAAAACCAGCGGTGTGGCATAAAGCACCTGTTGTCTCGGGCCATAGCCGCTTCCTGATGCACTTAAATTGAATGAGGGTTTTACATTTGCGTTTCCAGAATTTACTTTAACGACACCGTCGTTACCAGCCTGAGAAGATGTGGGAACAAAAAGCTGTCTCCAGAGGGTACCATCCCAATACTGGAAGTTATTCGTTGTCGTATTATAAATAAGAGTTCCTGCAGTAAGGTTAGCGTTTACTACACCTGCAGGAGGCACTGTGGAAACGTCATTATCAGCCAGGTTGGTATCCCGGTCAGTATCAGTAAGACGAGGAATGAGAATTCCTTTCTGGTTGGAAACTATATCCAGTACTGAAGCACTATTTGGCGTTACAGTATTAATCCCAACCTGAGCATACGCAAAACTGCTTATCAAAAACAGCATTAAAAAGGTTAAAATTTTTCTCATGATATAAAGCTTTTGTAGAATAAAATTACAAACTTGGACGATAAAAATGTTAAAAAAAACATTTTTATATGTCATATTTTATTCGTATTTTACTTAATATAATATATTGATAACCACTATATTAAATGATAATAATTCACTTTTACATGATGAATTTTATTTTAACATTTGCAGGATTCTTTTAACAATCATATATTTACCCTATTCTATATATAAATTATTAACTTCGCTGTGAAATAACCCTATCTAAATGGAAAGAGAACATAATCTTATTCCTGAGGAGACTCTATGGAAAAGATTCCTTTACCGGATAATTTATCGATCTGATACGAAGCTTGGAAAACTGTTCGATATCATATTATTGTCTTTAATTCTTGCAAGTACTGCCATTATTATGATGGAAAGTGTACCTAAGCTTGATAAGAGATTTCATTATACCTTTCTGATTCTTGAATGGATCATCTCCATTTTCTTTACAATAGAATATTCCATGCGGATTGCAGTGGTAAAAAATAAGCGGAGCTATATATTCAGTTTTTTCGGAATTATAGATTTTCTGGCTCTGGTTCCCTTTTTTCTTAGTTTTTTCTTTCCTATTACCAAATATTTTTTGATTTTCAGAATGTTGAGAATGTTGAGGATTTTCAGGATCTTCAATTTAATGGATTTTATGAATGATGGGTATTTCATTGTAAGGGCTTTAAGAAACAGTTCGAGAAAAATTTATATTTTCCTTCTTTTTCTGATCATCTTCTCAGTCATTGTAGGCTCACTTATGTTTATGGTAGAAGGTGGAAGACCTGGATTTGAAACGATACCGCAATCTATCTATTGGGCCGTTGTTACGGTAACTACTGTAGGATATGGCGATGTATCTCCTATTACGCCCTTAGGCAAGTTTTTTGCGGTTATTCTTATGCTGGCCGGTTATTCTATTATTGCAGTCCCTACCGGCATTGTAACCGCAGAAATGAGAAACAAAAGACAAAACCTGGAAATGGTATGCGAACGCTGCGGAAACGACGATATTGATGATGACGCGAGGTATTGTAAGAAATGTGGCAAGAAATTAGCTTAATATTTGATATAAGTAAAATTCATTAATCAAACACCACAAAATCATGGAACCAAAAAAGAAAAACAGACCCAATAGCTTAGTAATTATTCTTTTTGCACTGATTGTACTGATGGTCATCATTTATTTTATATTAGTAATGTTCTTCCCTGCTGTTTTTGATCTTATGAATACAGGCGATATACAGCCAGTACCCGATAAGTGATGAGTGATGTGCAATTGTCGACGATAAACAATTTACAATCATCGCGAACCTGGATAAAATAAAAAGATGAGCTGAACATTTCACTCATCTTTTTTTATCGATATTTTTCATATACTCTTAAATCTCAATAAAAAAGACGGATCACATATGACCCGTCTTCCTTTTTTTATTTAAATGATGAATTATTTTTTAATGGCTTTGATCGTTTGTTTAGATCCGTCTTTCATTTCAAGCGTTATCAGATAAACTCCCTGCGTTACATCCCTTAAATGGATCGTAGATTCGGGGTTACCAATGGTTTTCACTAATCTTCCCGTAACATCTGTCACAGATACATTTTTCACATTTTTCACATCGGAGATACTCAACACATCTGTAAATGGATTAGGATAAATCTGGATATTATTTTTCTCTGCAGCGACTTCGGATGTTGACAGGTTAGCATTGTTAATACTGATATCGTCTATATACAGATTATACTGATCCGGATCTGAATAAGCATTAAATCCAAAGAAATACACCCCTGTTGCAGGAACTGTAAATGTTATAGATTCGGTATGAGCAATTCCATCATTAATTGAAGGATAATCTGCTATAGAGCCCGTCATAGCGGCCGCATCAGGCGAAGTACCATATGCTACTTTCAGTTTTTCAGCATAAGTTGATGAATTATTACCATATTGATAACTGATTGTATATTGTACCCCTGCTGTTAAGTTCAATCCTTGTGTAAAGAACCATGCGTTGGCAGAATTGGAAGAGTTATACTTATATTTCAGTACATTGGTAGTGAATCCCTGGCTGTCAGAAGGAGGATCCGCTGTTTCCCAGTCATTTGCAGCCCCTGCATTAACATTCATTGTACAACCTGGAAGTTCTGGAACAGTAACATTTTCAAAATCTACAACATAAGGAAGGTTTGCACTTGAACATAATGTTGTAAATGTGGCAGAATCACTCCATGCACTTTTGCTTGTTGCGCTACACGCCGATCTCACCCATACATAATACACAGAGGAAGAAGCTAAACCTGGAATATTATAGGTAGTTGCTGTAACTCCTGTAAAATTAGGTGTGCTTGTTGCTGTAGGTGCCGTATTGGTTGTACTGTAATAAATATCATATCCGTTTGCAGGAACGGGAGTAGCCGCTGCCCAGGAAACGGTAGCTCCTGCAGCAGTAATATTTGAAACAACTAATGCATTAGGTTCACTACAAGCCGGTGCTACATCAATTTTAATATCATCAACATATAATTGATTCATATTAGCATCAGAATACGCCTGGAATCCAAAATAATAAACACCTGTAGCTGCTGGCGTGAAGTTCACAAAAGCGCTTGTTGCTGTACTGGTAACAATATCCGGGTGATCCGCCAGTGTATTGACCATTCCTGCACTGGTAGCTGAAGTTCCATAGGCTACTTTTAATTTTTCTGCGTATACAGTTCCTTCTGCATTGGCATATTTGTATTTAATTCTGTAGGTAGTTCCTGCGGTAAGGTTAATTCCATTGGTAAAAAACCAGGTATCGGCGTTATTAGCATAATCGTAAGAATACTGAAGTACATTACCTGTAAATCCCTGGGCGTCCAGATCACCTGTTTCCCACATATTTCCGGCACCATCATTAATCACCGATGTACAATCCGGCATTTCAGGCGGAGTTATACTTTCGAAATCCAACGCGTAAGGTACTCCCACAGCGACACATGATGTCATAAATGTTGCCATCTGGGACCATGCACTTTTGTTCGAAGTACTGCATACAGAGCGTACCCATACATGATAGGTCGTGGCTGGTGCAAGGGATGGCAGATTTGTAGTCAGCCCATTGATAGATCCGGAAACAACTGTTGTAGCAGTAGGATATGTACCGGAAGTTGAATAATAATATTCGTAGCCGCTTCCCGGCGCAGAAGAAGGAGCTGTCCATCCGATCTGCGCAGAATTGGCCGTAACAGCAGATACCGTTAAAGCAGATGGTGCAAAACAGGTCGGAACCGCGCCGATGTTTACCGTATAATCATGTGCTTCTCCGTACCCATCCGTATTACAAGGTATAGGATCACTGGAGAACCTGTCTCCTACTCTCATCCTGTAAGTACCTGGAGTAACGGTAGCAGGAATGGTTATAAGTCCAGCCGTAATATTATTGCCTCCTACAAGAGTACTGCTTGCCGTAGCTACAAGTTCAGGAGCGGCATCATCAAAAGTTCCGTCGTTATTGAAATCTATCCAGATACGGACATTCTGATCACTGTAATCATGTTTAACACTAAAATCATAACTCAAACCTGCACTCAGGTTGATCGTCATAGAGGTATAATCTCCATAGGCATCAGTAGAACAACCTGTATTAGGATGATCAAATCCGGCACCCGGAATTGCAAAAGAATCTATCACATCTCCTCCACTACACCCACTGGCAAAAGCAGGCGTACAGTAAGTCTGCGCAGAAGATAAAAAGCCGGCCATTAAGAAACCAACAAGTAAAAAATTTCTCATATAAAAACAGTATTAGTTAATCAAATCTAGTGAAAATCAGCAATAAAAAAAATATTTATTTAATTATATCACAATGAATTAAACTTTTTCTTTAAAAAAAGGCAATTTCACCTATATAAAGAGAGGCCGCTCAAATTGAGCAGCCTCTCTTTTCCTGTTTTTTCAAGAAACTATTTTATCTCTTAATTGCTTTAAGGGTTTGTTTAGATCCGTCTTTCATATTCAGGATCACTAAATATAACCCTTCTTTCAGATCTCTCAGCTGAAGCTCTGAAGATGGCTTATCAATAGTCTTAATCAATCTTCCGGAAACATCAACAATTAAAACAGACTGTACCTTGGATACATCAGAAATTGTCAGCGTATCAGTAAACGGATTAGGATATATATTAATCTTATTTTCTTTTACTGCAGTTTCAGACGTTGCCAGATTAGGGTTTTGCTTTATTTCAACATTATCTAAAAGAATATCATCATAGTAATATCCGTTACCACTTACATTTTTATCTACAGTAAATCTTACCTGAATAGTAGCTCCGATATAAGAAGCTGCCAAAGGAACAGCAACTGTTCTCCATTGGTTTGAGTTGGTATTATCACTAAAGATAACTACCCATCCGTTTCCGTCGTTTACTTCTACCGTAAGCTTGTTATTATCATAAGTGGAAGGTGAAACCGTAGTAGAAGAAGAGGTAGAATGGTTTTTAAACCAGTCAAAAGAAACAAGAGGTGCGGTTAATCCTGTTAAATTTACTGGAGGAGTAACCAGCTGGACCGTATTGGCGCCCGCCCCATTATATGGTGAACTTGCATCTACCCATGCATATGTACCTGCCGCTTTTTGGTTATTAGCCGCACTTGCACCATAATCTGCAGACCCTGAGAACTTCCAGAAAAGATTAGCGTCGGTACCTGTTGCCGTAGGGTTTATACTGCTCCAACAGTTGGGTGCTGCTCCATTATCAAAGTTTTGAGCAAAAGGAGCCATAGCAGTTCCACAAAGTGTATTGAAAACAGCAGCCTGAGAACTCCACGCACTCTTATCGGAAGAACTACATACCGATCTCACCCATAAATAGTAAGTACTGGAAGGAGATAAACCAGACAAAGGAGCTGAAGTGGTAGTGCTGGTTCCGGAAGCTGTAGTAGACGCCGTAGGAGCTGTACTGCTTGTAGAATAGTAATACTCATATCCACTTCCAGGAGCAGTAGCCGGAGCAGTCCAGGAAGCATCCGCTCCATTGGTTGTCATCCCCGAAACAGTAACAGCCAATGGTTCAGAGCAGCTAGGAGTCACATTTATATTGATATCATCAACATAAATCTGGTTCATGTTAGCAGCAGAATAAGCCTGGAATCCTAAATAATAAACTCCTGTTGCGCCTGGTGTAAAGTCTACAAATGCATATGTAGCAGTTCCACCTGTAATATTAGCGTGGTCAGCTAAAGTATTTGTCATTGAAGCACTTGCAGCAGAAGACCCGTAAGCAACTTTTAATTTTTCAGGATATTGTGTGGTTCCTGATGCATTCGCATACTTATATTTGATTCTGTAGCTAACTCCTGCAGTAAGATTTAAACCTTGGGTAAAGAACCATGTATTGGCAGCATTAGAACTATTATAGGAATAATTAAGCACTTTCCCTGTAAATCCAGCCGGAGCAGTTGCTGTTTTCCATGAATTTCCGGAACCACTGTTTACCACTGTTGTACAAATTGGCAATGCAGGTGTTGTAACATTTTCAAAATCTAAAGTATAAGGTAAATTAGATGAATTACATACCGTCTGGAATGATCTTACCGTACATGCGGTAGCAGGTCCTGTAATATTAGCTGTATAAGCAGTTACAGAATAATAATAGGCAGCACCAAAATTTAAAGGAGCAGCGAAAGTATAAGAATTATTCGTTCCGCCTGCAATATCCATATCTGCAATATCATTTCCTCCAGAGGTAGTTCCAACTTTCAGTTTATACCCGGCAGCGCCATTTATTGCATTCCATGTAATCGTAGGGGTTACACTTACTCCTGTAGCATTGGATGCAGGAGCGGTAACGGTAGGACATAACCCAAGTGTTGTAAAGTTTGCAGAGCTTGACCAATTTCCTTTATCTGTTCCATTACAGTTTCCTCTTACCCAATAATAATACTGAGTTGAAGGAGTCAGACCAGATAAATCAGCTGTTATTACCCCGGTACCTACAGATCCTGAAGGCGTAGCCGTTGCAAGCGGAGTTGTTGAAGATGTAGAATAATAATACTCATATCCATTACCCGGAGGTGTTGTAGAAGCTGTCCAGCTTATTGTTGCGGATTCAGGAGTCAGGGCAGAAGAAGAAAGACCGGTTACCGTACTTGCACAGTTAGGTGTAGTGGTAAAAGACCCTGAGGAGACATACCCATTCCCCGTTCCGGCTGCATTTGGAATATGAGAATATATAGATTTTACAGATCCGTTTAAAGCCTGAACCTGAACCTGGTAGCTTGTATTCTGAGTTAACCCTGTAATTGTAGCAGTTGCAGCAGAAACCGGATTACCAACAAGATCTGTCCAATCACAGTTTCCGACTTCTCTAAACTGAACATTGTAAGCTGTTGCACCTGTCGGAGCCGTCCAGTTTACAGTAGCAGCATTGTTGGTAATTGCAGTGGCAGCTGCAAAAGTCCTTACCGGAGCCTGTGTGCCTGGTGTCCATTTATATTGCAGCCCGGCAGGGATTTTAACACTTGCGTTGGTTGTGCTGGAAAAAAGCATTGTACTGCTAGCAGCATTACCGGTAACAGCTTTAGACCAGTCACAGGTAGTTCCTGACGGCACGTTTCCGATCATCAGGGAATTTACATTGGAAGCATAAGTAGTACTGTTTCCTCTTATCCCTACCTGTGGAGTACTGCCTGAAGTGCTGGTACCCGGATCTGTACAGCTTCCATAAATGATCTTTATTTCACCTGTAGCATAAACCAATCTGATCTGAAAATTTAACTTTTCAGTAGATCTGTTAAAGTAATTGGCATGATCCTGCCACTGTACAACAAATTCAGTTCCCAGGTCTTCATATCTCACTTCATGATTTCCCGCTGGTTGTGTTGCATCTGATGATGAAAAGCCTCCATCCTGCCCAAAAGCAGAAATTGCCCCTGTAGTTGATCCCAGACTTGACATTGGAGTATAATTTGTCCCGGAAGGAGCTGCTCCAAACGTTATAAATCCATTGGCACTCACATAACATGTGGTCATGGCAACACCGCCGAAATTAAAAGGAGAGGACAATGGAATCGCTGCGGATACATCATTATCGTAAGTAGTATTAGTCCCTGAAGGGAATAATTTTGTACCTCCTGTAATGGAAGTATAAGCCACCCCGGTACTTTTTGAAAAAGTATAGTTAGCGACGTCGGTTTGCGCATAGACTCCCATACTCAGGGAAGCCAGACACGAAAGTAGTAATTTCTTCATAAAATAGTAATAATAACAGTTAGGGCGGTAAATGTATAAATATTAATTCAAATTTTAAATAAAATATTAAAAAATATCATAATTTTTTATACAAAAACAACAAAAAACATCATTAAAACACTATATAATTAAACATTTATTTAAATTAAATAATTATTTCGCAATATAATGAAAAACAACAACCAATTAAATAACAGATACTTAACTACTATATAATCAAAATAGACTTCAGTAAATTTTTCTATTTTAAACGAAAAACTATTTAAAATTTTTCATCAATATTGATAATATATAAACAAAAAAAAGAGTGGCATAAGCCACTCCTTTCTTTATCATGTATTTTTCTAGTTTAAATAAAATTCATATTTATTAAGAAGTTGAATTTCTTTTATCAGATCACCATTCAGATCCACAGTATGTTTCATAGACTGAACTTCAATATGGGAGTCATCTTCCAGGTTTTTGATAAAGAATTTCAATTTTTGGTTTCCTTTGTTTCTGTCGAGAACCGTTCTGAAAAAGTCGAGATCTTCAGGTCTTACATCCATCACATCCATTACCAATGATATACTTTTTGCAAATCGTTCAAATGCTTCCTGAAGTTCAATGACATCATTTACATTAACGAAGACCCTGCCATCTTTTACCTGAGCAAATTTTATCTTAAAAATCACAAATCTCTGAACTTCCAGCTTTTCTTTCAATCTCATGTAATCTCTGTCTCCCAGCCTGAATGAATAGGATCCGGAATAATCTTCCAGTGTAACAAAAGCTACTTTCTCACCGCTTCTGAAACCATCCTGAACCCTGTATTCGGTAATAAGGCCGGCTACAGTATATTCTTTACCACCACCGCCATTTTCCCTCTCTTTCTGAAGGGTCTTCCAGTCTTTCTTTTTCTCTTCAAACAGTTCTTCCTGTTTATTAGAGAAAGCCTGTTCTTTGTAAGCATCCACCTCATCCAGATTCAGGAATAAGAAATTCCCCTTTGGCTCTGCCCTCTTAGTAACTTCTTCTATCACTTCCTCTTCTCCTGCCAATACATCATCTGAAACAATTTCCGTAAGATCCACTGCATCATCCAGTGCATCCTGCTCCAAAACAGGCGCTTCATCGGTAACGGCCTTGTCTTCTTCATTTTTCTCAAGAACCGCTTTTTTAGAAAGCTGCCCCTGCATAAACTGGAACTGATATTTAAATTCGTCCAGCGGGTGAGCCGAAAGATAGAAGCCAATGATCTCTTTTTCTTTATTAAGCTTATGCATATTGGGCCATTCCGGACATGGAGCCAGTTTCGGCTGTTCAATCTGAACTTCTTCTGCGAAATCCGCAAATAAAGAGTGCTCCATCTCGTTTTTGCTTTCCTGGAAACTCTGCCCGTATCTGATCAGTCTTTCAAGATTGGTCTTTCCTGCCATGTCAATATCAAAATACTGTCCTCTGTGGAAAGCATCCAGTTCATCAAAAGCACCTGCAAGCACCAAACTCTCTGCTACCCTCTTGTTCATCTGTGAAGGCAGTATTCTTTCGAAGAAATCATAAATATTTTTAAACCTTCCGTTTTCTCTTTCTCTTGTAATTGCTTCACTCGGTCCTTCTCCAATTCCTTTGATAGCTCCCAATCCAAAACGGATCTGTCCCTTTTCGTTTACGGAGAATTTGTATTGAGATTCATTCACGTCCGGTCCCAGAACATCCACCCCCATACTTTTACAGTCTTCCATGAACATAGTGATTGAATCCGTATTGTTAATGTTATTACTCATTACACTCGCCATGTATTCTGCCGGATAATTAGCTTTTAAATAGGCGGTCTGATAAGCGATGAATGCATAACACGTTGAGTGGGACTTATTGAAGGCATATTCTGCAAAAGCTTTCCAGTCATTCCAGATTTTCTCCAGCCTTTCTTCATTAAGGTTGTTTTTTCTACCTCCTTCAATAAATTTCGGGTACATTTTATTAAGAACATCAATCTGCTTTTTACCCATTGCCTTTCTTAAAGTATCGGCTTCACCTTTGGTAAAGTTGGCCAGTTTCTGAGATAAAAGCATTACCTGCTCCTGATAAACGGTAATTCCGTATGTTTCTTTTAAATATTCTTCTGTTTCCGGTAAGTCGTAGACAATCTCTTCAATTCCGTGCTTTCTGTTGATGAAGTTCGGGATATATTTAATCGGACCGGGACGGTACAAGGCATTCATGGCGATAAGATCGGCAAAAACCGTCGGTTTAAGCTCTCTCATGTATTTTTGCATCCCAGGACTTTCATACTGGAAAATCCCGACCGTTCTTCCTTCTTTAAACAACTGATAGGTTTTGGCATCATCCAGCGGAATAAGATCCGGATCAATATCCACTCCATATCTTGCTTTAACAATCTTCAATGCATCTTTAATAATAGTCAGTGTTCTCAGCCCCAAAAAGTCCATCTTCAGAAGACCGGCACTTTCCGCAACAGAGTTATCAAACTGTGACACCAGGATATCAGCATCTTTTGCTGCAATGGTAACCGGAACAAGATTACTCACATCTTCCGGCGTAATAATCACCCCGCAGGCGTGAATTCCGGTATTTCTGATACAGCCTTCCATTTTTTTAGCACTTGCTAAAACTCCGTGTCGTGCATCATCAGGACTTTCAAGAACATATCTCATCTCATCAACGAGCATCTGTTCTTCCGGTTTTAATTTATCATACTTCGCTAAAGCTTTTGCAATATTCATCCCGGGACTTGGAGGAATCAGTTTGGCAATATTATTGGTATCAGGAATAGGCACATCCAAAACCCTTCCGGCATCTTTAATGGCAGATTTTCCTCCCAATACCGAGTAGGTAATAATTTGTGCTACCTGAGTTTTTCCATATTTTTCAACAACCCATTTGATAATTTTATCTCGCCCTTCATCATCAAAGTCAATATCAATATCGGGCATGGAAACCCTTTCCGGGTTCAGGAATCTTTCAAAAAGGAGATCATATTTGATGGGGTCTACATTGGTAATTCCGATACAGTACGCCACCGCAGATCCTGCCGCCGACCCTCTTCCCGGACCAACCCAAACTCCCATTTTACGGGCTTCATTACAGAAGTCCTGTACAATAAGGAAGTAACCCGGATAACCGGTATTGGCAATTACCTCAAGCTCAAAGTCAAGACGTTCTTTAATTTCATCAGTAATACCCGTTTCTGCATACCTTTTCTTGGCACCTTCATAGGTAAGATAGGTAAGGTAAGCCATCTCCCCTCTTTTTCCGCCGTCTACCTCATCTTCTGCATGGATAAATTCCGCAGGGATATCAAATTTAGGAAGAAGTACGTCTCTTTTTAAGGTATAAGGTTTAAATTTTGCTGTAAATTCTTCATATGCATCAAAAGCATCCGGATAGGCTAAAAAGGCTTCTTTTATCTCATCCGAATTCTTGATATAATACTCACCTGTCGCCAGCCCTCTTCTTTTACCGAATCCTTTTCCAATAGGTGTAGTAAGCTTTTCACCATCTTTGATACAGCTTACAATATCCTGGATATTGGCATCATCTTTATTCGTGTAAAAAGTCTCGTTCTGAGCTAAAATTTTAACATTATATTTATCCGCCAGATATAACAGCACTTCATTCAAATGCTCTTCTTCAGGAAGTTTGTGATTCTGGATCTGTACATAGAAATCATCTTCAAAGGTATCTTTCCACCATTTGAAAAGTTCCTCTCCTTTCTGTTCACCTGTATTTAATATTGCATCAGGAATATCCCCCATAATTCCGGATGTTAAAGCTATGACTCCTTCCTTATATTGAGCAATCAATTCCCTGCTCACCCTGGGAACTCCGAAATAGAATCCTTTCAGGAAACCGATACTGGAAAGTTTTGCCAGGTTTTTATATCCATTAAAATCTTTCGCCAAAAGCACAACCTGTGTTCTTCTGTCCGGATCATCTTTGGTAAACTGCTTTTGTTCGTAACGGTCTGAAATATAAAATTCACAGCCCACTACGGGAATAAGCGGTTCTGAAACAGGTTCTTCTTCAGTAAATTCTGTCCCGTTTTCTTCTGCTTCCTGTTTTTTTGCCAGGTATTCTTTATGCTTTTTCGCTCTGTCTGCATTAGCTCCTTCTACTGCTGAGACGAACTTGAAAGCTCCCATCATATTTCCAAGATCCACCATTCCGACAGCAGGGAAATTTTCATCAGAGGCTTTTTTAATCAGGTCATTAATGCTTGAGGTAGCCGTAAGCGTAGAGAAAACACTATGGTTATCAAAATTGAAATATTTACCTAAATCAATTTCATCAATACTTCCGAAATCCTGCTGCTTTTTCTTATTATGAAAATCAGCAACCTGTCTTCTGATGACAATATTGAAAGGCTTGATCGGGTCCGGATAAAGACTTCTGAAATAGGCAAGCTGATCTTCTGAAATCTTTAATGTCTCGGCAGGAACTACGCCTATTCTTACCATTTCAAAGAAAGCTCTGGCCGTTGCATTAACGTCGGCTGCAGCATTATGGGCTTCATCAAATTTGTTCCCATAAAGCTTTTCATATAATTCTTCAAGTTTCGGAGGTTTAAAACGGCCTCCGCGGCCTCCTCCAAGCTGGCAGAAGTCCGTTCCCAAAATCATGGTATCCGCTTTTGGCTTTTCCTGAAGGTTATCTTTCAGGTTTTTTCTGTAAAATTCTGCTCCTACGATATTGTAGTCGAACTCCACATTATGTCCGGAAACCACCCTGATTCTTTCAAGAACCTTAGAAAATTCTTCAAGAACTTCCTGAAGGTCACGTCCTTCTTCATTGGCGATTTTGGTTGTAATTCCGTGAATACGGGCAGCGTTGAAGGGAATATCATACCCTTCAGGTTTTATTATATAATCCTGGTTTTCAATCAAGTTTCCATCATCATCGTGCACCTGCCATGCAATCTGGACCATTCTGGGCCAGTTATCCGAGTCTGAAAGCGGAGCGTTGAAATTTTTTGGTAAACCGGTTGTTTCTGTGTCAAAAATTAAATACATATAATGTTCTAACTTTTTTATAAAAAGAGAATGTAAAGTTACTTCATTTTTTTCTAATCACACCCTGGTTTCAGAATATAAATCTCGGCCTTTTTTAAAAATACAAAGCTTAATTTCTTCTACTCCTATGGATTTGCTTTTTTCAATTAATTATCCATAAAATGATAAATTATAGCATATAAAACACCATAGAGTGCAAATCTCAGAGTTTTTCCAACTGTTTTCCTGTCAAAAAGCATCAATTCTCATTTAAATCCAGTAAAATAAAAACTACAAACACAAAGTAAAATATTAAAATATTCATAAATACCTATAACAACAACTAAAACAATCAACAAAAACAACATTTAATCACTCAAAAACAAAAATAAAAGCACTTTATATATATATTTAACAATCAAAGAAAACAAAAAAAAAAAAAAAAAACAATGAAACAAATCTTTATTTCGATCGGCGTACTGACAACCATTGTCATGAATGCACAAAACAGTAATGAAATTTTAAAAAAAACATTAGAACGACAACGAATAGAAAACAACAAAAAATTTGATCTGTTTCTCTCAAAACATTTTGAGTCTGATAAAAACCCTGAGACACTTAAAGAACTCGAAGAACAGCTAAAAAATCTGGCAGGATTTGATCCGGATGGAAAGCCTTATTTCTATCAGTCGGATGACTTGGATCAAATAAAAAACTCCAATGCAGACTTTTTACAGAATGGTACCATCACAGGGTTGACAGGCTCATTTAACGGCGAAAATATTAAATATACCATCTTTGATGGCGGAAGAGCATTTGAAGGACATGAACTGTTTAACAACGCAGCAGACAGGGTTAATAATAAAGAAGCCAGTACCATGAATTACAGCTCACATGCCACTGCTGTTACAGGATTTATCGGCGCCAAAGACTATCCTTATACGCTTACATTTACCAATGGAACAACCCGGGTTACGAATTTAAGAGGAATAGCACAAAATTCAACTTTTGACAATTATGCCTTCGCTACTACAACATTACCCGGAGGTTCTGCTTCCAGTACGGTATTCGAAAAGATAATCCTGGCACAGCCCAAAATATCCAATCATTCGTATGGAATCAATCCCGGATGGGATATGAAAGCAATAAACGGAGCTTATGCATGGATCTGGTTTGGGCAGTTCATAAGCCCTGGAACCACTGCTGATCTACAGGGAACCTATCTTGATAGCGACCAGACTTATGACAATATCGTGTATAATAATCCCACCTATGTTATCGTTAAATCAGCCGGAAATTCATATGGAATGGGGCCAACAGGAAACACCTTAGCTAAATATTATGAAAACAGTGCTGGAACTTATGTACAATTTGCAGCTACAGACACACTTCCACAAAACAACTGCGCTTTAGGATATGACTGTATTGGTTTTGGTTCTTTGGCAAAAAATATTATTGTAGTAGGTGCTTCTGATATCCTGACTGCCAGCGACAAAAGATACTCCTCTCCTTCTGATGTTATAAAATCAACCTACAGCAGCGCAGGTCCAAGAGATGACGGCGCTATAAAACCGGATATCATTACTACAGGAACGAATGTAGCGCATGCATCCACAGCGGAAAACACAACAGGCAGCAGCTTATATAACGTGGGCAGTGGAACCTCTTTTTCCGGGCCTATTGTTACCGGAATCATAGGAGTCTGGATGCAGATTTATAAGCAGCTGTATCCTGCTCTTGAGCTTAATGCAGCCTCTGCAAAAACATTAATGATCCACTCTGCATCGGAAGCAGGAACCGTTGGTCCGGATCCATGGAATGGCTGGGGGTACATCAATGCCAAAAAAGGAGCCGAACTTCTTGTAGGAAAATCCAACAATACCATACTATTTAATGATGAAACCTTAAATAACGGTTCGGTTAATACTCAAACGGTGAAAGCATCCGGATCTGAGCCCTTAAAAGTAACCATATCCTGGATTGATCCTGAATATGTAGTTTCTGAAAACTTAACATGGGCAGAGGCTTACAACAACAGAACATCCAGATTGATAAACGATCTGGATCTAAGAATTATAGATACCGGAACAGGCACCATTTATCAGCCCTGGAAATTAAATGCATTAGATCCAATGACACCTGCCACAAAAGGAGACAACACAGTAGACAATGTAGAGCAGGTTGTTATTGATAGCCCAACACCAGGAGCTGTTTATAGAATTGAGATTTCTCATAAAGGAACATTAAAAAATAACGCTTCTCCAAGTGTTACTTCTCCTCAGAATTATTCTATCATTACATCAGGATTTAGTGAAGTGCTGGGAACCAAAGATGCCGGATTAGAAAAGTCTGATGATATAACGATCGCACCAACAGTTGTAAAAGACTTTACCCGTATATTAAAAGCTCCTAAGAAATCTACTTTTAATGTTTATGATCTTTCAGGTAAAAAATTACAGACAGGTATCATTAACAATGATCAAGAAGCGGTAGATTTATCCACTTATACAAAAGGAATTTACATCATTGAAATAAAAACAGACAAAAATGTTATTTCTAAAAAAGTGATCAAGGAATAACCTATATAAACAAAGATTTTTCACAAAATACTAACAGTTGTTAGTATTTTGTTTTTTTATGTATATTTGCTTCCTATGGAAAATGCACTTCACGAAAAAGTTTCACAGGATATATTACTCAAAGCGTATAATCATATGATGCTGGCCAAGGCAATGGCGGATATTTATGAAGAAAACAGAAACGTATGCAAATACGTTCACAGTACTTCCAGAGGGCACGAGGCAATTCAGCTTGCAACAGCCTATCAGCTAAAGAAGGAAGACTGGGTTTCTCCTTATTACAGAGACGAAAGTATTCTTTTAGGAATTGGTTTTGAACCCTACCAACTGATGCTTCAGTTACTGGCTAAAGCTGATGATCCTTTTTCAGGCGGAAGGTCTTATTACTCACACCCTTCAAGCAGGGATGAAAACAAACCCAAAATTGTTCACCAGAGTTCTGCTACAGGAATGCAGACTATTCCTACGACCGGAGTAGCACAGGGGATCAAATACATTCAGGATTTCAATCTTCAGCAATTTGAAAACAATCCTGTTGTAGTTTGCAGCCTCGGAGACAATTCCGTTACAGAAGGTGAAGTAAGTGAAGCTTTACAGTTTGCTGCTCTGCACCAGCTTCCGATTATCTTCCTTGTTCAGGATAACGAATGGGGAATTTCCGTAACGAAAGACGAAGCAAGAACCTGTGATGCATACGATTTTGTAGCAGGATTCACAGGGTTAAGCAGAATGAGAGTAGACGGAACTGATTTTGTGGAAAGTTTCGAAGCCATGAAAAAAGCCGTAGATTTTGTAAGAACAGAAAGAAAGCCTCTTGTTGTCTGTGCAAAAACGGTATTGATCGGCCATCACACTTCAGGAGTAAGAAGAGAATTCTATAGAGACGAAGAAGATTTAACAAAACACAGAGCCAAAGATCCGGGAGAAATCCTTAGAAAACATTTACTGGAAACAGGTGTTGATGAAGATCTTTTAAAGCAAATCACTAAAAAGGCGCGTCTTGAAGCAGAAGAAGCTTTTGAAAAAGCTAAAAATGCAGAGGATCCAAAGCCTGAAACCGTAATGCAGCACGTTTTTGCCCCAACTCCCATTACTGAGGAAACAGGGACACGTGAACCTGCCAACGGAGAAAAAATTGTAATGGTGGATGCTGCCATCCATGCCATCCAGGAACTGATGTGGAAACACCCTGAAGCACTTCTTTACGGACAGGATGTAGGTGAAAGAATCGGTGGAGTTTTCCGTGAAACGGTTACTTTAGGAAAAAAATTCGGAAGCAAAAGAGTATTCAATACAGCCATTCAGGAAGCTTATATCATAGGATCTACTGCCGGGATGAGTGCTGTTGGACTGAAGCCAATTGTTGAGGTTCAGTTTGCAGATTATATTTATCCGGGAATCAACCAGTTGATTACGGAAATTTCAAAATCAAGTTATTTAAGCGGCGGAAAATTCCCGGTAAGCAATATCATCCGTGTTCCTATCGGAGCTTATGGCGGCGGCGGTCCTTATCATAGTGGAAGTGTGGAAAGTATCTTAGCCAATATCAAAGGAATCAAAATAGCATACCCAAGTAATGCTGCAGATTTTAAAGGTTTGCTAAAAGCAGCTTATTATGATCCGAACCCGGTAGTGATGCTGGAGCACAAAGGATTGTACTGGAGTAAAGTTCCGGGAACTGAAGATGCCAAAACGATAGAGCCTGCTGAAGATTATGTTCTTCCATTTGGAAAAGGTAAAATAATTATTGAAGCAGATAAGGATGAAACCGAAAAAGGCAGAACTTTATTGGTAGTTACTTATGGAATGGGAGTTTACTGGGCCAAAGAAGCAGCTAAGAGTTTCAACGGAAGAGTTGAAGTGATCGATTTAAGAACATTGATTCCTCTTGATGAAGAACTTGTTTTCGAAAGAGTGAAAGCGCATGGAAAATGTATCGTTCTGACAGAAGAGCAGCTTAACAACTCTTTTGCAGAAGCTTTTGCACACCGTATTTCCAAAAATTGCTTCAGGTATCTTGACGCACCGGTAGAAACAATGGGATCACTGGATGTGCCTGCTGTTCCTATCAACCTTGTTCTGGAAAAAGAAATGCTTCCAAATGCTGAAAAGCTCAGCAGCAAGATCGAAGAAATGCTGAAATATTAAATAATTGAAACCTCTGAAAAATCAGAGGTTTTTTTTATTAATTTTAATCAACAGAACAGATGCCTCATTTTGGTATCTATTTTGTTGATATGCACCAAAAATTCCATACTTCTTTATGATCACTACTAAATACGTCAATTATAAGCAGGTTCTCAATTTATCAGGTTTTCATCTTATACTGATTTCAATCTGGTGTACGCTGATCGCTGTCCTATTCTATTTTTTCAATTGGCAGTGGATGACGATTCCATGGGTTCCTGTAGCTTTGATTGGTACAGCAGAAGCATTCCTTGTTGGTTTTAAAAACAATCAGGCTTATGACAGACTTTGGGAAGCCAGAAAAATCTGGGGCGGAATTGTGAATTCCAGCCGTTCATTTGCCTCTATGGTGTATGCCTTCGATACTAAAAATGAAGAAATTGGTGTTTTTGATCTTGAAGACCGTAAAAGAAGAATCGTTTACCGTCATATAGCATGGTTATATACTTTCCGGGAACAGCTTTTGATTCCTACAGAATGGGAGCATATCAGCACAGAAAATAATAAATTCGGGAATATCAACCTGAGAAGAAACAGGTTAATAAAAGCCGGTTTTCCTGACTACGGAAGAGCTCCTATTTTCCTGCACAAATATCTGTCAGAGGAAGAGTATGATCTTAAAAATGATTATAAAAATTTTGCTACCTATCTGATTGCCCAGCAGGCGAAAGACATCAACGAGCTGAAAAATATGAATGCCATTACGGATTTCAATCAGACTCAGCTTCAAAACAGCCTGAATGAATTCTACAATTTCCAGGGACAGGCGGAGAGAATTAAAAAATTCCCTTCTCCAAGACAGTTTGCCAGTACAGCTTTTGTTTTTAATATTCTGTTCATCATGCTTCTTCCATTGGGATTAGTGAACGAGTTTGCCAAATTGGGAGATTGGGGAATATGGACCTCTATTCCTTTCTGTATTATTATCGGATGGATTTATATCATCATGGAACTGGTAGGAGATTATTCTGAAAATCCTTTTGCGGGATTAATGTTTGACGTCCCTATGCTGTCTATCTGCAGAACCATTGAAATAGATCTTCTCCAGATGAGCGGAGAAACAGATCTTCCGGATCCTATTGCTTCCAAAAACGGAGTATTAGTATAATTTCTGAGGATCATTTATTAAAACAAAACTGCAATAAAAATATCAGGTAAAATATATTTTAAAAGTTCATTGTTTTTCATAATTTAGGGCTTTGAAAGCATCAGCTATATTAATTCATCCGGATCAATATAGTTTTTACTTTTTCCATCAGCTAATAATTTATCCCTTCTTTTTAAACAATGAGATCCAAGCAACTCCTGCTGGTTATGACGATACTATGTCTTACCTTATTCTGCCCTAAAGTGAAGTCGCAGGCGGCCTTCAATAAAGAGTTACCTAAAGAATTTACAGATCAGTTCACCCAGGAGATCAACGACAGTATTCCTTCTCTGGGATCGTTCATTGTTTCTCAAAATGATAAACTGATTTATGAGCATTATTTCCACGGAGCCAACAAGGAAACCATCTTCAGCATAAAGTCCGTTACCAAGAGTATCGTCTCTGTTCTGGCAGGTATTGCTCAAGATAAAAACATACTTCCCAATCTCAATACACCGGTTTTAAAAATTCTTCCGGAATACAATGTCTCAAGAAGCAGTTTCAAAAACATCTCCAATATTGAAGGAAAGGTAGCTCATGATTCGATCAGAAATACGTTAAAGTTAAGAAATCTGCTGACCATGCAAGGTGGTTTCGATTGGATTGAAAATTCAAAAATATCAACAGCCATGTCATTTTCCGGTGATCCTGTAAAATTTGTACTGGATCTTCCTTTTGAAGAGTATCCGGGAACCGTATTTAATTATAACAGCGGTGAAACCCACCTTTTCGGAGCAGCACTGGCAAAAATTGTGAAAACCAATCTGAAACAATTTGCAGCAGAAAACCTTTTTAAACCACTAAAGATCAATGTTCCACGATGGGATACAGATTCCATGAACAGGAATATTGCAGGTTCGGAAATGTTTATGAAACCTGAAGATATGCTGAAATTTGGTTTGATGATCCTGAATAACGGAAAATTGGGAGGCAGACAGATTGTTTCCTCAAAATGGATTCAGGAATCGACAGCTGAGCATGTCAAACTGGATTCCTGGGATGTGATGCCGGGTGCCAATGGATACGGCTATTACTGGTGGCGGAGAAAAACCAACGGACATCAGGCTTTTGTGGCTACCGGATATGGCGGACAGCTTATCTGCATCATTCCTGATTTAAAAATGGTTATCGTGACGACCTGCTTTCTGAATGACAAAAACAGAGGCAGAAGCGAGATTAAAAGACTTCATTATTTTATCGACAAAATGACCAAAGAAGATATTTATAAACATTGATCTTCCACACAGTTTAAATCAAAAAACCTGTGATAAGCTTACAATACAATCGCCGTCGTATTTTTAACTTCGGAAATCATAAATGAGCTGTGCGTACTTGCGATGTGCTGAAGTGTTGTTAGTTTCGTCAGCATAAAACTGCGGTAATCTTCAATATCTTTCACTCCTATTTTAAGGATATAATCATAATCTCCGCTTACATGGAAACATTCCGTAACTTCCTGAAGGTCCATTACCTCTTTTTCAAACTGAAGAACAAATTCTTTTTTATGCTGGCTTAGTTTCACATGGCACAAAACGATAAAATTTTTCTTAACTTTACTCTTGTCCAGCAAGGCTACATATTTTGAAATAACCCCTGCATTTTCAAGTTTTTTTACACGCTCATAAATTGCTGTAACGGATAATCCAAGCTTAGCGGACAGTTCTTTGGTGGTTTGTTTACAGTCTTCCTGTAAAAAAGACAAAAGTTTCTTATCAGTTTCGTCAAGTTCCATAGATAATTTTTTGGTAAAAATTTAATACTATCGAAGATACTAAATATTTTTTCTAAATAAACAATATTTTACAGTTTTATATTCTATAAATTCAAATTTATATTGTAATAATTAACAATTTAATGCAAATTAGAACCATAAAATAAAAACAATATTTATGGAAAACTTTAACGCAGCCAATGAGATCCAGGATCTTCAGTATTTTGGTGAATTCGGGGGAGTGAATCCTTCTATCTCTGACAGCTCTACCTATACCTTCCTTTCTGCAAAGACAATGTTTGATACTTTCGAAGGCAATGCAGAAGGATGCTATCTGTATTCCAGACATTCATCACCGATGAATCTTTATCTGGCCCAGGCTCTTGCCAAGATGGAGAACACAGAATCTGCCAACGTTACAGCATCCGGAATGGGAGCAATAACTTCTGTTTTGATGCAGGTGTGCAAAAGTGGAGACCATATTATTTCAAGCCGGACTATCTACGGAGGAACCTATGCTTTTCTAAAAAATTTCTTCCCTCAGTTCAATGTAGCGACCACTTTTGTAGATATCAATAATTTTGAATCTATAGAAAAAGCAATTACTGCCGATACTAAAGTCATTTAT
This sequence comes from Chryseobacterium sp. 2VB, assembly GCF_005503635.1. NCBI lineage: Bacteria > Pseudomonadati > Bacteroidota > Flavobacteriia > Flavobacteriales > Weeksellaceae > Chryseobacterium > Chryseobacterium sp. 2VB. The sequence continues at coordinate 70,495 of NZ_SCNC01000015.1, forward strand.
TGTGAAAGTGTGAGCAATCCGCTGCTTGAAGTAGCAGACCTTAGAAAGCTTTCCGAAATCTGTAAGAAACACAACCTGAAACTGATTGTAGATAATACCTTCTCCCCTCTTTCAATTTCTCCAACATTATTCGGGGCTGACGTCGTGATTCACAGCCTCACAAAGTTCATCAACGGAAGCAGTGATACGGTAGGAGGAGTATATTGTGCCACTCAGGCATTTATTGATGATACCAAAAATGTCAATTCCGGAGCTTGTATGCTTCTTGGCCCAACCATGGACAGCTTACGATCTTCAAGTATCTTAAAAAATCTGAGAACATTACACATCAGAATCAAACAGCACAGCCACAATGCCATGTATCTGGCTGAAAGATTTGAAAAAGATGGTTTAAAAGTATCTTATCCGGGCTTGCCATCCCACAAAAACCATGAATTAATGAAAAGCATGATTCATGAAGAATACGGATACGGAGGATTACTGACTCTGGATGCCGGAACAACAGAAAAAGCAAACGAACTGATGGAACTGATGCAGACAGAAAACCTTGGTTATCTTGCTGTGAGCTTAGGGTTCTATAAGACCTTATTCTCATGCTCAGGAAAATCTACCTCATCTGAAATCCCTGAAAAAGAAAGAGCATCTATAGGAATTTCAGACGGACTGATCAGGTTCTCCATCGGTCTTGACCACGATATCAAAAGAACTTACCAAAAAATGAAGGAATGCATGCTGAAAGTTGGAGTTCTTAACCACCATGAAAACATTTCCATTTCCTAAATTTATTGTAAAAAGGCTGTTTCATTTGTGAGAAACAGCCTTTTTTATTTATCAATCTACCTGTTTTGATATTGATTAACAAATGTTATGTATAGTCTTTTATAGGTTTAGGCTAAAGCTTTTGGAAGATTTTATTTATTTTGATGAATGGGCTAAAGCCCCATTCCTATTGAATTTCTTTTACAGATAATCATCCCTGCTATTTCTTATAATAATGATGCGGAAAAGCATCCTCGGGCTTCATTCTGAAAACATTCAGCAAAATCCAGGACTTTAAGAATCCGTATCCGTAAGAAAACATCTGAATATAAGTGGAAATAACTGCCATTCCGGCAATACTGATATTTTTTGTCAGTAATAAAGCGTGAAACAACACCAAAAAGGTGTACAATCCATAAAAGGCAAGGATGATTCCTCTTCCCATAATAAAATACTCCAGAAAGCCCATCACATATCCCAGCATAAATAAAGTAGGAAAAGCAAAGGAAATCTTTACATAGTTCGGGTGTCTCTGGTTAAGAATCGGTCTTGCACAGCCAAATTGGTAAACCTGTTTGGAGAATTTCCCAAAATCAACCCTGCGTTTATGATAAACTGCAATATCATCAAAAAAAGCAGTAGTAAAACCATTTTCCCATAGGGTCATGGAAAGATCCGGGTCTTCACCAATTCTCATTTCGGAAAATCCGCCTACTTTTTTAAAGACTTCTTTTTTCACTCCCATATTAAAACTTCTGGGCTGAAATTTCGAAACCGCTTTCTTACTTCCCCTTATTCCTCCGGTTGTAAATACAGACGTCATGGAATAGGAAATAGCTTTCTGCATCAGATTAAATCCTTTATGCGCTTTATCAGCCCCGCCAAACGCATCACAAGAAATGGTCAGGATATCGTTTTTAATATGCTCAATATAATCTTTTTCAACAATGACATCACTGTCTACAAATACCAGCCATTCGTTAGCGGCTCTTGCCGCACCGTAATTTCTTGTCAGTCCCGGTCCTGAATTATCTTTTCTGAAATATTTAATATCCAACCCCTGTTCAAAGTTTTTGATAGTAGGTTTCAGATCGATCAGAGAACCGTCATCCACGATAATAATCTCAAACTCCTTATCTGTTTGTTGAGTAAGAGAAGTCAGCAACTCAAAAAGTTCATCTTTCCGGTTGTAAATGGCAACGACAATAGAAATAGTAGGCTTCAAATTGAAAATTTTTCAAAATTACTTATTCGCAGAACAACCTACAAACAGTTTAACAGCTTATTCAGAGAAATTAACGATGTTACCTTGTATTCTTCTCACTGTATGCATTTGACCAATGAAATTCTGAACCAAGTAATTTGGCATTTTAAACAAAATAAACGTCCGGAATCCCTACTAATTTTGCTATAGAAATTTAAACCAACAAAAAATGGAACCAATTATCAGCACATTACAGCAACCCGTTCAGTCAGGCTTTAATGCTTATTCAACAGCACAGGAAGTTATTCAGGGAATTGATCTTACCGGAAAAACAGTGATCATTACCGGTGGCTATGCAGGAATCGGTCTTGAAACTACAAAAGTACTTACTTCAGCCGGAGCCCATGTCATTATTCCTGCAAGAGATATTGAAAAGGCAGGAAAAAATCTTACAGGAATTGAAAATATCGAACTTGAAAAAATGGATCTGATGGATCCGGCATCCATTGATGCCTTTGCAGAAAGATTTGTCTCATCAGGCAGAAAACTGGATCTTCTTATTAATAATGCCGGGATTATGTGGGTACCACTCCGCAGGGACAGCAGAGGTTTTGAATCACAGCTGGCGACCAATTATCTTGGACAGTTCCATCTCACCTCAAAATTATGGCCGGCTCTGAAAAAAGCAAATGGAGCAAGGGTTATCAGTGTTTCTTCGTATGGACATCAGATGGCTCCTTTTAATTTTGAAGACCCCAACTTTGAGGAAAGAGATTACGATACCCTTTCCGGATACGGACAATCCAAAACAGCTTGTAATCTGTTTGCCGTAGAACTCGATGAAAAAGGAAAAGAATTCGATATCAGAGCTTATTCTCTCCATCCCGGTTCTGTATATGGTACTGATCTGGGCAGAGAAGAACCTGTTGAGCTTTTTAAACAGCTTGGAACGCATGACGAAAACGGAAATATAAAACCTGAAGTTGAAGCACGATTAAAAACAATTCCACAAGGGGCTGCTACTACAGTCTGGTGTGCTGTGACGCCTCAACTTAACGGAATTGGCGGAGTATATTGTGAAAACTGTGATATTGCAGAGGTAGACAGGGGGCAAATTGAGCACAGATTTGATGAACCAGCTACTATTCGTGGAATACAACCCTATTCTATCGACAAAAACAATGCTGAGCGCTTATGGAAATTAAGCGAAGAAATGCTGGGGTTTAAATTTGATACCAAATAACTGTTTTTTAAATACATTTGTAATGAAAAACTTTTGACAATGGATTTCCAGATACAATACCTCACGCCGGATATCAAACTTTCCAGTTATGATGACAAGCTCTTCAAAACGGAAACAGTTTTTGAATACCATATGCTCGTTTGGTTCATATCAGGAGAAACGAAAATTATCCAGGCAGATAAAACCTATGTTTTCAAAGCTGGAGATATTTTCCTGATTCCAAGAAACCATCTTGCCACGATTATCAATTATCCTAAAGACGGACTTCCGCATAAAGCTGTAGTCATGCATCTTACCACAGAACGGCTGAAGAATTTTTATAGCTCTGTTGATTATGAAAGGAAAAACGGACATCGGGAATCCAGCATTCACAGTTTCAGCAGCCATCCGCTTCTGAACAGCTGTCTTGCGTCGCTCATACCTTATTTTGAAATGGAAGGTCCGCTTCCTGAGAATATTGCCCATTTAAAAATCACTGAAGCTATCAGTATTGTAAGGGAAATTGATCCGGATATAGATTACATACTCGCCGATTTTGATGAGCCGGGAAAAGTAGATCTGATCAATTTTATGGAAAAAAATTATATGTTCAATATGCCATTGGAACGGTTCGGATATCTGACAGGAAGGAGTTTATCTACTTTCAACCGGGATTTCAGAAAGATTTTTCAGACAACTCCACAGCGGTGGCTTACTCAAAAGCGTCTTGAACTGGCCTATTATCATTTGTCAGAAAAAAATAAAAAGCCTTCCGATGTTTTTCTGGAAGTAGGTTTTGAAGACCTGTCGCATTTTTCGCATGCCTTTAAAAAACAGTATGGCTTTGCGCCTTCACTGGCACGATAAAAACAAAAAGGTTGTACTAATCTGTACAACCTTTTATTATTTCAATTAAACTTATAATGTATGACAAGTTAATTTTTCTTTGGAATATCTGTATCTTTTAACTGCTTCTTTTGAGATATCACATTATGATTTAGAGCTTTTCGTTCAGGTTTTGAAGGTGATGATTTTGATCCGGAACCAAGCAGACCAAATAAATCAAGAACCACATCAAATATATCTAAAAAATTCCAGGACATTTCAATCTCAGAGTTTATTACTTCTTATCTTCCAGTTTATGTACCTTTTTCGTTCCTTCATACATTTCATACTGCAAAAATCTTGTTTCCAGTTTTCCGTTGAAAAGTTTGATCTTTCTTGAAGGACGTAAACCGATTTTCTTCACCGCTTCCAGATCGGAAGAGATCAGCCATGCTAAGGTATTTGGATAATGGGTTTTAAAGGTATCTCCGATTTTCTTGTAGAAATCATCATCATTGATGGAAATTCTCTCATCGTATGGCGGATTGAATACCATTAATAAAGGGAACATATCTTTTTTAGAATCAAAGAAGTTTTGTTTTTTAATCTCAATCACATCTTCCATTTCCGCTGCTTCCACGTTCATTCTTGCCGCATTCAGCATTCTTGCATCGATGTCATATCCAACAATTTTTCCATCAAATTGTCTTACTCTGTTAATTCTGAATTCTTTAATTTTTGCAAACAAGTCTGCATCATAGTTATTCCAGTTCTGGAATCCGAACCTTTTTCTGAAAATCTGAGCCGGAAGATCCATTGCAATCATTGCTGCTTCAATCAATAATGTTCCTGAACCGCACATCGGATCAAGGAAATTACCTTTTCCGTCCCAGCCTGCCAGCTGAAGCATTCCGCTTGCCAATACTTCGTTGATAGGCGCTTCTCCCTGCTCTCTTCTGTACCCTCTTTTAAACAAAGGATCTCCTGAAGAATCCATGGAAATCATCACCAGTTCCCTGTCAATATGAAGATGGAATTTGATATCCGGATTTCTCGTTTCTACATTAGGCCGTCTTTTGAATTTTTCCTGGAAATAATCCACGATCGCATCCTTCATTTTTAAGGTCACAAACTGAGAATGCTTGAACGTTTCAGAATTGACCGTAGCATCGATAGAGAAAGACTGATCTACATCCATGAAATTATCCCATTCAAATTTGAATAACCTGTCATAGAACTGATGCTGATTAAAAGCTTTGAATTCATGAATCGGCACCAGGATTTTCAATGCTGTTCTCGCAGAGTAATTGATTTTATAAAGAAAACCAAGATCCCCTTCACAATTTACCGCTCTGTTTTTAATTTCAACATTTCTTCCGCCCAATTTTTTGATTTCTTCCGCCAGAATCTGCTCCAATCCGAAGAATGTCTTTATCTGTATTTTAATATTTTCTGTATCCATAAGTATGTATTAAAAGATTTAAAGCTTTAAAAATTAAAAGATTAACCACCCAATTTCTTATTCAATTGAATTTTTCAATCTCTTAATGTTGTAAAATACTTTGCTTTTAACCGCACAAATTTAGTTATTTTTTACCTTTAGATCTAACATGCGTATTTTCAAGTTTTTCGAATGTTTTATTTTTTGTATAGTAAAAAATAGTAAATTAACACTCTAATATTAAATCATGAAAAAAATAGAAGTTCGTATTTTCTCTTCTCAAAACCTTAATGAAAAATGGTATGTCTATTTGTATACCGATGGCAAAATTATTAAAAAAATATATAAGGGCTTGAATTTAGGACAAACATTTGAAGAAAGAATGTTTAAAGCTGAAGTGTTAAAGGCTACGTTGGAAAAAGAAATCAGCGGAGGATGGAATCCAAAAGCAAAAAAGAACATTGTTAAATACAATCTTCATGAAGCCCTTGAATTTGGTCTTGAAAAGAAAAAGTCGACTTTGAGTGCCGGATCTTTTAAAGAATATTCAATTACAGTTGGTCTTTTAAAAACTTATTGTACAAAACTGGGTTATGATAAGCTTAATATTAACGACTGTGATAGATTTCATATTAAAACTCTTTTAGATGCTGCTAAAAATGAAAGAGAATGGTCAGCAAGAAATTATAATAAGGTTCTTAGAAACATAAGCTCTATATTTGCTGAGCTTGTTGAATGGGAAATTATTTCTTCATCTCCGACACGGGACATTCGGGCTATTAAAGAATCTGAAAACGGCCAATATGATTTGATGACCGAAAGCGAACATCAAAAAGTATTCTCGCACCTGAAGGACCTACACTTGAATTATTATATTTTCTGCTCCGTAGTTTACTATATGGGTATTCGACCGGGCGAACTGGTAAAGCTAAAATGCAGTGATGTAATATTGGAAAAAGAAGTGATTGTGGTTAGTTCTAAAAATTCAAAAAACAATAAAACTCGTGTAGTGCCCATCATTGGTACTATCAAAACACTCATTAAAAATTTTGATTTGTCTAATCCTGACTATTATCTATTTGGAGCTAACACCAGTAGTAGGACTCCCGGACTTGTTGAAAATTACTTTTGCCCAAATCCATTTCAGGTCAAAAGAAAATACCCCACTGATTTATGGAGGCGAATAGTAATTAAAGATTTGAAAGTAAATAAAAAATTATATTCTTTAAAACATAAAGGCGGTAGTGACAAGCTAAAAGCAGGACTGGATTTAAAAGCCGTAAGTTCAATATTTGGACATTCTTCCGAAAAGATAACTGAGATTTACGCAAACTTCATCAATGACATTAGATTCGATGAAGCGAAAAAAATTAATCTGAAGGAATATTAAATTAAGGCGTAGCTAAAATGTTACGCCTTTTTCTTTTAGTTCCAAAATTCTTCTCTCCACAATATCCTCGGTTAATTCCTCATGATATACATGGTGCCAGACATAATGTAGGTAATTGAAAATGTCTTCATCAACTAATGCAGAAAGAAAAACATAAAGATCCCTGCGGTCTTCGTCCTCAAAATAATCCTCGTCAAACTCAAATATTGTATCTGCTGATATTTCCCACCGTTCCCGAAAGTAGCCATCAAATTCAATGTTTTTATCGGCTGCAGCTCCACGGATTAAATTCATGGCGTCATCGTAGAAGTTTACCATGTCGTCTGGATCATCTTCTATGTAGTTTGCGAGAAGCTGAAATATGTATTTGTCATCTTCCATGGCTAAAATAATGAAGGTGGTGGTAATTTATGCGGTTCCAAGTTTACTGCAACGAGTGCTGGATCATAAGCCGGAAAAACAAACTCTTCTATCGGTTCGTCCTTCAAAAATCTATCAGCCATTCTCGCATCCAAACAAATAGGCATTCTTAATTTAGAATTGTGGATTACAGACATGAGTTCGTTTGCTGCTGTAGTAACAATGCCCACTCCTATTTCTTTATTTTCCCAAACATCAAAGAATCCGGCTAAATATAAATGATCGGCATCTTTCCATAAAACTTCATGTTTTACTTTTGCCGGGGTTTTCTTTCCGGGAATTATTACATGTTGAAAATCGTAGAATCCGGATATAGGAACAACGCAGCGGTTATGCTCAAACTTCTTGTAAAATGTATGTGTTTTTTCAGCAGTTAGATTTAATCCTTTAGCTGGTTTATCTTTTGGTATTTCTGAATAAAGTCCCCATGTTCCGTGGGTGATCTTTCGACCATTATGTTCTAAAACGATTGGCATTGCTGGCCTGGTGAATGCTGAAATAGTTTCCTCCTGTACATATCCACTCTCATAATTTTCCGCATCCAACTCTTCAGCGATCTTTTTGAGATCAACTTTTTTATTGTTGAATGAGTAACACATAGAATAATTTTAATTGAAAAGATACAAAAAGCGTACAAATTATTACGCCTTCAAAATAATAGAGTCATAAAAGCTTGTTGAATAGCGTTGAGACAAGTGTTTTTGATCCATTTTCCAGGTTCTCTGAATATCCTGTGAAGCCAGCTTTATCTTTTGTTTTCCGAGGCGATTATTCATTAAATCCATTGCATTCATGAGCGGTTTATGCTTTTCATGAAAATCCTGATCAAACATACTTGTTATTCTTTCAGTTTCCGGAACGAATGTACTTGTGATCACCCCTGCTTTGCGGTACTTTGGGCCATTAATAAATATTTTATCCAGCGCTTTTTTAGCATACTTGGAAATATCTATTGATGAATTACTTGGATTTGGAAGCGTTACCGTGAATGAATCTGAATATTGAACCTGATTCTGCTTGAATCGGTCTGTCATGATAAATACCGTAACATGCCTGCAGCATGATTTCTGCTCCCGGAGCTTCCGGGCACATTCCGCCGCGAAAGTTGAAATTCTTTCATGTACGTAATCATATTCAGCGTGTCCGGTATCGAATGTTCTTGTAGTTGAGATCATCTTTTTAGGTTCAGGGATACTCATAGTATACTGAGCTTCTCCCAGAAGTTCCTTTTTCATCCTTACCCCTAATATTCCCATTTCATTACGCAGGAAATCATCCTGAAACTGTGTAAAATCCCAAGCAGAATGAGCACCATAATTTTTAAATCGCTCATGATACCTACGGCCGATACCCCAAATATCCTCCAGCGGAAACCATTTTAATGCTGCTTCCAGTTTTTTGTGAGTATCTATCATATAAACAGATCCTGTTTTTTCCGGAAACTTCTTTGCGATTTTATTGGCGACTTTTGCCAGCGTTTTAGATGGTGCCATACCAATACTTGTTGGAAGGTCTAAACCCTGCAACACATCCCTGCGTAAATCAACCATCTTTTTATATTGGTCCATATATCCATCAAGGAAAAGAAATGATTCGTCAATAGAATACACTTCAATATCATTGCAGTATCTACGGGTTATCTGCACTACTCTATTGCTTATATCTCCATATAAAACAAAGTTTGCAGAACACACAACAAGACCGTGTGATTTCTCAAAATGTTTTAGCTTAAAGTATGGTTCACCCATCGGGATCCCCAACGCCTTAGCCTCGTTACTTCTGGCAATTGCACAACCATCATTATTTGACAGAACAACTACCGGACGGCTTCGCCATTCGTAATTAAAGATTCTTTCGCATGATGCGTAGAAGTTGTTTCCGTCAATTAAAGCTATCATAATTTTCGCCAGTTTTTAAATGTCCATGTAACGACACCCCAGAGAAAAAATTCTGTTTCATCTGTGATGTCAAAATCTGAATATTCAACATTGGCTGATTCTAATTTAAGTTCTTTTATCTGGTTTCCGGCTCCATATCGTGGTCTGAACCGCTTAATAAAGAATTGATTCTCTATTATTGCCGCTACAAGATCATTTGGCCTGGCTTCAATGCCCTTCTGAATAAGACACCAATCTTCATTTAATATCCCTATATCCTTTAAGGAATCGCCCGAAACTCTTCCCGGGAAAGTTGTCACCGGATCTTTAACCAAAAGCTTTAAAAAGTCTATACTTTCATCCGGAAAATCCAGCGCGGCACTAGGAAAAGCACCATAACCGCCAGCGTGAAGTCTCTCTTCCAAAGGCGTCAAAACTATAGGCTCCGTACTTTCCAATGTAAATAACTCTAAATTTCCGATCGTTTTCATATCGCAAAGTTATATACTTTTTGAACCATTTTTTATCAAACCAATGTTAAAATTTCATGAGACAAAGCAAAACCCGCATGGCGACAGAACTTGACGCATTAAAAAGTTATCCACAAAAAAATTATAAATTATTAAAGGGATTCTAAAGAAATATTTCCCATGTAGTATTGATAAACAAGACACAGCATTGATACACACATCATAACAACTGGATAGATATAAAACATGTCACTTATCTGCTTTTCTTGATCATACTTGTTTTTCTCATTACTCAATGCGATTTGAAGAAGCCACAAAAGACCTAAAACAAACACTATGACTAGTGCAGGTGGATACATTGGTATTTTTTCAAGATCAAACATGCTTCAAATTTAAATAAAGTTTGAGATATACTATTATGGTTTTCCGTAAAAAATCCCCGGATCTCTCCGAGGATAAAACTAATAACCATGAAAACTCAAATTAATGAGTTGTATTGTAAATTTCGTTCGCTTTTTCGATTGCAAGCCTCTGTGCTTCGTTTCTTGTATTCTGATTCTTAACAATAAACAAATCTCCTGTAGCATTATCATTGATGTTACAACGATAAAAACCAGCCTTCATAGTTTCAATATAGATTCTTTTTTCATCAAGCCACTCTATTATTAAACCATTCTGTGACGCTGTATGTAATTTATCAAATAATTCTATAAGTTCGAAATCTTTAGAATATTCTTGAAGCCATATCCTAAAATCTTCTTTTGCTTTTCCTGTTAGTATCATATTCTTATATTTTGTGGAGACTACTCAGTGGGGTTAAATTGTAAATCTTTCGGTTCTTGTGGTAGTTGCATCCAGTGTGTGGGCAATAAATCTAATTCTAAAAATCCTCCCCCTTCTAAAGAATAATAAAACCATCGTATTTCAAATAATTCGTCTTCAGAAAGGTGTTTCGCGTACTCATCAACCATTGAATCTGGAAGACATTCGGCGTAATTGCCATAAAAACCTGAGAAAACTCCTGCATCCTCTCTAAATAATATTACATCTTGAAATTTTTCCGGTGGATTTGAGACCGGAATCCATTTATTTTCCATAGTCTACTATTTTATTCCTATAGCCTCTAAAGCGGAAGGGGTTAGTTCAAGCTCCCAACCATTATTTGCCAAACCTTCAATATCTTTGTACTTTTCAACAATGTACCTAAACTTACCTTCATTAAGCTTTGGCCCCCTTACAAACAATAACTTTTCTTTTGCCTGCCAATATTTAATGCATTCAGGTTTATTCTTATATTCAGGATCTGCAAACGTAAAATAAGGTTGAATCTCAATAATATTTCCCTCTTCATCACAAGGAACAAACATTGCCAGCGTCAATGGCTGTTTTAGGAATTCAGCGTAATTGAAAATTAATTTCAACGGTTTTACATAGTCTGTCTCAGACGTCGTTTTTCTTTTTTGTTCAAAAACAAAATCGGAAAGGGGGATAAGTTTTTTCATGCGTTATAATTTTTCAAGTTCTGCCTTTACTGATTCCCAAAATTTGACACTTTCCAACATCTCATTGAATACAGATTCATTGATAAGAAATTCTACGGCTTTAACAGCACAGGCAACAGCAGGATAATAATCCATTTTATAATGAGCTGAGAACATCTGTTCGTAGATTTCTATGGCTTTTTCTTTTGGTGTCATATTCAATGTTTATTAAGTACAAAATCATGCGCGTCATTTAAAATTAAATAACCGTTAATCATCGCCCAATTCTGGAAATTATTTGCTTCAAAATAATCACCTCCAAAAAGATCTAAAGCCAATCTTTGCTGTCCTTTTGGTTCTTTAAAGTATTCTTTGTGGAATTTATAAAATGCAAACTAGCTCATGGCTATTTTGTTTATGTTTCTTTTACAAATGTACATAATTTTATGTACATATACATATTTTTATGTACTTATTTTAAAATTATTTTTACCTTTGTTCTATGACAGTGAAAGAATATTTGAAGAATAATAAGGCAGTTAACGTTTCTGAAGTTGCTAAAATTATGTTTCCAAACAATGAAACGGCGGCAAATTACTTACTAAACAAACTTAACGATACCGCAAAACGTACCTTCACTAAAAAGGATGCAGAGAAAGCATTAAAGGCGTTGCAAAAACTTTATGGAAACATAAATGATCTAACCATTGAATAGAAAACCCCACGTAATTGCGGGGATATTTTTATTTAAAAACGGTCTTGTAGTACTTCAGCTTATTGTTTCGGTCTGTGAATCCATTAGCGTCACCGTACTGCTCAGTCAACTTCCCTTTATTGATAAGGTCAGAAATTGAATCTATTCTATCAAGATCTGCGTATTTGTTTAGATTATTTCGATTCCAGAACCAAATTGCTGAAGTCATTGCATCTGCTTCTCTTTCCAGCCACTCAGGGTTATTTACGTAATCAATTCCAGTTTCTTTTGATAAAATAGTGTAATTATACCTTCCGGTAATTTGAATGAATCCACGACCTTTAAATCGAAGCCCGTCACCCTTCTTAGTATTCCCTAGGTTTTTGCGTCCTTCATATTTTTGGAAATAAGAATCCGTCCCTACTTCTCGTAATCGGGTAAAGTTCATGCTCTCATGCGCTAATTGAGCGAAAAAATGCGCTTTTCTCAACGGAGTATTAATTCCATTTTTACTCAAAAGCGTTTTGTATTTATTTGATAGTTCTAATGCTGTCATTTCGTTTTATTTGTAATTGCTAAATATGCTTGCAAAGCCTTTAAATAATCATTCATAGCCTTTTCGCCCATTACTTTTATTCTATTCCTTTCTTCGGTTGTTAATCCATCAAAGGAGTTGGAAATGGATCTGTTGCTTGTTTTCATTTAATTCGCTTTAATTATTGTTCATCAAAATAAGTCCAGCTACTCCCAACACAGCGACTGAAAGACCGCCGATTTTAACACCACTCCAAAACCTTTTACGCTGTTTAATATCCGCTTCTTTCTTTACAACCTCCATTTGTGTCTGTAAATAAGAAATATCAATATTTAACTGCTTTTCTCGTTCTTCTGCTGCGATTTTATCCTGCTTTGAAATTTCCAGAACGGTTCCCATAGCCTCATCTTTTGCAGTCAATAAATTTTTACTGACAGTTAACGCTTTGTCTTGTTCATTGATTAGCTGGTTTGCGCTGGAAAGTGCTGATTCCGTTTTCTGAAGTCTTGTCTTTAAATATTCGTTTTGCTTCAGTCCTCGGTATACTTCAGGGATTTGTCCCTCCGGAATACTCCTTGTATTTGTATTTTGAGATAAAATCAAATTGCTCATTAATAGAAGCAGAATTAATGTGATCGCTTTCATTTTGTATATTTTTAAGGTCTAAAAAATTTTTATCATACATCGTTTTCATATTAAGAATACTATTGTTCATATTCTTAAAATTATCGTTTAGAATGCCAATACCAATGTTTTGCTGTTCTAAAACATTTCTAAAAGAATCGCTTTTGTTATTTGCTGCTTTTTCTCTTAGCTCTGATTGATATTTTGCATCATTTTGAGCTTCCTGGATCTTCCTTAATTCGGTAAGTTCTTTCTCATTACTTTCTTTAAATATATTACCTACTACAGAGGCAAAAACCGAGATAAGCAATACAACCAAAAAAGCGTATAATAAGTCTTTATTGATTTTCATTTTCGGAGTTTTTATCGTTAGATTCATCTTTATCGTCTATTTTAATTCCGGCCCGCTTTGCTGCAGTGTCGAATATTTTTAAATATCTCTTGTCCATCCAATCCGTCAAGTACTGTCCGGCAAATGCTACCATAGGCAGTGAAGGATTCCGCCACTCGCTCCAATTGAAGGCTTTTAAAAGCTCGGAGGCTACGTAAGTCAGGCATAGATTGATCAGTAAAACCGCCATCACATATGCAATACTTATCTTTTGCTTGTTCTTTATGTAAACAAAAGAAATGTAAGCCCCCGATCCTATCAGTACCGACATGACTAATGCGATTATCTCGCTGATATTGTAGTTTAGATTTTCCATTCATTTTTTAAAGATTATTTATTAATTTACGCTCCTATAAACAGTCCGTTTTGAAAGAAACAGATCGTTCCACCTATTGTTTTTTGCCCAGAAAATCCTTCAGCTAGTTGCCCTCCTAATGCTGGCACATATACTTTAAACCCTTTAAACCCATTGCCGCCGATATTATTTAAGAAAACATATCCATCATTAATAGTTAGTGCGTTATTGTTACCCTGTGGACCTGTTGCACTAAGTTCTAAGGCTGTATTACCAACATTGTTTCCTGATGCCGATATTGATGCACCTGTATTTATTACATTACCGGCATCTTTGGAAGAATTAATGATGAAATTGCCTATGTACTGGCTATTGGGGTGTACATCATTTGAGATCATTAGCCCATCAACCAGATCACCATTACTGTTTACAGTTCCGAAAAGAATTTTCCCAGTGGTACTGGTTAACGTCGATGGTGTGATATACCATCCATCTACCCCACCAATTGTTCCGGTTTCGGCTTCAATCACGCCTTTTATGTTGGCATTCTGGGCTATCAATTTTCCATTCTGTAGAACTTTAAACACTGCATCATTCTTATGCGCATAATCCGCACCTGCACCAAACCGAATGCTTTCCGGACCTGCATCAGTTACAGAAGATATAAAAGCGTTTCTTTCGGTGTTATTTCCGACTTCAATTACTTGAGACATCAATAAGCCATTATCAATAGATGTGAAGCCATCTGAGCCATCAGTAAACTTGATTTTACCTTTTATTTCCTGCGTGTCCAGGTTTATTGTCATTTGACCGTCCAGTGACGAAATAATTCCGGTTCTGATTAAACCTCCATTAATTGTCGTTGTTCCAACGGTTATGGATAAAACCCTAACGCCATCGACAACGGAGTGAAGAATTCCAATCAGAAAGTAATAATCATTCGCGTCTGCGTCAAATTTGATCTGTTCCTGAGTGAAGACAATTGATCCTGTCTGATCTGTTTTTGAGCATTTACCATAAACGTATCTGAACTGATCATCTGGAATGGTTTCTACATTCTCAGGGATATTCCACTCTTTATCGAATGTTTGAGAGTAGATTATTCCCGGATTGACTTTGACTTTATTCTTATCATTTTCAAACATGACATAGAAAACAACACTGCAGCTGATCTGTTGACTTCGAGCACCAACTGAAATCATATTCGTTTCGATAGAATTCGGCCGTATGTTCTCAGGATTAAAGTAATCATCCGTATCAAATACAAGATTCTTAAGCTCTTCCGTCGTTTTAAGACCGAGTTTTGAATAATTGATCTGTCCTAAATTGGTAATCGATAAAACATTTTTAATTTCCTTAATTTGAAGTTCTACCTTCGAACTATATGCGATTTCATATGAATCTGCAATTACAATTTTTAGTCTAAAAGGATTGTAATCATAGGATTCAATAAAGCTATTCGTAATCTGGTTTACTCTTAAAACCTTGTCAATCCCAAGAACCGGATCATACACTTGAATATAGTCACCAATATCAAACTTCCCTACTCCAATTTTTTCCATGTAAGCCGGATCGACATTGAGATCATAAGAAACTTTAGCATTCTTGTTTAGCTCAAATTGTTCCAGTCCTTTCTGAAGAAGTTCATTCTCCGCATTGTCGATATAGGTTTTCGGCATTACAATATCCAGTAATACATATTCATCACCGACAGCAAATTGAAAAGCAGTTGACGCTTCATCCGGGAAACTTTGCCCCTGATCGTTTTTGAAAGGAATTATTTCAAAAGTCTTCGTTGTATGATTATACCCTCCTTTTTTAATCTCAAACTCATATCCGGCCAGATTACCTGTATTAAAATGCACTTTGGCAGAAGTTCCCGCAATTAGATACTTAGTCGTTACTCCATCAGCTTCCTTCTCGTTGAGATCGAAATCCATGGTGGAATCCGAGAACTTAAATTTAGTATCTCCTAAAGATGTAATCTTTCCGGTTCTGTGCGGGTAAATTTCGTCAAAAGTGATTGAGCCTTCTTTTAATCCAAAACCAGCAATTGATCCAGCATCTTCCAAATAATCCGCACCAGGTAATTTTAATCTCTTACTAAAATTCCGGTATTCATTTGGGATATTGTTCGTTCCGCCAAAAACATAAAGCCGGTTCACAATGTCGTTATCATCAACATTATTCCGGGATAGTGAGTATAGTCCTTTACCTTTTCCATACTCGAATTTTAACGGCACTTTCTTGCCGTAATCTCCGGTATGAATAACATACTTACCATTTTCGTACTTAATCCAAAAATCAGTCTTGAATTCGTTACAGATCTTCTGCATTGCTGAAAGGCAAGTGTCATCTCCGAAAGTGATTGTTTTGGTTTCACCGTTGGTAAAATTCCCGAGCTCCCAATTAGCAGAAAAACGCTTCATATTGTTTTTAATAGCCAGCAAGAAAACTTCAATAGTTCCAATCAAAGGAAATTCCAGATCCGGCCCGAATCCGGTAGCATCTGCATTAAAATATTTGCATCGCTGCATGTCGAACATAAGTCCCTGAGCGGTAATATTGTACTCGTATGAAGTATTGCTGTCCTTCACTAAGGACGGCAATGTATTGATACGATAAACAGAATCGAACAACACGAAATAATCATTGATCAGAATATCCAGCTTTTCCCGGGAATTCAGTTTAATCGAAACCGAATCATCCGAAAGCATAACACGGTTAAGCGTTGCTGATTCTACAGAACGTTTCCCTCGCTCAATCAAATTGAACAAGGGTGATCCGTTTCTGTATAGTGTTATATTATTCATTATTATTGACAATAATTGTAAAGAATATTATAGAAGAGCGTGTCAGCCATTTGCGCATAACCTGCCGCGATCGGGTGAACGTCGTCCGTATATACTTTTTTAGTTCCAGAATCTCTTTTGTTTACTGTTAAATCTGTTGTTGGATAAGCATTATCCGGGAAGAAAGTACCCATGTATGAAATATGCTCAACCCATGAAGAGTATGTCGGATCTAATGCAATCTTTTCATAGATTCTGGCAATTGTCATTACTCTTTGCATAGTGCTCATGTATGATTGTTGGCGCGTACTTGTCCCGTAATCTTTATAGATGTCAACAGGTGGAAGCTGCATTGAAATTAATTTCACGCGCACTCCTGATTTTTGCGACTTAATTAAATCTAGCCACTGCCTTGCGAATGCTTCAATTTGTGTCGGCGTGTAGGTAAATACATCATTCCATCCAAGTTGGCAAAGAATAATTAAATTGCTGGCGGTAGAGTTGACTCCAGTGAAATTATTCTGAGTAAGATAATATCCTAAATCAAACTTTACAGCACCAGAAATTCCAGTGTTCCAAAATGCATTCGTAGCACCAGATTTTGATGCAAGGTTTAAATAGTCTGAGAACGACCACCCTCCACGGCCTTCATGCTTTATCACTTGATCCCCAATGGTTCCGATGAAATTAATATTTGTCAATGCTAAGGCGGCCGGCGCGGTTGCAGGTGTTAAATTATATCCTACCCCTGTTAATCTTCTGGAAAGCTCGTTTACAATCGCTCCTTCAATACCACTATTAACAGTGCCCTTAACCGTCGAATCGCCAAAGTGCATAAAATACAAGGCTGATGAAGGTGAGTTTGCATTAACACCTACTTTAATATTTACATAACCTAAGATTGTGTATATACCGTTTGGCTGTCTTTGCCTCACTGGGATTTGCACATCTGCTGTAGGAATTATTCTAATGAAGTCTTCATTCCCGTTGGGCGAATTAAAAAAAGTATCTCTCGAATAATCCTTAGGATGCTTATTTACAAAACCATTAAGGTTTAGAGATATAGCCTCACCTGCTTTAGCCCATGTTTTAGATGGGAAAAAAGAATCATTAACAAAAGTTTTTGCAATTGCATTTATATCTACTCTGCTTTGGTCGAAATGCGTTGATGTTAGTCTTTGTACATCACCTACATTTGCGCGCGCCGATGCAATAACGAAATCAACACCTGCAGGAACTGTTATTTCCTTGTCTGTAAAAGTTCCCTGTGCTGACAAAGAAACTACTGGATTCAATTTTGAATCATAGCCCCATATTGGATAAACAGCTGCTGAAGTAATTCCTGTGTATAATATCTTTTGATCTTTTGTAACCGGTAATGGTGGTGTTAATTTCCATGAAGTACTGCCAAGGACTAAACCTCCTGAACTATTTAAATACCCTGAAATAGAATTAGCAAATGCATCATCGGAAATTACTAATTTATTTAACTCAGTAATTTTTTCGAGATTCCTAACAGCTTCCGTTGCAATAAATCCTGTTTTAGATATTGAAAATTCGCCAGAATAGGAGCTTGCAGAATTTGTTCTTATCTTTCTGGTTCCTGGAGAAAGATCCGATACTTTTACTAAATAAGATGTTGAGTTTAGGTTATAATATCCTAGATATTTGCCATCAATATCAAAACAATAAATTTCAGCAGCAGCTGAAGAAGATGAAACAGCCGATCCTTTACGTAAAATTGTATCAGTTGCAACAACATCAATTAAATCTGATAAAAGCCAGTTTGTCGATGAAGTAAGGGTCGGAACTTGGCCAACTGTTGATGTCTTTGCAATATAATTTGTAGAAGTAGAGAATATAATATTTTGCTGTCCAGATTTTAAATTTTCAAGACTGTCATATACAACACCTCCACTGACAGAATTCGGGTCATCCTTAATTACTGATCCAGTTGGAGATGCTACAGGCATCTTTACTTCTGACTTCGTCCAGGTTGTCCCCTTTTTATAGAACATTGTGTCATACCCCGTCTTTGCTCTCAAATTTCCAGCATTTGGATATATTTTGCCCCAGTCAGCAGTGCTACTTGGATCAGTTGGTTTATCATCTTCGGAAGACACCGACGGCTTATATGTTCCATCTTCTGTTGGCGCCGGATCTGTTGGTGTAATGCTTCCTTTAAAATTAGAAACTATCATTTCCTGAACCTCTCCCTTAAGTTCATTTAAATCACTTTGAACTTGTTCCTTGGTTGGAGCATTTCCAACAAGTCCATCTTTGTCAATTGTTGCTATATTCTTAGGCGTAATACTATCTACGACGCTTATTGTCACTTGTCCTTCTAAAACTCCCATTATCTTAAATATTATATTTTCTCCCAAATTGTTTCCGCAGGCGTCTGAAGGTTTTTAACGTCTTCAATATTGCCTGCAATGATTATTATTTTTTCTTTACCTAACATGTTTTGCCATTCTCCAACAACCTCAGCGGTTTCAATGCGAGGATTATTGTAAACTATTCCCGGAATCTCATTTCCGTCGGAATCCAAAACTTTATAAATGAATTTTCCGTAATCCGGCATGTTGACTTCTTGAACTACAGATAAAGAGTTTTTTCCAGTTAAACCGTCGTAAAGTGCACTTACGGCAACAACTTCATATGTGTTGTCTAACTTTCGCCCTATTACGTACAGTTTTATGTTTTTCGGAGATTGTAAATCAACTTCTACTGAAAATTGATAAATTGTAGATCCAGATAGAACGGTATTAACTTCAAAATATTGATCGTTTACACCGCTTGTGCTTACTATTGACAGTCCGGAGTTCTCGTAAGAAGGTGCTGAATAGTCTTTAGTAAGACTTACATTTCCCCGGCCGGTCTGTTTCGTTCCGTCACCGAAGAAAATCTCAGTTTCAGAGTCTATTTCGTAAGAAATTTTAAAGCTGTCTAGTGTTGTTTTCAGAATCTTTTTGATAGGGTTAGGCTCAATTAATTTTAGCGTAAAAGAACCATACATTTCACCATCTCTGAATTCTTTTGTAAGGTCTGCCGACCCATTCAGTAATACTTCATAAGCGTATTCTTTATTTCCGAAAGGCTCAATAGTAAAACGTTTTGTAGATTTTGTGTCGAATAAGGCTAAAAATGAATTGAAATTTTCTGTAAGCGTATCAGAATCGGAAGCTCTAAGCCAGCACTGAAGTTCCATTTCTCTCGCTTCATAGAATGGCTTAGATAAATCGAATTGTTTCCCGTGATATTCAGCCCATGTGTATGAGTTTCTTTCGCGTGGCTTTAATTTATCAAGAACCCCTTTAGACTCTGAAACATTAATTCCAAACTCCACAAAATCCCTTCCATTAATTGACCACTTTAATCCCATACTTTTTGCTTTACCACACAATCTCCATTAACCACTCCTCCATATTGGTAAACAAATACCTCAGCATTTCCAGACCTTTCGATATTTAGTTCTGAATCGTCTAAAACCGTCACAAATATTTTAGAATATCCAGAAGCTTTTATTGTAATTTTAGACTTTCCACGAACAATAATCTCTGATACATCGAATCCCGTGAATTCTATTTCAGATTCACTATCAAAGATAGCCAAATTAACAGCCTTGTTTATAGTACTTTGCCTGTAGTAAACCCCGTATTTTTCATAATAACCACGGTATTTTTCAAGTACTTCTTTTGATGGGAAATTTTGCCTCAAAGCCCAATCCGAATTCGCAAAAAATAGTTCGCAAAGATTCTTTATTGAAGTATCTTTATAAGCTTTTTCAAAGCCCTCTTTACAAGGGCTAAAAGCTTTGATTTCTTTTAAAATAAATTCTGTATTCATTAGATTCCGGCTAAGCCATTTTTAATTTTTGAATTGAGTTCTGATAGATCTTTTCTCATTTGAACAAGGTTCCGTGTATTACTTTCAATTTGCGTTAGTTGCATTAATTGATTTTTAAATACATTCTGATTTTCTCTGTGGATCTTCAATGCTTCAGCAACATTTATTCGCATGGCATTAATCTGCCCTTCCAATGCTCCGGCCGTCTTCTCGGTAATTCCTTTAATATCTCCTTTTAAACCTTGGGCATTTTCAGCGGACTGTCCGAAAAGATCCTGGTATTGCTTCAGAGCCTCCATGTATTTTTTCATGGCCTCCTCGCCCATTGCTTTTATCTTGTCTCTTTCCTCTTGAGTGAGTCCATCAAAATTACCGGCGACATTGGAGCTCGCTATCTGTTGCTGTAATGCCGCAATGACTTTTTCTAACTCTTCTTTTTCGAATCGGGCTTTAATAGCATCAGCACTTAAAGGACTGCCGTTATTAATGAGATCATTAAGATATTTAAGCCTATCCTGGGCGTTCTTTAGTTGTTTTTGTAAATCAGCTGTATCACCATTACCAAATCCCATTGCGCTGTAAAGCTCATTAACCATGTTTTGGGCTGCCTCGTCAAGAAATTTCATTTTTAAAGCGTTCTGAACGGCATTACGCATAACATCATCAACAACTTTATCAAATGAGTTTGCAGCGTCTTCGCCTTTTCCAAAAGCCTCAACCAATGCATCAGACATTTTCTGCGCTAAATCTTTAAACTCAATAGTTGTAACCTTGCTTTTAAATTCATCAACCAGATCAGAAATCTTATTGTTTATGTCTTCAATCTGTTGGGAATACGAAGCAAGTTTATCAGTATCTGAGTTTTTCTTTTCATTTTCCATCCGACGCATCTTGATCAATAGATCTTGTTGTTCCTTCAGATTCGAAATGAGATCGCGCTGAATTTTTAATTGAGCATCTCCTGCAGTTTTCTCAATTGATTTGTTAAGTTGTTCATAAAGTGATTTCAACTTTTCAACCTCAATACCCCACTGTTGAATAGTTCTTGCTCTGTCAACGTCACCATTCATATATTTGGCAATTGAAGTTACCATCTGTAGAATTCCACCCGCCATTTTAGCATAATCCCCAGATATATATCCTGTTACTGCATTAATAATCCCATCGAATAACTGTTGTGCATCTTTAAGGGCTTGTTGAGATTCTTGAGAAAGCAAACCTAATGCGCTTCCAAGTTCTCCTGCAAAAGAAATCGTTGCATTTGCAGCCGCTTGCGAAACTGTGAAAATTTGACCTAAAGCAAATTTTGTATTATCTAACTGATTGTTATATTGTTCACTATTTTTTCCGTATTTTTTTTCTGCGTCGTCTAACTTTTTCTTTTCGTCAGCATATTTTCTTATTGCGTCACCTATTGCAGCAAACGGATTTCGTGACCTAACATTCTCATCTAATTTATTATATGCATCCTGAACTGTTTTCAGATCTTCTGGTCCTAATGCCTTTGCAGCATCTGAATCTAAAAACTTCTTAAATTCATCCCGCATTTTACGCAATGTTTTAGGGCCTACTCTCTCCAAATCTCCAAAAGCCTTAACCCATAAATCTGTTTTCTGGAAAAGTTCAACAGACATTGACGAAATATCTTTTGCTTGCGCTTTATTGGCTTCATTTGTTTGCCTGGTCTTTTCAACTTCAGAAGCATTAGACTGCTGAATTTTAAGACGGATGTCGTCATACTTCTTCGTAATTTCTGCTTTACGCTGTTCAAAGGTTTGATGTTCGTTAATAAACTGAGCATACTGTTCTTTTTGAGATTGTACAGCATTTCTTCTGAGTTCTTCCAGGTATTTTTTTTGATCAAGGAAATTTTGACTATTGCCTCCTTCTTTCTGGAACGCGTTATCTATTGCCTTATCGATAGCATCGATCTGATCCACAAACGATGGCATTAGCTTCAAAGTATTTTCGAACTCACGCTTAAACGCTTCAATCGGTTCTTCAAAACCGTTCAAAGAATCCATTTCATTTCTGAGCATAACTAAATACTCCTGATCAGATTTGGAAAGTTTTTCACCGGCTTCGATTCGTTTTTCAATAGCATTAACTTCTCCCTCTACATATTGAAGATAATTTCTAGATTTACTAACTAAAGGATCGTATTGTTTATCAGCTATTTCTTTTCCGTAATAGGAAGCTATAGAGTAATAGTTTTCAAACTGGGTTTTCGTTTCATCCAGTCTATCTTTGTTAGACTTATACCTTTTTGAATCTATTTCATCCTGTATTTGCTGCAGTCTTCTATAAGCTTCTTCAGTTGAAACAGTTTCGCCAGTTAAAAACGGATTTCCCTTTTTGTCTTTATCATGCCCGAATTTATCTAACTTTCGAAGTTTAACTACACCATTAACCGCTGTATCAATAGCGTCATTTAGCAACTGAGCTCTTCTTTCAAGCTCTTTTATAGAACCTTCGGGTAATATTTCTGCAAGTTGATTTTCCTGCTTATTTTTTTTTGGATTTAATAATTCATTTAACTTGTCTATTCTGTTCCGAATTGCTTGATATGCTGCTTGAGTAGGTGCTTTTTGCGCCTGTGCTTCCAATTCTTCAATTTGAGCTTTAATCCTTTCAGCCCATCCTTCAGACTTTTTAATTTCTTCAGGCGACTGAATTATTTGAGGCTTAAAACCATTTAGTTCAAAAGCGAGTTTTTCAATTTGTTTCTTTTTAAGTTCTAATTGTTCGCCATTAAGCTTGCCAAGCTTTACTTCTTGCTCTAACTGTCTTAGAACTTTTGTTTTTTGATTAATTTCCTGCTGGTTACTTCTGATGATTGTGTTAGAAATACCGGTTTTCTCATTAGCTACCTTTCTCTGCTTTTCAAGTTGTTCGAGAAGTTTATCCCTTCTTTTCTCAGCATCATAAGCATTCCTCATGTATTCGAGGCTTGCTTTTCCAGCTTTTCTTGCCTCTTCGTCCATTTTCTTCCACTTATCAGCTTCTTTCTGAGCAGAATCAGCCTGGACTTTTAATGCATCACGTTTAAATTGTTCCTCAAATGATTGTTCAAGTATTTTTCGTGAAGCTGCAGCCTTAGCCTGAGCCATTGCAAATGCATCAATCTTTGAAGTAACAAATTCTAATGCTTGGCCAAGTCTGTTTGTTGCTTTATACTGACCATCAAGAACACCAATAAAAGTTTGATCAATTTTGATAAGTTTTTCATAGGCAGCTTTACGCATTTCAAGAGTAGAAGACTCATTATTTATAATGCTTATCAGTTCGGAGATATTTGCCTTCGTTTCATTAACTCCTTTGGCAAAATTTCTGTGATATTCAGACATTACTTCCTCCTGAGCTTTCTGTGAATTCGTTTGCTCTTCGATTAAGCCGGTAAGCTCTCCGAGTTCCTGTCGGTAATTATAGGTAATAGCGATTAATGCCCCTATAACTGTAATTATAAGGGTATAAGGGTTTGCTCTTGCTGTCAAATTAAATAACGCCTGAGCATCTGCGGCAGTTCTTATGCTTCTGGCTAATGAAATCCATGTCTTAATGGCTTCCACAGCAATTGAAGCCTTTTGAATTGCTGTTGTTACCAGTAAAGCGGTTCGGTAAATACCGTATATTTCAATAAGGGTAAGTAGGACTCTTCCGACCTCCTGATAATTTTCAATTAAATGCGTTATAGCATCTATTCCTCCTTTCAGGATGTTTTCGTTGTTAGTTCCTATTTCATTAAGCATTAATTCAAATTCGTGCTTAAGTCTATTTACAGAACCGGTTAAAGTCGTCGCTTGTTTAGCAATAAGGTTATTAAATTTACCACCTTCAGATGTAAGCCTGTTCATTGCTTTTTCCACTTCCGGAAATCCAACTTTTCCGGCTTCAATTAGTCCTTTAAGCTCTGAGACATTTACATTCATTACTTTGGCTAATTCATCCATTAATGGAATACCTCGCATTGTGAACTGTAGAATATCCCTAGTATATGCTCTTCCCTGAGTCTTTAAAGTTCCATACACGTAAGCTATATCACCAATGTTTCCAGAAACACCGGAAGCTACATTGGCAAGCATTTCAATATCATGGGTTACCTTGTTTACATCAATACCGTAGGCAAGCAACTGCTTTCCTGCTTGTCCAATTTCGGATAAACGAAAAGGTGATCTTAAAGTGAGTTCCTTCCACTCATCCATTAATTTATTCATCTGAGAAGTAGATCCGGTAATTGTCTCAATAGCATTTTCCATCTGTTGGAATTCACCACGAACCGTAATAAGTTCATTGATGAAGTCTTTAACCGCATGAATAGAAAAATAACTAGCAATACCAACTGACAGATTTTTAAAAGCTGCATCCATGTCGTTGGTATTCTTTTTTGTGTTTTGATTTAAATTCTGCAGATCTCTTTTAATTCGTTCAATATTTCTATTCCACTCACTAAGATTTAAAACTGCATTGAAATTTAAAGCTCCTCCTACATTATTCATTCTTCATTATTTATATTGCTCCAACTGTGATAAAAAACTTTCCTGAGATAATTCAGAGTAATTGAATGATTTCCCTTTTTTGGAGTCTTTTTTCACATCTTCATCTTTGTCGTAATCATATGAAGGTGCATCAATAAGCATTCTTTGTAAAAATGCGTAGTCTACCTCTTCAAGTAAATAATCGAGTGTCCATCCAAAGTGGTGACATAGTTGACCACATAGACCATATATAGTTTTTAGGCCGTTTTCTCTACCTTCATCGGATTCGTCACTCTTACTGCGCTTAGTAATGTGGTAGAGATCGTAAAAGACTGATAATCGTTCAGCGTAAGAACTTTCTGCGTAAATTCAAGAAGTTCTCTTGAATTGATATTGCTGAAAATATGTTCAGTTAATAGCTTTCGGAAAAGCCAATTGTTCCATTTAGTTCCAAGAATTGTAATAGCTATAATTTCAGCGCAAAGTTTAGCGTTATCAGCAACAGAATTAAACTGTGAGTTTAATATTTCTTGGAAATCATCATTTTCCTGTTTCTCCTGACTGATTTTAAGTTTGAAAAACCGGTAACTCTGAGCAAACATTACTTTCAATGGTATTTTTTTTACCCTCCACGTTATCTCTTTGCCCCAGAAATTAGTTTTAACGGTAAATCCTACACTATTTAAAACCTTCAGCTCCTTTTCTTCTGCAATTACTTTTTCCTCTTCACTTAATATTTTATTTTCTTCCATAATTGTAATTTTTGTAGTTAAAAAAAGCGCACCCACCTAAGCAAGTGCGCTGAAAAGAAAAATATTAAGGTGTCGGAATCGGATATTTCACCAATTCAAACGAAGGTGTATTTTCTTTGGTCGGTCTCAAAACCTTTGCATTCACGGAAACTCCCAGCAAATTGTCTTTACCCATATCGGCAGTGAATTTGTAGGTAATAAGAGTTCTTACCACATCAAAACCAAACCCGATTTCCGGTGTAATTTTTAAAGACCTTTCTACGGTAACGTTTCCGATAGGTGGAATGTAGTTTCCGTCGGCATCTTTAGTTCCGGCTCCAACCTCAACCAGAGTATCTGCATCAGGATTAGCAACATCAAAGTCAAAAGACATAGCCCCTTTGGTTGTTCTTGTGAAAATAGGATCATCGTATTCCTCAACATTAAAGTCAGTAGTTGTACCGTCTTCCATATTGATCTTTAATGTTCCCAGCATGGTTTCCCCTAATTTTTTAAAGACGGTGCCCATTCCCCCGTCTGATGCAATTGGTGCTAATTCAATTTTCGCCACACCATTGTTAATCTGTCCTGCCATTTTATTGAATTTTAATTATTATTAAATGCGTTTAATTTTAGTCTGAAGTTGATATAGCAATCGTTACCATCCATAATTGTTTGCTCAAATTCTATATCAACATTGTATTTGTCAGTGAATTTTCTTTCCAGAATTGGTTTTACTTTGTCGGAAACAGCTTTTAGACGAATTTCGTTTGGAACGTTTTGATCTATGGCGTTGATCTTTACTTTTAGGTAAGGCACATAGCAATTCACGTTGAATGCACCGGTCTGGAAAAAAGTGCTGTTGAGAGTAATAGCGTTCACAACAATATCTTCTTTGGTACTGCCGGCCGGTCTAAAGTCTTTATACAGATCTCCTGTGATAATAGAACCAACACCTCCATTTTTCAGCTCATTGTATATCCACTGTTTGGCTTCTATTACTGAATTTCTCACCGTATGCTATTTAGAAATTGATTGAGTTTTAATTTTGCTTTGAGTTCTGCGCTGGTAAGGACATTACGACCTCTACTTTCAACAGTTGATGCGTAATTCATTCCTGCAACAATAACCAATGCTATTTCCGGAAGTGCTTTAGCAATATCAATCGCCAGATCATAGCCTATTTTCTTACCGTCTTTCGTTGTTGGTTGCGGGCCCTGTACTTTTTCAAAGTCTTGACCAACAATACTACCATTCAGAGTGATAACATATCCGATAGATGATCTCAGATTTCCCGTGACGTCTTGCCAGTCATTCTGTTTAGCGTAAGACCTAGCCTCGTTTATAGCATCTTCACCTACTACCCGCATAATTCGAATGATGTTTTGAATTTTAGCATCCAAAGCATTATTGATATATTGGTTTAAACCCGGCATGTTGAAGTTTGCTCTTACACCCATATTCTACTATGAAATTGATCATATTTGACTCTCAAAACTTCTCCTGTAAGTCGTGTTTCACCTTTTGATCCTATGACCCTTATACTTGATCCTATATCAATAGGTTTAAGCTTTTTAGGACACTGAATCAGCCAGGTGTATTCATACTTAATCTGATCGTTAGAAATCGTCTTGGTACTTGATAGGCTGTCTTCATCACGACATTTACCGAAATCCTGCCATTCTTCAGATCCTGGAATCCAGTTTCCGTTTTCATCTTTTATAGCATCTGATTTTACAAATACTTCTAGTTTATATGGATATTGAACCGCCATTTACCAAAGATTTGAACGATCACGAATTTTGTTTCTTTCCAAATTGTTTGGAAGTCCTAACTGGTCAGCTATCATACGGTAATATGCAACCATCGCATCTTTGTCATATTCGATTGTAAACTGTCCTTCTGAAACTCTTTTTGGAGATAATAAAAGCTTAGGGATTAAATTGTAAAACAGCGTATTAGTTTTTACTTCTAATTCGGGTTCGTATTCAGAGTCGCCATTCAATCCTACATTAATCAATTCTGCATCAATAAGCGAATCGGACACTTCAACCGACCATAATTCAAGATTTGCTGACAAATAATCCCTAACTTTCATTTATTATACTAGTTTTAGCTTTAAGTGGTAAATTGCGTCAATTGCTGTTAATGCAGGAATCGCCAATAACTGACCTCTTGTAAACTCGTTAAAAGGTTCATTCATAGACCATTTAGCAATCTTTACTTTATCTACATTCGCATATGAATGCCCCATAACCTGTTTTAAATCTCCTTCAGTCACCAGCGCATTTTTAACCTTTCCTAGTTCTCCTTGTGGAACAAATACAATCACATCGTCAGCGAAAGCTCTAAATGATCTTGTAGCTCCGTCCTCCTCAATGTTAAACAATGAAGTTTGCAATTCGATTGGCGGAAGTCCGTTAGAAACCAGGTATTCGTTAAGGTTGTCAGGTGTTACTAATGCCGGAGCTTTTCCAACTACTCCTTTAAAAATCTTTTGGATTTCAACGCTGTTTTTTAACTTGTTGAAAGTAGCTCTGGTCATGATCATTTTTTCAAAACTGTCATTACCTTTTCCTTGTGCGGCATCAATCACATTCTCAATATCCTGAAGCGGTGTTGCGTCTGCATCATCCCACTTCTTGGAAGCCTCAATAACATTGCCCGTCGGAAGTCCTACTGGAATTTCACCATAAGCAACGCCATCCGGGTTCCCGGTAGCTGAAAGATCAATCATACCTGTAGAAAGTCCTTGTAAGAACATAACATCAAGTCTGCCGGTACATCCATCCGCTGATAATTTGACATCGTTAAAAATTAAATCAATGATTTGCTTCTTCTTTGTGTCATCATCAATATTACCCATGTTCTGTAAAGAGTAGTAAGCTCTTACATCAGATTGTTTCATGAGATATTTGTGTGAAATAGTTGGGATAGACCCCTCAAATGAAGCCAGCCCTCTCCTACTTCTTACGGGAGAAACAGAATCTTCTCCTACAACAGATGCAATTGTATCAAGTTGTGTTTTTCCGATTACATCTTTGAAAGATAAATCGACCTGAGGCGTGTCCCAGGATAAATATTTGGAAAATTCTCTGGTTTTGAATTTATCCATTCTTTTGTCGATGATAAGCTGTAAACCTTCGCTTGTTGCGTATTCACCGAATATAGATGCTACATTACTCATACTTCATTAATTATTTAGATTGTGAGAAAATGATTTGAGGCATTTTTGCTTTAAGTTCATCCGTAATAGCTGGAATCCTTCTAGCATACACGGTTCCTCTCAGAACAATATCAACAGAAGTATTATCGTCAATAACAACATCTTCATACAGTAATCCTTTTGGAGCTACTTGATCTGGCTTTGCCAATCTTGTAGCTTCGTCAAAAGTAAACGCTGTACCGGCTACAATTTTTTCACCTTTTGTTAGTCCGGTAGTATCTAATGCGAAACCGCCTAAAGCCGTTTCCAAAACGTGAGCATAGATTGTTTTATCCCCTGCTACTTCCGTTCTCTTAAATCCTAATTTGCTCATTTTTTGTCTGTTTTGTTTTTACGCTAACCTTTCAATGTCTTTCAACGCTTGTCCTTTTTGCTCAGTCCCACCGGTTCCAATAGGCGGATTTCCACCTTTAGCTCCTTCAGTTGCAAAAGCCTGTTTGAAATCCTCAAATTCAGCCTCCATGGACTTCACTGTATCTTCTTCAGAATAGCCCTCTCCATAATCTACAGTTGAAAGAAACTTGTTGTAGTACTTTTCCGGAATGTTTTTCGCGGCAAGTGCCTTTACAAGATTTCCTTTTTTGTCGTCGGTAGCTGTTTTGGTTACTAATTGCTGTACGGTTCCAAGAAGTTTTTCAAACTTTTCTTCAAGAGTAGAATCCTTTTTTTCTTCGGTTTCTTTTTTCTCTTCAGACTTTTTCTTCTCGTCAGCAGGCTTTTGTCTTACCTTATCCAAGCTTGATTGAAATGATTTTAAAACACCCCCCACGCCGTCAATAACCCCATCTATGGTTTCATCAGTTGGCTTGTTTGATAGAATAAAATCCGCTTGCGACCCTAAAATTTCATCGCTTAACCCTAAATCAATGTAATTAGTTCTCAGCTTTTCAATTATAGTTTCTCTTGTCATATTAAAAGGTTTATTATTAATTACCGTAAATTTCGCCCGTAAAACGTTTATTTTCAATAGCATTTGTTGGTTTTACACACGATATTTCGTAATTTTACTATTATAACCACGGTATTATTTTTATGAGGGGAGATTTGGGAAGTATGAGAACGTCGGATATGACACTTAATGAACTTTTGGTAGCATTTAACAGACTATCCATGGTTCAAAAAATAACAATGGATTTATCGGAATTTTGCGAGGTAACAGGAAAGGGACAGAAAGAAGTGTATGCGCTTCTACGTTGTCAATATTATCCTGATGAACTGATCATAGGAGGCTATGAAGGAAGGAGAAGGAAAAAGAAATTATTGTTTGATACGCAAAAGGTTTTGGAATGGATGAGAAGGTGATAGAAAAAATTAATAAAGCAATTGGAATTGCTTCAGTAATTGGGTGCTTCCCAGGATTATTAAGCCATGTTAGAGAAGCAGATAGAATTTATGCTCAAAAACAAAAGCTTATAAAACTAATTGGTGAAGAAAAAGCTTCTGGAATTTTTGACCGTATAAAGAATGAAGCATACGCTCAGTTGGGAAACAACGGATCTTATATTTACAATGAACTCGTAAAAATTAATATTGAATTGGAATATGGAAAACACACCGAAAAGCGACATTAGAAGCTTGTTCGCATATAATTCTGGCTATGGATTCTTTTGGTTTAAATTCTTTGGAAAATATGGAATTCTAATCAGAGATAAGAACAAAACAACTACATTGTTCTCTGAAAGAAACGGCTATTCAACATTTAAAGATTTTGGCAGGTTTAGATTTAAAATCTTAAGATGAATCTAGGATAATTAATAAATTAAATCAATGCAGCCGATTAAATGTGGAAACTATTTTATAGTGCAGAATACTAAGCTCCTGGACAAATTAACCATCCAGTATTATGTTATAAATTTGAATTGAAATGAACAGTAAAACAACAGCAGAAATAAAAAAAGAAATTGAGGATTTGAAAACAGCTCTTAAAAGAAATATCGACGAATTTCTGAAATCGAATCCGGGGTTAGATCTGAATATTGAACTTGAAAAAGAGGTATTCGGATTTAGAGACGGTAATGCCGTATCAACTTACAATCCAAAAATTGAAGTAATTTTGAAATAATGGAAAGGAAATCCCCGCCTTTCGCGGGGTTACTTTTTCCCAATTCCGTAGAATTCATTTTTAGAGTTATAAAGGTGAGTGAAGTTTTCATCTTCTTCAATTAATTCAAACACGGAACATTCAAGCGCATCAGCACATTTCTGTATTAATTCCATCTTCGGTCCTCTTTTAAGTCTTTGATTAAAGTCTATGTAACTTATACCAATCTTTTCACACATCTCCTGAAGTGTTTTCCCTTTTCTTTTAGCTACTTCTTTGATTCTAAATTGCATGTTCAAATATACCATAAACGTAATAGTTTACAAAATTTTAGTAAATATACATAAAATAATTTATAAAAATATTGCATACGTAAATTAAAGTATTTATATTTGCTACAGAAACATAAACAAAATAGTCATGGAAAAATTTAGGGGTGAATATAAAAAGCTTGTTAATCGGTACGATAAATGGGAAGATCAAAAAAGGAGTAGAATTGAAAAAGACATTAAAGCTGTTATAAAAAGAAGGTGTATAGCTTTAGGAGTTGATTGCACTAATACACAGCATTCTTTTTATACCGATCTTGAATATGATGAAGAAATAAAAAGAAAAAGAATTCAACAGTTCCATGACTTTATAATTTATGTTGCCGACCATCATAAAGTTGATTTTTATTTTACTGTAGAGAATGGAAAATTTAGATGGCTTGGATAAATTAACCCCACGGAGTAGTCTCCACAAAATATAAAATTAAACTTGTAATAAACTATATTATGGAAACACCAGAATTATTAGCTCTAAAATCAAGAGAATTATTAAATGATCAATTATCTAGCGTAGATGGAAACAATGCCAAAGCAGGAACAATTACCGCTATATCTGCATTGTTTATACCTATTTCGTTTTCAGTTTTTGATAAAATTGCCACTTCCTATTTTTGGATTTGCGTATTTTTTATTCCTATAATTTTGAATATAATAGGAATATGTAATTTGATAATGGCAATGCGTCCTAGGAAATTATTTCATGGAATTGGATTTCATAACATGGATGAACTTCTAACAAACGAAGTTGAAGATGTCTATTTGTTTGAAATAAGCATAAATAGAGGAAGTTTTAATGATAATCAAGAGCCTATATCAAAACAGAATAGATGTATTAAAAAAGGGCTCTGGCTTATTTATTCTAGCGCAATTGCGCTAACATTATTTTTCTTTGTAAATTTAATAACAACTAAACCTAATAAAATGAGTGATAACAATCAAAACTCCAGCACTTCTTCAGGAAGTAATAACAATCAAACTTCAGGAGGAAATAGCGCTGGAACAAGCAGGCAGATTCCGTCCACTAACTCCGGACAAAGGTCTGTAATTGAAAAGGGAGGCAATCCCAATATTCAAAAAAAGTAATTAACAAAAATAGCCCCAGTTAAGGGGCTATTTTATTTTTTAGACTTATCAAAAGCTTCGTTTATTCGTAATTGAAGACTATGAATATCTTCAGATGAAAATATGCTTTCCATTCCATTCAAGTAAATTAATACCCCTCCCTGATGTCCATTCTCTATCATGACTATATGATTAATATTAATAAATCTAGTCATTGTTCCGTTAGTTTTAACTTCAATTAGCATTTTTTTATTTTTTATGGTTATTTCAAATATTTAATAAATTCTGATCTAAATCTTATTTCGGGAGTGTTTTCTACTATTTCTTTCCAGTACGCAATGTTTTTAGCTTCGTATTCTGGCTGTCCTGAATGCGCTAACGGTTCTCGTAGAACAATAAGAGTGTTCGCCACATTATCAGACAACATTTTATGCTGCTGAACTTGTTCCAACAGCCTCACATGAAAATCACAAAGGCTTTCATACTGTCTTTTAGTGTAAGAATATGAATGAAAATGATAGCATATAAACGGGAATTCGGGGTGAATTTCTCCGGTAAAGTTGCAGTTTTCAACCATTAATAAAAGCTTGTCCGGAAGTGGCATAAAATTACAGCCTTCCGTTAATTCATCATATAGTTTTTGTTCTTGGTGCGAGATCATCCAGTAAAATTACAAAATTTCTAGTGTAAAAACTTCTTGTTGTCAACCATAAAAGATGGCTGAGTTTTCCAACCTTCCATTTTTGCTTTGTTTTCGTCCATGTATGTTTTAAACTGTTCTGGAACATCAGAAATATAATTCTCAGATCTTTCGGGCGGTAAATTCATCCCTTTGTTGATCTCATCAATGATTTCTTTGTCTGTTTTGCGGACAGTGAACCGTTGACACATGCAGCCGATATGCCAGCCTTTCCAAATGAAGTTTTTCGGATAGAAACCTTTAAGATCATCACAGATGTCAACAATTTTATGCGCGTTACTTAGCTGAATTTGATAACCAACAATATCATTGTTCTGCATTATGCGAAGCTGGTCCGATTCCCGATAAGCCAGATTGTTTTCTTCTTTGGTTAGGCGAACAGCATTTGCCATACTACTTCGATATACACCTTGTCCCGGTTTATAGGCTTTAGCATTTTTGCTCAAAGTAAGATTTCCGTGCTTATCTCGAACTCTTCTGTAAAGCCTGTCAGGCTCTCTAAGATACTTTTTTATTTCCCTGGCTAATTGCTGAGCGCTTTTACCCTCAGACAGTCCCAAATCAAGCGCAAATTCAAGCTCTTTCTTCGTGTTCTGAGTAATTGACCATACACGGTCTGAAATAGTGAATTTACCAATCTTTCGCTCTTGAAACGCGTTTAATGCTTCAGCATTACGAGGCATAGGCGCTTCTTTGAGTTTATTCAAGATTTCAACCGGAATTTTCCCGGAAATACTGTTGAGCGTTGCAAGTTTTAATGCATCATTCTTCAAATCTCCAACATTCCATGAGTAAGCAGTAGAAACCGTTATCAATTCACGCAGATCCGAGTTGAATTGATTGAAAACATCTTCGATATACTTGGTTATCTTTGGATATTTTCGGAACTGAAAAAGCCCCTCCTTTAAAGTTACTGGAAGGGAAGAAAAAACAATACTTTCAACAAGGTCATTGAAAAGTTTTTCAACTCGTCTTAAATACTGCTCTACTCTTTTTCTATGTTGTTTGTCGAAGTCCATTGAAGAATTTTTCTATTTGATCAAAAAACCACCCTGTCATGTAAGCCTGAGCCTCGTCGTTTTCAATATCTAACTTTTGACCACGGTCTTTGAATAGCTTGTTGACAAGGTGAACACACTCATGAGTAATAACACTGTTTTTAGGCCGATCTCTAAAGCATACTACATACTTGGAATATCCATCGTGGCAATCATCAAAAACAAACGCCTCATCTCTTTCGTCGGCCGGTCTATCCCATTGCAGACGATTTTGATAAATGCTGTTTACGTTCTTCCATTCTTCCGGATCTAAAATGATAATGAAATCTCCAAAGTATATCGGAATTTTTATCGTTTTCTTTTTCATAATCCAAACGTTTGAGAGTTCTCTGTTTCTGATGCACTACTATTTTCGTCACGAATCCTATTCATTTCTTCAACTGGATCATCAATACCAAGATTACGCATAGCTGTCTCAACAGACATTATAGCCTGTCCTCCTGTTGCATCCATAAGATAGCTGATCTTCTCTTTCATATCATTAATCATGTACGGATTGTAAACAATATCAACTTCTAGTTCTTCCAGCTTTCTAGCATCTTTAGTGCTGAGTACATTTGCCAGGAATGCTTTGATTATATTGATACGCCTCGCCAGATAATCATCCCATATTTCACGCTTCATTTCAACTTTCAAATGAATATCCATGAAGTAATACTGGGCTGCTACCCCGGATATAGCTCCCATTGATTTAAGTTTGTCGAAGGAAATATCAGGCGTCTGAGTGATTTTGAAAATAATATTCCATAGGTTGTCGAATTCGAGCTTATAGGAGTCTGTATTGTTATTCCACGTCATGTAGTCAAGTTCGCCGTCTTTCTCCATTTCGAAAATAGCCCCCTTTTCTCCTTTTTTAGCGAATCCGCTTATTTCTCCTTTTGCTTTTATTTTCGGTGCAACATGATAGTCATTAATTTCAGCGT
Organism: Chryseobacterium sp. 2VB; assembly: GCF_005503635.1. Taxonomy (NCBI): domain Bacteria; kingdom Pseudomonadati; phylum Bacteroidota; class Flavobacteriia; order Flavobacteriales; family Weeksellaceae; genus Chryseobacterium; species Chryseobacterium sp. 2VB. The sequence continues at coordinate 105,309 of NZ_SCNC01000015.1, forward strand.
GACCGGAAGCAAGCTCTTCCAAACGTTCGATAAGTGGCTGAACAATATCCCATTCGGTTTTCTTTTGAGATCCATATACAACCGGTATTTTACCAATGATGTTTCGTTCTCGGCTTTCTTCAATCCATTGAGACTCCTTTTTAAGCACGATCTTTTCTTCAGCAGTATAAATCTCACGATATTCGACTTCCTTGTCGTTTTCGTCCTTTACTGTAATCTCACGAACAAATGCCGTCATGTCTCCGTTTTCAAAGACAGGATAGAAAACATCACCTTCAGTTGGTAATAGTTGTTTTACTCGCAATCTATCTGCTTCCGGTGTCAAATACCAAATCTCCGCTCCCTTAGTTGCACCGTATATCTGTCTTGCGATATTCCGGGTTAACGAAACGCTTTTATTCTGATCTAGTACCGATTGAACCAACGGCCAGACTTTAGCATCAGTTGGAATGTAAGAAACCGGCTTCCCAAAACCAAAAGCAACAATCTTATCAACAATCATCTGCTGGATAGCAAATCCGATACGGTTAATAGGCTGTGAGGTTGTTCCTTCTTCGGTTTCCACCAGCTTATCCGGGTATTTCGTTTTATTGGTGAAAATTTCGTGAGTTTCCACATTGTACTGCAGAACAGCTTTCGATAAATAGTCCGTGTTCGGTCTTAATTTATCCAGCTTCTTTACTATTTCCTCTGCATCTAATCCTTTCAAATCCATATATAGTATTTTTTATTATCCTAACATTCTGCCGAGCTTCTTTAAATCAACGTTTCGGCTTGTTTTTAATTCTTTGTAGCACGCATACCGGCAAGCATCAATTAGATGGTTATAAGCATCTACCGGAACGCTTGACTTCTTATCACTCCAAACGTAGTTGTTCAGTTCTTTGATAAGGTTTATACTTCCCGGATCTATCACAAGCTGATAATCCTGCATTAAAGCAATTCCAGCGGAAACGCTCCCCGGTCCTTTCTCTACAGCTTCGATATTATTCCCTCGTTTTCTCAACTCTTCAATCAATCTTGGTTCTGCTGAATCGGCATAAACTTTTCGGGTACCAGCGACTCTTTTGTTTGCTTCGTAAATATCCGTTGTGGTTAGGTGGGTTTTATATAATTCCTCTCGCAAGTAGATCTTTTTACGGACCTTATCAATCGATGCGCTTACTAGTGTTGTAGGATCGACGGAAAAACCGAAATCCTGACCATGAAGGGTTGAATTGATTTCCTGATAAGGACCGATAACCCAATCCGTAAACACAACACCTTCAGCTTTGTCAAGCCAGCCACCAAGAACTGAATGCGCATAGTAGTTATGCCATTTCTTTATTTTTTCAGGTAATGCGTCTCGTTCTTTTATTGGCGTCGATAAGTATTGGTGATACGCCTCTTCTGTTTTCTCAAAGTCCTCCATAATATGGTCGGCTGTCCAATCTCTTTGGCCATCTTTGTAAGTGGTATGAATATAGCAAACACCATCCTTGACACCATTCCATCCATCCGGAATACCTCTTTCTTCAAAAAATTCTTTATGTACCCAATGTTCCTTTGTTGTCGGGTTAAGAATCAAAATACATAGGTTAAATACATCTTTTGCTCTTATCGACTTTCGGATCTTATCCCATTCTGAAAACGATGGCATTTCCTCAGCTTCTTCCAGTACGAAAATTGAAAACCCTTTTAGAGATTTAAGATTTGCTGTTTGGTTTCCGGCAGAAGTCTTGATACCTTTGAATATTACCTTTGGCGTCGTCTCTGTTTCTTCCTTTTCTCCTTCTTTGTAAATAATCCTGTCTTTGTTTATGTTGAAACGATCTCCATAATTAAGAAGGTCAAGCTTTTCCTTGAATTCTGGAATTACCGAGTCTTCTGTAGATGTCATAGTGTATCTGGTATACAGTATTCTGTGATTATAAGAAGAGACAGCTTCAGCAAGCATTACAGAAGCCGTGAATGATTTGAAAGAGTTTCTTCCACCTGTCAGTATAGCAACGGAAAAAGGCGGTTTAGTTTCATCTTTACCACCTCTTTTATATTGCAACCATTCAAACAATGGCTCAAACTTATTTGGAATCTCCAAAACCACGTGTGAAAATGATTTTTGTTTGTTCTTTTATTTCTATTGGATTGTCTTTATCTCCAATATGCTTTTGCTCTTGTTTATCTGATAGGCCCTGAAGTCTTGCTGTTAGGTTAGCATTAAAAGCTCCAACCATTGCTCCCTCTATCTGCTGGTTGTTTATTTTTTCTCTCGCCCATGTTGTGACTTCCACAAACTCCGTTCTTTCTTCATATAATTTCCAGGTTGCATGAGCGATTCCTAAGTAATGACAAAGCGCAATTAAAGTATATGGTCTTTGTGTTGGAATTTGTAGTGGAGTTCCGGCGAATTCACCACCTTTTACAACGTCATTTTTTATCCATGGGTTTTTATCAGCCCATTCAAAGTAACCTTTACAGAAAGACTCTAATTCTGCTGGCGTTTCAAACTTCATTGGCCTTCCACCTTCGTTGCCTACAGAAATAGTATTCCCTTCCGCAAACTTACCGTCCGGCATTCTCCCTTCATTATCTTCACTCTTCTTCTTTGCCATTTCTTTTTCTTTATTCATTCACCGCACTCCCTGTCACTCCCTCTGCCATAGAAAATTATTGCTTTAAATTTTGCTTAGCTCTTCTTCAAGACTTTTCAACTCGCTATCATACTCTTGGATAAAATCTTTTAAGAACTTTCTGGAAAACTCTCTTGATGGACAATGGTCTCCAAATGAACTAAGATCATTTACTTCAACCTTTAATCTCAATCGCTTGGTCGATCCTTTTTCTTCTATTTCACCCAACGCTTCTGTTAGACGCTTGATTTGTATTTCAAGCCAATCTATTCTATCATAAATATCTCTACCTTTTAAAAACTGATCCTTTGTCATAGAAAATTAGTTTAGTATTTATTTTTCTTCTTTCGGTTACGTGGCTTGGTGTAGTTCGTAGGTTTTCTTCTTTTTTGGGGATAACTGATTTTAACATTTCGAATCTCATCACTTAGCTCCTTTAAAGCTTTAGATGCAGTATTCGAACTAACACCCATACTTATCAATGAATTTATATCAGCTTCTACTTTTTCGTAAGACTGATTAGTACTCATTGCAATTCTTTCAATCATTTTTTCTTTACCCTCCATTCCCAACAAATTAAATTTTGCATTCATACTCCCTAAATTAAAAACCCGCTACCTATTACAGCAGCGGGACACCAAATCACAAAATATTAATATGAAAAAAATAGTTCCTACTGCATTAAATCAATCTAAAATGATAGTCTTTCCTATCAGTCAACCATACTTGCCCTATGGATTATATAATATGGATATTATACTTCATTTTTTTTAAAAGAACAATGGGATCTATAGTAAATGTTAGTTCACACCATTAAATGGGATAAGTCTTAATATTTTCATTTACCTTTCAGGACCGTACTATCTTCGTGTTATTTACTGAACTTCTATTCCAACATAGTGTTATACACGATCCTTTCCTTATCGACTTCATAAGCGGATTCACCCGCCACTGTTCTTTGGTTGCCCGTCTTTCCGGGCTGTCTGTCGATACAGTCACTTCGCTTATGCTCCGGACTCGAACCGGATTCTTTCGTAATAGTATTTATCATACTCGCCTATCGCATTACCTATATGCTAGCATCACGTTTTAATTACCACTTAATAATCAATGTTATCGTTAAAGCAACCACAAGAATTAAATTAACCCAATTGAATAATCTAACATTGTCAATCCACCCACTATCTGTAATCCAATTTTTTGCACCTTCAAAATAACTGTACGGTATATACGTAATTACTACAAATGGAATCCAAAACATATTAAGCACAATGCCGATAATAGAAATAACTAAAGGAGTTAGGATTTTTAACTTATTATTCCCTGAGTATAAAACCCGATATTCCCCCAATATAAAGTCTTTAAAACCATAGGCATAAATGTCTTTATCTGTATGTCTTACAATCCTCCAAAGTAAAGAACCAAAACCAACCATAGTTTTTCTGTAATTCTTTAGTTTATGTGTTTTGAAAAGCTCTAGAAACATTTGTTTTTGATTCATCTTATTCATTTAAAAATAAACACCAAGCACCCTCCTTCATCAACCAACTCTCCACCCCCTCTGCACTCATCATCTGTGCTTGGTAATTCAACAACAATTAAATCATATCACACAACCGCTTTCTTCTTCATTTCCCTAATCTTTGAGCGGTAATACTCAATCTTTTCTTTTATCTCTGGAATTGACAATTTCAAAACTCCATTTCTCGCTCTGAACTCTAAAGCATCGAATCTTTCAATCCCTATTTTTTCAATAAGCCTCGGACGATATTCGTTAATATTCCCTGACTTTTTAAAGTTGCAATTGTTACTGCATTGCTTGTGGCAATTATCTTCATCAAATCTCACATTAGGAAATCCTCCTGTAGCCCAAAAATGCCCTGCGTCATACTTAATATCCGTTCTCGTAGTTCCACAGCTTATACAAGGCTGATCTCTATCTCTTAATCGAATAAATGTATTGAAGTCTTTTTGCAGATCTTGCAGCCAGTCCTTGTGAGTCTTTAGCTTCTCCTTCCTGATCTTCTTCTCTTTTCTCCAAGCTTTAGCGTTTTGCTTCTGAACATTTGATTTGCCTAGAGCAATTGCACAGCTCCATCCACATACTTCCTGACCTATCCTAAATGGTATAAAATCTTTCCCGCACACTGTGCAATAATTAGGCTTCCCCATCTTCATAACCAACTGCTTTATAGTAAAGTTACGAAGAATCGTGTGGTTAAAAAAGTATTTTCTAACTTTTTTTATAGTTTTTACTAACAATTTTTTTAGGAATAACTAACTCTGTAAAAATTGGCAGGTTTTAGATACCAAAGAAACTTTTACGTTTATTTGCAGAAATAATTTTTAACCACTAAAAAATTTTATATGAAGGGAAAATGTAAAGAGCCTATCTTTGAGATAATAGAAGATAATGAATCACTTCTTGTTGCAAAAGCTACGGAAGAAGATGTTATAATTGGCGTGGCATACGATAAAAGAACATGTAAAGAAAATGGTATAGACTCCATGGACTTCACAGACATTTACTACCCTAAAGATGATCCATATTTTCTAATGAAATTAAGAAACAAGTTAAACCAATGGCTAAGAGAAAACCATTATGAAAAATTCCAATAAAATACCCCTGTTAATTCAGGGGCTTTATTTTGGCAGCGTGTAGCTTGTTCCGTTAAGGTGGTTAATTTTGACTATCTTCTTTTCTTTTAAAAGCTTGGATATGTATTCATTTCTTTGTTCTAATGGCATTTTTAAAATAGGATCTATTATATTGTGATCTATTCCATTGTTACCACCTGATTTTTTAAATTCAACTTCTAAAGCTTCAAAGAATTGCCTCTCTATTTCTTGCATGTTTTCCATGGAGTAAAGATACTAAAACAGATAGAAAAGCAAGTACACCACACAGGCAATCCAAAACCAAGCAAGCGCACCGATTATTCTCAATTCTGTGTCCTTATTCCTGAATAGCATACATTCGTTAATAAATTCTTTCATAGTTCTAATTTAGTTTGGTTATTTGGTTTTGTATTATGGGTATCCGTAATTACTCTTCAACTTCATGTCCAGGACAACCACCTCCGAATGGATCAAAGCCAATGCATTTTTCAGGGTTACAAGACATTAGTTTGTGTCCTTTTGCCTGTAGTTCAGCAATAACCTTTCGCGCTTCCTTATCAGACATTATTTTGCCGTTTTCATCGTTGAAAATATTAATTTTCTTCCCTTTATAGTTCCTGAGTATTCCTTCAAGGTTTATACTCATATGGTGTATTACTTTCATCTTTACAGTATTTCAAAGATTATACATTTTGATGGGTTGAAGGTCATTGATTCGGCTTCCCGCCATTTATCCAAATCCTCGTAAAATTCTTTTTCATCCCACCCCGGCGGGTCATCCAAAATGTTTATGTTATCATGATAACCATAGCTTTCTTTATTAGGATATTTAACCTTATTTACACCCCAGATAAAGCCTTTTGATTCTATGGCGGAAATAAAGGATTCTAAAGCGGTTACGAAAGCAGGACTATAAACTATTTCTTTTGACTCATACAGATAATTTATAAAGCCATCTTTACCATGAGAACTTTTTACTGGTTTTGAAAATTCTTCAGCTACTTCCTCAGTAAGATCTGAGCCTTTGCAGATGTATTTTAAAGGGCTCCCATTGTGATAATACATAAATCCGCCCTCCACAATAAGGAGTCTTTTATTTGTTTTTATCTCTAACTGTTTCATGTTATTTTAATTTTTTTAAGTCAATATACATTCCTATGGAAGCACCTATTACTATTATAGTTCCCAAAAATCCAAATACAGAAAAAAATTGTCTTGCCGATTCACTCCATTTGGAAGGATTAAATGTTAAATAGTAAAATGCTATACCAGAGTAAAGTAATGCTAAAACAAATATTAGTGCTAGTATTGTTATTATAATATGTTTCATAGTATTTTTCCGTGTTTTATTACAAAATAAAGTTTACCGGGTTCTGCGCCCCATTCTGGATTCCCTTCTCTGATTTCAATTCCTGCGTGTTCCAGTTTTAAAATTCTTTCAGTGTCGCCTTTTGAAGGATAGCCTAAAGTCATAACATTTAAATCGAAATGTTTTAAATCGTAATTCTCGTTTATAAAGTCAATGACAAATTGATAGTTATTCAGATTAAACAATGCTTCAAAATTTGATTGTTTTATATTTTGTGATTTAAATTGCAACAATCTACTACACCAATATGGTGTTATCTCTCTGTAATCTTCCGGTTTAATTTTGGCTTTAGTCATGTCAAACCATTTCTTTTTTAAAGACAATTGTAGATTCATGATTCTTTAATTTTAAGTTCTTCCCCGGTAAGGGCGAAAAATAAGTTCTGCAATTCGTGAACATACCTTACATATCGTATTGATTTTTCATCATCGCAAAATATGTAAGGTCCTTTTACAGATTGGAAAACATTAAACCTATCATGTCCGGATACGCAATACTCATTTTTATCACGTTCATAGCCCAGCTTCAAAAGCCAGTCCTCATTCAGCTCTATGGGTTCATAAGTGCTTTTACCGTTCTTATTTACGATCAAATTAAAGTCCGGCAATTCTATTTGAAATGGAGAACCGTTTATATTGATCCAGTTTCCTAAACGTAGTTCTTGTGGTGCTATCATGAGTTATATTTTTTATAAATTTTAAGGCATTTTTTACAGCAGTTTTCATTTATTTCTTCTTCTTGAATATCATCGATATTAACAAATCTATCCCCATCATGAACGCCCCCTTTATTGCACAATGCTTTGTTTCCAGAATATTTTTCTTCGTACCAAGCACCTCTTTCTTTTTCTATATAAGCGTGTTGTTTTAAGGTCCTTTCACCATCCA
>NZ_SCNC01000016.1:0-101492 GCF_005503635.1 Chryseobacterium sp. 2VB
TGATTCATTAAAATTGTTGGATTGTAAAATAAAATTGTAAGCTTTTAAAAACAAAAAACCTCACAATAAAAGTTGTGAGGTTTTTTGTGAGCGCGAAAGGATTCGAACCTTTGCCGTCCCGATTGAAATCGGGATGCTCTATCCTGTTTGATTCATTAAAATTGTTGGATTGTAAAATAAAATTGTAAGCTTTTAAAAACAAAAAACCTCACAATAAAAGTTGTGAGGTTTTTTGTGAGCGCGAAAGGATTCGAACCTTTGACCGTCTGCTTAGAAGGCAGATGCTCTATCCAGCTGAGCTACGCACCCTTAAAAGTTGATTCCCGCTTAGTTAATAAGCACATTAAAAAGTCGGGGCGGCAGGATTCGAACCTGCGACCTCCTGGTCCCAAACCAGGCGCGATGACCGGACTACGCTACGCCCCGAATATATAGAAGAGCGGAGGGTAAGGGATTCGAACCCTTGCGACACTTTCGCGTCGACAGTTTAGCAAACTGCTCCGTTAACCACTCCGGCAACCCTCCTTTTTGTTTATTTTTTAATGATCGTTGTTCCGTTATTGCGAGTGCAAATATAGAACAGATTTCTTTATTTACCAAATAAAATTCAAGAAAATTTTGTGTATTTTTGAACTAATAAATCATCCAAAAACCAAACTGATGCGTAAAACATTATATATCATCGGATTAAGCACATTTGTTTTTTCATGTACTTCTCAGCAAAATGTGAAAAAAAATACTTACAAACCGAAAACCCCAATAACACAGGCGAAACCAACAGTTCAGACAAAACCTCCGGTTGCTCCAAAACCCAAAGTTGTATCTGATCATGGAGTAGAATTTTTTACGACCAATATAGCAGATCCAACCAAAAATGATAATACGGCGAGTTATGGTTCTATTGTATCTGCAAAACCGGGCGGATATAAAGTGGTAAAAACTTATTTTCCTGCAGTGGCCCAGAATTTCAGACAGCGTTATCTGATATTACATTATACGGCTCTTGCAGATGATAAATCAATCAGTGTTCTTACCCAACAGGCAGTAAGTGCTCATTATCTGGTAAATAATACCGGAGATAACGAGATCTATCAATTGGTAGATGAAAATAAAAGAGCATACCACGCAGGGATAAGTGCATGGAGAAATGATAAAAATCTTAATGATAATTCTATCGGTATTGAAATTGTAAATACAGGATATACTACAGATAGTACCGGTAAAAGAACTTTTGCACCTTTTAGTGATGAGCAGGTGAAAAAAGTGGCTGCTCTGGTTAAAGATATTGTAACAAGATATCAGATCCAGCCAACAAACGTATTGGGGCATTCAGATATTGCTCCTACAAGAAAACAGGATCCGGGACCGATGTTCCCATGGAAAAAGCTCTATGACGAATATCAGGTTGGAATGTGGTATGATGAAGCTGCTAAACAGACTTATCTTGAACCTGCACAAGCCGACCTGGCAGCAAGATATAATGAGTCCAGCTTTATTTTCCTTATTCAGACTTCATTGCAGAAATTCGGATATGCAATTGATCCTAGCGGACAATGGGATGATGCTACCAAGAAAACAATTGAGGCATTCCAGTACCACTTCCGTCCACAGAATTATGACGGAATCATGGATGCTGAAACATGGGCAATACTCCAGGCTTTAAATCAAAAATATCCAGTAAAATAATTCAAATTAAAACGCATCGGTTAGATGCGTTTTTGCTATCTTTAAACGATCAAAAACAGTAAAATATCTGTAATGGAAAATTTCAGAAAAGAAAGTGATCTATTAGGCGAACTGAATGTGCCTTTAGATGCTTATTATGGGGTTCAGACACAAAGAGCTATCGACAATTTTAAAATCTCAGGACAGCTTTTGTCTTCGTATCCGGATTTCATAAAAGGGTTGGCTTTTGTAAAAAAAGCAGCCGCAAAAACCAATTATGAATTAGGACTTCTGGACGAAAACCTGTATTTTAAAATAGCAGAAGCGTGTGATGAAATTGTAGAAGGGAAATATCATGAGCAATTTCCGGTAGATATGATTCAGGGGGGAGCAGGAACTTCCATCAACATGAATGCGAATGAAGTGATCGCGAACATCGTATTGGAAAAATTAGGGAAAAATAAAGGAGAATACGAATTCTGTTCGCCTAATGATCATATCAACCTTTCTCAGTCTACCAATGACGCTTATCCTACAGCTATCAAAATGGGATTGCTTCAGATGAACATTGGGCTGGTAGAAAAATTAGAAAGAATTATCACTGCTTTCCGTGCAAAAGGACAGGAATTTCAGGATGTAATCAAAATGGGACGTACACAACTTCAGGATGCAGTCCCGATGACTTTAGGACAGGAATTTGAAGCATATGCAGCCACTTTGGAAGAAGACATCTCCAAACTGAATAACAATGCCAGCCTTTTTGTGGAAGTAAATATGGGAGCTACTGCCATCGGAACAGGAATAAATGCTCCGGTAGGCTATGCAGCCCTTTGTGCTAAAAACTTAGCTCAGATAACAGGATTTCCGATTGTTTCAGCACCAGACCTGGTGGAAGCTACCCCTGATACGGGATCTTATGTGATCTACTCATCAGCAATGAAACGCCTTGCTGTGAAACTGTCAAAGATCTGTAACGATTTAAGATTACTTTCATCAGGTCCAAGAGCAGGCCTTTTTGAAATTAATCTTCCGCCAATGCAGCCGGGTTCTTCTATTATGCCGGGGAAAGTAAACCCTGTAATTCCGGAAGTGGTTAACCAGGTATGTTTCAAAGTGATTGGAAACGATCTTACGGTAACTTTTGCAGCGGAAGCAGGACAGTTACAGCTGAATGTAATGGAACCGGTACTTTCTCATGCCATCATGGAAAATATTAACTTCCTTTGCAATGCTTTGGATACACTTCGCGACAAGTGTGTGGTTGGAATTACAGCCAATAAGGAAGTCTGCCTGAATATGGTGAAACACAGCATCGGAATTGTAACCGCATTGAATCCTTACATCGGGTACAAACAGTCTACACAGATTGCAAAAGAAGCTTTGGAAACCGGGAAAAGCGTTTACAATCTTGTTCTGGAAAAAGGAATTCTCTCTCAGGAAAAGCTGGACGAAATTCTTGATCCGAAGAACATGCTGAAACCGCATAACAAGTAAATTTTATAAACGATTAATGATCAGTGATAATAGATGCCCTCAGTGTTTTTTTATCATTGATCATTAATCATTAATCATTCATCAATTTATCATTTCCGTGAGGTTTTTAATCATTATTCCTGCCCATAACGAAGAAAACAACCTTCCATTTACTCTTGATTCTTTACAACAGCAAAGCAGCAAAGATTTTAAAGTAGTGGTAGTGAATGACGGTTCTACAGACAGAACAGCTGAGGTGATTAGGAAATATACGGAAGCTGATTCCCGTTTTGAAACGGTCAACCTTCAGAAATCTGAACATCAGCCGGGATCAAAAGTGGTTCACGCTTTCAAAAACGGACTTCAGACCCAGGCTATGGATGAATTTGATATTATCTGTAAATTTGATGCCGATATCATTCTTCCGGAAAATTATCTATCGGTAGTAGAAACAGCTTTTGCCACGCATCCGGAATTTGGATTGGTAGGAGGTCTTTTGTATATTGAAAGAGACGGAAACTGGGTATATGAGGGAAATTCCAATAAACATCATGTAAGAGGTCCTATGAAGGCCTACCGTAAAGAATGTTTTATTCAGATTGGCGGCATAAGGGAAACACTGGGCTGGGATAATATTGATTCCATTTTACTGGATAATCTTGAATGGAAAGAAGTTGTTCTTCCGGAGCTGCATGTAAAGCTGATTAAAGTAAAAGGAGCCGATTACACGATACGCCCTGCGGATTATTACGGAAAATATTTTTATTTCTTAGGACTGAACAGGTTTCTGGCATACATCGCCTCCTCAAAAGAAGCTGTGAAAAGTAAGTCTGCTTCATTTTTCTTCGATATTATCAGGTCTTATGAAAGCTGCAGATCAAAAAAATTAGAATTGAAAATTACAAAAGAAGAACAAAAAGCCGTTAATGATCAGCGTATGAAAATGTTGAAAAAGAAATGGCTGAAGATGTAAAAGATAAATTATTTTATACATTGTAAATGTGCATCAATAGAAACGGGCTTTAGCCCGTTTAATTAAAAAAAATAAAAATCCATTGGCTGTAGCCAAAACTTAAGATATAACTCCCGTTAACCCGTGAAAAAAATAGCTTACATAGAAATAGACACTCATGCGGAAATTGCTCAGGCTTTCATAGATATTATGGAGGGTTCTAAGGATTTTGCCGTAGACTATTATTTTTCAAAAAGGATAAAAGATCAGATCAGCCATCATGATGAAGCTGTTTTCTTATCAGACAGTTCCATGATTCTGGATCAGTTAAAAGGGAAAGGATATGACCTTGTGGTAATAGGAACTGTTCATCGTTATTTTAATACATTTTTTGCAGTAACAAAAAAGTACAATACAGCAGTTATTACCCATAATCTTAATTTCATAAAATCTTCAAAGCTGGATCTGATAAAAAGCGTTTTCAAAGGAGATGTTATTTTCAGGTTAAAATTGTGGCTGAAAGAAGGATTGTTGTACAAAACCAAAGTGTATCAGACATCCCGGTCACTTTTTGTACTGGATGAAGCAATGACTTCAGATCAATATCAGTATCTGCCACTGTTTTACACCAGAGATTTTGACAGGACAAAAAATGAAAATCTTATGGTCGTAATTCCCGGTGGGGTTTCACAAAAGAGAAGAGATTACGCCTATATTTTTAAAACTATTCAGAATCTCCATACAGACAGGATTTGCCAGTTTGTTTTCCTTGGAAAAGCAGGCGGACACGAGTTAAAACAACTTGAAAATCTGTCCGGAAAATTACCCGAAAACATTAAAATTACCTATTTTTCAGAAAGGGTGCCCTCCGGGGATTTTGAAAAATGGATGCAGAAAGCAGACGTTTTGTGGTGTCCGATTCAGCAGGATACAGAATTCTTCAGCATGAAAGAAACCTATGGGCTGACTAAAATGACAGGAAACCTGGGCGATGCCATAGCTTATGGGAAACTGGCTGTTTTTCCAGGAAATTATCCCTCAAAATTAGACTTTATTATTGCTGAAAAAGAAAATGTTCTTGAACAATTAAGCACTGTTTCGGAAACTCCATTTGACTTTTATACAACTTATGGCAGGAAAGAAGTTCAGAATAGACTGGAACAATTTCTAACATCTTTAATCTAAAAAAGTCTGAATTGTTCTCTTATTTTATCTTAAATACACTCTTGATAAACCTCATATTCAGATAGTCTTCAACCGGGAAAATCTTGGTGAAGTAATTTCCGATATAGATCAGTACCAAAACAACTGCAGGTTTGTAAACAAGATTAATCAGATTGCTGTTGAAATTAGGAAGAACAATGGCTACTGTAATGGCTAAAGTACAGATAATAGACACGAAAATCATTTCAATACTTAAAGGCGAAACTTTAAATACAATATAATTGAAAACAATTTTCACCACATTATAAATCGTAAGTGAAATAGCTGTAGATAAAGCAATTCCAATCAGTTTCAGAGATGTGTTTTTAATAAAATAATAATTCAGTCCGATCGTTAATCCGGCCAGTAAAAGCATGATCAGAATATTGAATCTGTAATATTTTGAGAGTGAAATAATATTTCCATTAAATCCCGTTGCAAGGTCGATCAATACGGCAGAGCCCCAGATCCATACTACCGGCTCGTACTCTCTCAGCATGGTTCCGTTCTTTGGCATAAACTGCGTCAGATATGGGAATCCCACCATAATACACGAGAACAACACAGCGCCCAGGAAATAGAGTGTTAAAGACGTCTTCTTATGGAATCTGTCCAGTTCTACCATATCTCCGTCTGCCAGATTTTTACTGATAATCGGAGCTGAAATATTGAATAGTCCCAATTGGGGGATAGAGATCAGAGAAATCAAAGCATAGAGAACGGAATATATCCCGTTTTCTTCCATTCCCATAAATTCGCCAATCATAAAACTGTTGATTGCCAGATAATTTCCAAACGTTCCCAGAAATCCAAAGAAACTGTAGTTCAGGAATTCCTTCCAGAAATTATTTTTTTTGAAATAATCTGTGCTGATGTCGAACTTTATTTTTTCCAGCTTATTGGTATAATAAATATACCCGAACAGCATGAGCGCAAATATTCCGAAGAAAAAAGCCAATGCAATATTCTGGGACAAAGAAAAATAGAAAAAAAGACAGAAAGCCCCTAGATTTGCTATTTTAGGGAAAAGATTGTCAAAGATATTCGAGACGACAATTCTTTTATAATTTGAAGTGTATTTATTGAAAATAGCACAGAGTGATAAAATTAAAATTAAGGGTAAAATAATTTTTTTAATTTTCCACGCTTCTGAATGTACAAATTTCGGATAAAAATAGGGGAGGATAAAAAATACAGTAACAAAAATGAGAAAATTGATCAGAACTGTCACAAGAGATAGTGAAAGCATATTCTGGTTTTTTCCTTCTTTCTGCAAAGCATTAAAAAATTTTACATTCGCATAAGAAATACCAAAAACAACAAAAGGAACAAGCATTTCAGCGGTTTGCATACTGTAGCGCAGCTTTCCGTAAAATTCAAAATCATTCGGAAATATGAATATTGCGGAAACGGTGCCCAGCAAAAAACCAATATAACCGATAATGGAATATTTGAAGCCTTGTCTCGCTACTACACTCATAAAGTTGTTTTAAATGTTTTTAGGTATAAAAATAATATTGTTGATGTACTGAGTTTTATTTTTTTCGTCGTTTGTATTTTGTGTAATAATATCTTCTGTAAGATCCTCCAGCGTAAAACTGTTTCTGTTCAGATATTTGGCGTCATATCCCCAGCTCATCACTTCGGATATCTCATTCCAGATCGGCGTTTCATGGTGTCTTTGTTCCATCTCAACCATCAGGGTTGGTTTGAACTGTCTGATAGTTTCTCTCGCTCCGGAAAGGGTCTTTATTTCATTTCCTTCAACGTCTATTTTGATAAAATCAAGTCTGTTGAAATGTTCAAGTGCTGCCCATTCATCCAGCTTGATCACTTTTACTTTCTCTGTATAACTTTTCTCTTCTCCCTTTTCTTTGTAAGCCGTGTTTAAAGTACCGCGGGAAGCAACCGTTTTTCCGTTTATAATAGGTACTTTGAACTCAGCAATTCTGTTTTCGTCAGAAAGAGCAAGAGGAAAGATATGCATGGCCGGAAACAGTCTTTTCAATCGTGTGCAAAGCTTTTTGTTAGGCTCAAAACCATAAATATGGTCATGATTTAACGTTTTTTCCAACTGATAAAGGAAAGTTCCTACATTCGCACCAATATCAAGGATTACAGCATTTTTAGAAAGGTATTCTTTGATCCATACCAGTTCCGGTTCTACATTACGTTCCGAAAAGTTGTTTTTATTAAGATTATTTAACGTTTTAAAATATCTTTTTTTGTAAAAATTCGGGCTTATGTATTGTAGTTTCTCTGCAATTTTTTGGTATAAAGACATTGTTGGCTTTTTGGCGAACAGCAAAGATACATAAAAATGTAAAACTTTTCTTAAAAAATGTTAATTGTAATAGCTTGATTTTCAGTACTGAATTTTAAAATTTATTTTTGTAACCCATTGAATTTTAAGATATTCTCAATTTGTCACAGAGACATCTTTATCTCTGCAACACATGTTTTAAACATCGTGGCCAGCGAGAATACACGCAGTTGTCTGTTGAATCTGCGATTTATGATCAGAAATTAAAGCAGAGGCGTATTCAGGAAATCATTGAAAGGTTTCATCAGCTTGAAAACTTGGGTCATATTTTTTACCGCATTTTTGTCCAGTACTTCCTCATCTTTCAGAGAGTATATCACAATAAAGTTTTTAAGCTTGAGGTATTCTGCCATAGGGTCTTCCTTTTCAAAACCTTGAGGGACTTTCTTCAGTTTATCGTCCTGATCAAGCTCCGGAAAATGTTTTTTAAAATCTTTATTATTGAGAATTTTCAGGAAATCATCTCCATACAAAGAAATTTCCTTACGGACTTCTTTCAGGACAGAAGATTCCGGCATATAGATTCCTCCGGCTAAAAAGGATTTCCCAGGTTCCAGGTGAAGATAATAACCTCCTTTCTGATTTCCTTTTCCCATTCCCAGGGACGCTCCGAAATTGGTTTTATAAGGTGACTTGTCTTTCGAAAAACGGGTATCCCTGTAAATCCTGAACAGGGCTTTTTTACTGTCTATTCTGGCAAGTTCTTCATCAAAACCGGACATCTCTCTGATGAGCTCATCCAGAAAGGAAACCACATTTTGCTGCGATTCTGTGTACAAGTTTTTATTTTCATTAAACCACTCGCGGTTATTGTTTTTGTTTAACTTTTTTAAAAAATCAAATGTTTGGGAAGAAATACTTGAAGACATATTGTAATAGGTGTTTTTTTGTTATTAAGTGAGATTCAAAATCTATCCTTAATCCTGGATTTCGTACCCAGGATCCCGAATCAAAGTCTCGATGTCGAATCTCGCAACCCGAACCCCGAATCCCACAACTCAAATGTACAAAAACTATTAACTTCGGGACAATGTTCAATAGCGATAAATAAGAATATGAAAAACAAAAATTTGCATTTCATGGCTTTATTTTTGAAAATTCATAAATAACACGGAAAAAATTAATCCAATTTAATAAAAAAAAATAATGTTTAACAACTTTTTAAACCAAGGCTTCTTTTTTTAGATTTAATTTTCCAAAAATCAAAGATATATTACAGGATTGTGAATTTAAGTTTGCATATTTAAAAATTTATTCAAAAACAAATCAAATATTTATTGTATCTTTGCAAAAATTTTAAAATAGTTAATGAATTTATTTACGGAAACCAATTTAAGTCCTGATATCCTTAAGGCAATTGGCGAACTGGGTTACGAAAGCCCAACAGAAATCCAAAAACAGACTATCCCTTTTATTCTTTCAGATATTCGCGACTTGATCGCACTTGCGCAGACAGGGACAGGCAAAACAGCAGCGTTTTCGCTTCCGATTTTGGATATGATTGACGATACGAGTCGCAAAATCCAATTATTGGTGCTTTGTCCGACACGGGAATTATGTCTTCAGATTTCGAAGGACATAAAGAATTACTCTAAGTATATGAAAGACATCAAGACAACTGCGGTTTATGGTGGAAGTAGTATTGTAGAGCAGATGAGATCTTTGAAGGATAAACCACAAATTATCGTGGGAACTCCGGGAAGAGTAATTGATCTTATCAACAGAAAAGCATTAGATTTTTCTGCTATTCATTGGTTAGTATTAGACGAAGCTGATGAAATGCTTTCTATGGGATTCAAGGACGAATTGGAAACCATTCTAAGCGAAACTCCGGAAACAAAACAAACTTTCTTATTCTCTGCAACGATGAATAAAGAAGTGGAAAGAATTTCCAAAAATTATCTTACAAAACCACATCGTATTTCAGTAGGTTCTATCAACGAAGTGAAGAAGAACATTACACACGAATACTATGTTGTAGGATACCGTCAGAAAAAAGAAGCATTGAAGAGACTTATCGATGCAAATCCAAACCAGTATTCCATTATCTTCTGCAGAACGAGAATGGAAACTCAGGAGGTTGCTGATTTCTTAATGCAGAACGGATATGCAGCTGATGCTCTTCACGGTGATCTTTCTCAGGCGCAGAGAGATACGGTAATGAAGAAATTCAGATTGAAAAACATCGATATTCTTGTAGCGACAGACGTTGCAGCAAGAGGATTGGATGTAAACTCTCTTACACACGTTATTCACTTCTCTTTACCAGATGATCCTGAAGTATTCGTTCACAGAAGCGGAAGAACAGGTAGAGCTGGAAAAGATGGTATTTCTATGGCTTTAATCAAGCCTGAAGAAAGCAGAAAGCTGAAACAGATCAAATCTGCAACGAAAATTGAAATCCACGAAAGATTTATCCCTACAGGTGATGATATTATCAAAGCTCAGGTAGGAGGTGTATTTGAAAAATTATTGACAGAGCACGAAGATCTTTTCGAATTTGATGATAGCTTGATCCCGGATCTGAGCAACTTTACAAAAGAAGAACTGGTACACCAGCTTCTACAGTTCCAGTTGAGAGATCTTGCTTTATACTACAAAGACAAGCACGACCTTGTTGAGCAGAAATTAAGCAGTAGAGATGACGATTACTCAAGAAGAGACCGTGGACGTGACAGAGACAGAGATAGAGGTCGCGACAGAGATCGTGGACGTGACAGAGATAGAGATCGTGGCGGAAAACCAAGAAGAAGAGATGAAAACATGGTAAGATTCTTCTTCAACCTTGGTAAAAAAGACCACCTGAAGAAACTTGATGTTTTAGATATTATCAACAAAGCTACTGCTGGAGGAAAAACCAAAAAAAGAGCGGAAATCGGTGATATTGAAATCTTAGAGAAATTCTCTTTCTTCGAAGTTGAAAAATCGTTCAAAGACAATGTATTGAGTAATATTCAATCTATGAAGTTCAAAGGAAAAGATATGCGAGCTGAAGTAGCTAACTAATCTCATCCTATACCATACAAAACCGGCATTAATGCCGGTTTTTTTGTTTGATAATCAGTAGTTAAGCGAATGTTAACAAAACTTAATGTTATATAGTTTCACGTGCAATCCTTTTTTAAGAAATTTGCACACGAATTATAAATACTAAAAAATGGGAATTGGTAATATTTTCCACGCTTTTCAACCAAAAGATAAAATCTTCTTTGTACTTTTCGAAAAAGTAACTGAAAATCTAGTTGCAATGTCAGAAGAATTCAACACTGGAATCAAGGATTTCGATCTTAATGACGATTCAATGTTGAAGAAAATGAGCGACTTCGAACACAAGAATGATGAACTTACTCACGAAATTTTCGTAGAATTAGGGAAAAACTTCATTACACCTTTTGACCGTGAGGATATCCACACATTGGCAACAGGACTGGATGATATCGCTGATTATATCTACGCTTCCACAAAATATATTTTCCTTTACAAATCACCGGAGATGAAGGCGTATTCAGACTTCTCTTTATTGATCCACAAAGCATGTCTTGAAATTCAGAATGCGATGAAAAACCTTAAAGGTTTCAAAAACATGGAGCAGGTGAAAGAAGCTTGTATTAAGGTGAACTCTATTGAGAATATTGCTGACGATTTGCTTTCCAACTCAATGGTAGAATTATTCGAAACCAATGATGCTATCAACATTATTAAAGTTTCATCCGTATTAAACTACCTTGAAATTGTAACAGACAAAGCAGAAGATGTTGCCAATACGATTGAGAACATCATGATTAAATACGCCTAATACATAGCAAAAAATGGAATTTCCGATTTTACTTGTAGTTATTATTGCGCTGGCCCTGATTTTCGATTATATCAATGGTTTTCATGATGCTGCCAACTCAATTGCAACTATAGTTTCTACAAAAGTTTTAACTCCATTCCAGGCTGTACTTTGGGCGGCGCTTTGGAACTTTGCCGCATTCTTTATTGCTGCTTATATTATTGGAGAATTCAAAATTGGTAACACGATTGCCAAAACAGTTAACGAGAATTTTATCACCCTTGAAGTTATATTTTCCGGCCTTGTGGCCGCTATTGCCTGGAACCTGCTTACATGGTGGTTCGGGATCCCTTCATCATCATCACACACGCTGATCGGAGGATTCCTGGGAGCGGCTCTTATGCATGCTTTCATGATGGATTATCATGATGTGGCAGCAGCGCAGCCGGATCTGGGAATGTGGGGTACTGTTAAAGAAGCTTTCAATCAGGTTACCCACCAGAGTGTAGTGAAATTTGATAAAGTAATTCCTATCTTCCTGTTCATTTTTATGGCTCCGATTATAGGGATGATTATTTCAATCATCATTACCCTGATCATTGTACACCTTTATAAAAGATCAAACCCGCACAAGGCAGACCAGTCTTTCAAAAGATTACAGCTGGCTTCATCCGCTTTATTCAGCTTGGGGCACGGTTTGAACGATGCACAGAAAGTAATGGGAATCATTGGTGCAGCAGTAATCTATTACCACGTTAATATGCTTCAGGATGTTCAGTATCTGAATATTCCTTCTGCAGAACGTTTTGATTATTTTGCGCAGCATTATATCTGGGTTCCTCTGGTTTCGTTCCTTGCTATTGGTTTAGGTACCATGAGCGGTGGTTGGAAGATCATCAAAACAATGGGTACCAAAATTACTAAAGTAACTTCATTAGAAGGGGTAAGTGCAGAAACTGCAGGTGCTATTACTTTATTCATCACAGACCACTTTGGTATTCCTGTATCTACAACCCATACGATTACAGGTTCTATCATCGGGGTAGGATTAACAAAAAGAATTTCAGCGGTAAGATGGGGAATCACTGTAAGCTTACTTTGGGCCTGGGTTCTTACCATTCCAATCTCTGCAATTGTTGCAGGAATTACCTATCTTGTGGTAACCTTCGTTTTCTAGAAAAACAAATCATATAATTATACAAACTTTGTCCTTTTGGGCAAAGTTTTTTGTTTTATAAAGCCTTGAAAAATCGTATTTTTGTTCAAATTATAAGATTTTATGGAATTTTTAGACAGATACCAGCAGATTGTTGCAGATGCCATCACTAAATATACTTTTAAAGATAAACCTTCGGAGCTCTACGAGCCGATGAATTATATTATTTCCCATGGTGGAAAACGTCTTCGTCCTATTATGGTGCTGATGGCATGTGAGATGTTCGGTGGAGATCTTAAACAGGCCATCAAGCCGGCGTTGGCTATCGAGTTTTTCCATAACTTCACCCTGATCCATGATGATATTATGGACGAAGCTCCTTTGAGAAGAAACAAGCCAACTATTCATACTTTACATGGTCTTAACGTAGGAATTCTTTCCGGAGACGGACTGATGCTGAAAGCCTATAAATTTTTTGAAGATCTTGAACCTGAAATTTTCAAGGCATGTATCAGAATATTTACCCACACAGGACTTTTGTTATGTGAAGGACAGCAGTATGATATCAACTTTGAAACTCAGAAGGATGTTACTTTTGATGATTATATCAGAATGATTACCTACAAAACCGGAGTGTTGAGTGCTTCTTCATTTGAAATCGGAGCTTTGATTGCAAAAGCAGATTTTAAAGATGCGAAAGCTATTTTCAATTTCGGAAAACATATCGGAATTGCCTTCCAGATTATGGATGATTATCTTGATGTATTCGGAGATCAGGCACAGTTTGGAAAAAAACATGCCGGAGATATTTATGAAAATAAAAAAACCGTTCTGTATCTGTTAGCAAGAGAACATGCTACCGATGAAGAAAGAAAAGAACTGGATTACTGGTATTCTAAAAAGACTGAAAATGTTGATAAAGTCTACGGAGTTGAAAAGATTTTCAGAAGAACAAAAGTGGATGAAAAAGCATTACGTCTGATTGAAAAGCATAATGAAATCGGACAAAGCTACCTTCAGAAAATAGATGTTCCTGAAGAAAAGAAAAAACCTTTTATCGAACTGGCCAATTATTTGTTGAGAAGAGAAAGTTAATATAGGTAACAGATGGCAGGCCGCAGGTAGCAGCAATTACCTGCAGCCTGTTTCCTGCAGCCTAACCCTTATACAATGAAATTCAGAACAGAAGTTGACATTCCCGCATCAGAAAAGAAGATTGAAATTGAAGATAAAATATTTTCAATAGGCTCATGTTTTGCCTCTGAAATGACAGATTTATTGCAGGACGGACAGCTTCAGACCCTCAATAATCCTTTCGGGACGATTTTTAATCCTTATTCCATCAATCATGCTATCAACAGATTACATGATTCTGCATTTTATGAAGAAGAGGAACTGATCACTTACAATGAAGAATATATCTCTCTGGATCATCATACCAGTTTTGATACCCGTTATATTCATCAGACCCTGGATAAGATTAACGGAGCTATTGAAGCGGGAAATGCCTTTCTTCAGGAAGCCGATTGGATTATTATCACCTACGGATCTTCATTTATCTATGAATTTCTTCCCAAGAAAAAGCTGGTAGCCAACTGTCACAAAATTCCGCAAAAGTTTTTTGAAAAAAGGCTGCTTTCCCATCAGGAGCTTACCAGCTCAATTTACCACACCATTCTGGATCTTAAAGATATTTGCAAAGAAGGAGTACAGATCCTGTTTACAGTTTCACCTGTAAGACATACAAAAGATGGAATGGTAGAAAATCAGTTAAGCAAATCGAAACTGATTACAGCCATTCATGAGTCAATCTCAATGTTTGAAGACTGTCATTATCTGCCTGTATATGAAATTTTAATGGATGACCTTCGGGATTACCGTTTCTATAAGGAAGATATGATCCATCCCAGCACACAGGCGGTTAATTATATTTTTGAAAAATTCGGAAGGTCTTATTTTTCAGAAGAAACCCAGAATTTTATCAAAGAAAACTTTAAGATTATCAAAGCTCTTGAACATAAAACCAGTGACAAGAAAGATCCAAAGTTTATAGAATTCAGAGAAAAACTGGATCAAAGAATTGAAGCCCAGCGCAAAAAGGTTAAACATAAAATATTTTAAATGCCTGATTTCACCAAGATTGATTATCTCAAAAATGGCAATGAAAGACAGAAAAGGGTTTACGAACTTCTTACAAAGCATCGCTTTTTTGAGAAATTAAAAGAGTATTCACCTATTTTAGCAGGAACTGTTCCTATAGAAATTGATATCAAAGGAAGTGATCTGGATCTTATTTTCGAGGTGGATTTAAAATTTGAACAAGACTTTCTGGATGATTTACTATTTTGTCAGCTCATTCCTCAAGACGCAGAAGTGGAATATCCTATCGTAAACGGTGAAAAATGCATTACATTAAATTTTATGCTTGATGGTTTCCCCATCGAGATTTTCGGACAGAATAAACCTACAATAGAGCAAAACGCTTATCTTCATATGGTTGCCGAATACAAAATATTACAGGAAAAAGGAGAAGAATTTAAACAGAAAATAATAGAACTTAAAAAACAGGGAATAAAAACAGAACCCGCTTTCGGATTATTGCTGGGACTTGAAAACCCTTATGAAGATCTATTGAAATTGTAAATAAAATGATTGATACACATACACATCTATACGCAGAAGAATTTGATGAAGACAGAAAAGAAGCTATTCAGAGAGCTTTAGATAAAGGAATTACAGAATTCTACCTTCCGGCTATTGACTCAGGGTCTCATGAGAAAATGCTGCAGCTGGAAACAGAATATCCGGGGCAGATTTTTTCTATGATGGGATTACATCCTTGTTATGTAAAACAGGAATCCTGGGAAAAAGAACTTGAAATCGTAAAAAATTATCTTGATCAAAGACATTTTCCTGCGATAGGAGAGATCGGAATAGATCTGTACTGGGATAAAACAACACTCGATATTCAGGTGAAAGCCTTTGAGCAGCAGATCGACTGGGCCATAGAAAAAGATCTTCCAATTGTCATTCATACAAGAGAAAGTTTTGATGAGACATTTGAGGTTTTAGAAAGAAAAAAACATCCTAAATTAAGAGGAATTTTCCATTGTTTTTCAGGGAATCTGGAACAGGCACAACATGCTATTGATCTTAATTTTATCTTAGGAATCGGTGGAGTAGTCACTTTTAAAAATGGAAAAATAGATCAGTTTCTGAACGAAGTTCCATTGGATAAAATTGTTCTGGAAACAGATTCTCCTTATCTCGCACCGGTTCCTCACAGAGGCAAAAGAAATGAAAGTTCTTATCTTGATCTGGTAGCCGGAAAACTGGTGAATATTTATGGAAAAGACTTTACAGAGATAGACCGTATCACAACAGAGAATGCAAAAAATCTTTTTAAGTAAAGCGGCTGGAAGCTGGAAGACAGAAGCTGGAGGTTACTGTTAGTCTTATAATTTCTGGCAGTTATTGTTATAACCTCAATAACTTCCCTCTTCCAGCTCCCAGCTTCCAGACTCTATTAAAACCTGCTATTCTTATCCCGAATTCAGCCAAGTTAAGCAGTATAAGCTTTAATAATAAGATAAATAAACCCCTTTTCAACACTGAAAAGGGGTTTGTTTTTTATTTTTTTCTTGTGAAATTCTTATTCTTAGGCTTTTTAAAACCTAGAGAAGCTCCCGCAGAAGGCTTTTTACGGTTATTATTAGACCTTGAATTATTGCTGTTTTCTGTTTTAGGCTTTCCACCGCCGGCAGGAACAGGTTTGTTATTCGAATCCCTCTTCTGTGCCACCAGATCATCTGTATGGAACGGATGATCCTTGATCACAGGAATTTTTTTGCCGATCAGCTTTTCTGTATTCTTTAAATTCAGAAGATCAAGTCCGTCTACAAAAGAAATAGAGGTTCCTTCAGCTCCGGCTCTTCCTGTTCTTCCGATTCTGTGTACATAGGTTTCAGAAACATCAGACAGTTCAAAATTGATTACGAACTTCAATTCATCAATATCAATTCCTCTGGCTGCAATATCTGTCGCCACAAGAACCCTTGTTTTTCCGGATTTGAAATTGTTCAACGCATTTTGTCGTGCATTCTGAGATTTGTTACCGTGAATCGCTTCTGCAGAGATATTATCTTTCTGAAGTTTTCTTGAAATCTTATCCGCGCCATGCTTCGTTCTGGCAAAAACCAGTACAGAATCTGAAATATCATTTTGAAGAATGTGAGAAAGCAAATTCAGTTTGTTATCTTTTTCTACGAAATATACAGATTGTTTGATGGTATCTGCTGTAGAAGAAACCGGAGTTACCTCCACTTTCACAGGATTATTCAGGATAGAATTAGCCAGTTTTTGGATCTCGCCGGGCATTGTTGCTGAAAAGAATAAAGTTTGTCTTTTCTGAGGTAAAAGTTTAATAACTCTTTTTACATCATGTACAAATCCCATATCCAGCATTCTGTCTGCTTCATCAAGAACAAAGATTTCAAGATTTTTCAGGCTGATGATTCCCTGAGCAATAAAGTCCAGAAGTCTTCCTGGTGTTGCTACCAGAATGTCAACTCCTTTTCTCAAAGCAGCTTCCTGATTTCCTTGTTTTACACCTCCGAAAATAACAAGCTGCTTTAACGGAAGATATTTACCGTAAGCATTAATGTTTTCCTCAATCTGGATAGCCAGTTCTCTGGTGGGGGTAAGGATTAAGGCTTTTATATGTTTATTGGGAATTTTATTTTTGGATAAATTCTGTAGGATAGGGATGGAAAAAGCGGCTGTTTTTCCTGTTCCTGTCTGCGCACAACCTAAAAAGTCTCTGCCTTCTAAAATGTCAGGAATAGATCTTTCCT
Organism: Chryseobacterium sp. 2VB; assembly: GCF_005503635.1. NCBI lineage: Bacteria > Pseudomonadati > Bacteroidota > Flavobacteriia > Flavobacteriales > Weeksellaceae > Chryseobacterium > Chryseobacterium sp. 2VB. The sequence continues at coordinate 17,401 of NZ_SCNC01000016.1, forward strand.
GGATAGGAGTTGGAGTCGTGTAACCCTGCTCCTGGATTGCTTTTGCAATAGGTTCTATTAAGTTTAAGTCTGTAAAATTCAAATGAATTATTTTAAAATTTAAATAAAAATTCCTTCAGTCTGAAAGAATTACATTCTGCAAAGGTAGTCTAAATATTTTTAAGTATCTTTTTCCACTTTTTTAGACTTATTGCCTATTGAAAAACAGAAATGGCCACCCGAATATGAGCCGCCATTTTTTTCTGTTAGATATCTGTAGTTTATTTAAATCTATATCCTACGCCAGCCTGAAGAAATCCCATTTTAATGGGAACTGCATTGCTTTTATTCATTTCTATAAAATTGAAATTGTATCTGGCGTCAACAAAAAACTTTTGATTAATCTTATATTCTGCACCCAGAAAAGGAAATAAATTCAAGGTTTTTAAAGATTCGTAATTGTGCGTTTCAGCCTCATCAAAAACAGTATTCATTTTTACTTTGGATGATATATTAAATCCTAAGTTCATCCCTACAGAAGCAGAAAGCTCCGAAACAATATAATATTTTACTGAAATGGGAACCTGTATCTGGTTGAATTTATAATTAAAGTTCATGTTACCCATGTTTACCACTTCGTTGCCTACCAGCTCATACCAGGGATAAGCGTCTTTACCACCCAGTTGTGTATATAATACTTCAGCCTGCAAGCCAAATTTAGAGGACAAAGGTTGCTCGGCCAGGATTCCGGCGTAGAAATAAGATTTTGAATCGAGTTGTGTGTTAAAGAATTTCATGCTGGATAAGGTATATCCTCCTTTTACTCCAAAGCTCATCGATTCGGAAGTTGTTTGTGCATTACTTATTGTTGATAAAACAAATGCCAGAGCGATAAAAATGTTCTTCTTCATGTTTTTTTGAATGGTTAATAGTTCTGTAAAATAATAATTCCTCCCAAAAGAAGGAATTATTGCGGTAAAGATAGTTTAAATATTTTTATAAGGCTTATTTCACTTTAGTCCATTCCTGGTTTTTTCTCAGATTTTCAAAAAACTGGTACACTTCTGAGAGTTTCTCGCTTCCACGTTTTCCATAATCTTCTACATTTTTTGAAGTTCCGTCAGCAAATTTGATTCTTAAATAGGAAGTTGGAAGATCGGTAATATTGTGTTCACCGTATTTATCATTCAAACCTTTTACATTTAATCCGTCCAGTAAAGTGATTAATTTATTGTAATCCTCTTCCTTAATGGTTCCTTTAAAAGTTCCTTCACGTGGCTTTGAAAACTCATCTTTCGAAGGTTTATCATTAAAATTAAAATGTTCTGCTTCAAAAACCGCAGTTCTGTCCGGATTGATCGTCATTTTAAAAACAGGACAGAATCCAAAACATGGAGTCGCCTCATATTCAATGGCAGCATATTTTGAATTTACTTTTTGAGAAGTTGTACAGGATGTCAAAAACACAAATGCACAAATGGCTAGCAAATATTTCATAGTTTTTTCAATTTCAGAGGATCTCCCAATAATTGTTCCAAAAGAGAAAATTTCTTTTGTTTTTATGTTAAATCAGTTTAAATTTTTATTGAACAATTAAGATCCAATGAAAATGTTAAGAAAAATCCATTCTTAATGGTTTAAAATGTAGAAAAATATCAGAATTATATACAGAAAAATAGCCTCAGGAAAACCTAAGACTATTTTGTATGTTGCAGTTTTATTTTATGAAAAAACAGAACTGATGAATCAATATTTCTATCCGTGCAATTGTTTCCAGATGGCATCCTTAAGTTCCATAAGGCCTTCTCCGGTAACACCTGAAAAGAATAAAGGCTTCTTGTTCTCCGGGAACTCTGCTGCAATTTCCTTTTTCAGTTCATCATCCAGAAGGTCAGATTTTGAAATAGAAACAATGAAGTCTTTATCCAGAAGTTCAGGATTGTACTCCTTCAGTTCATTTTCAAGTATCTTAAACTCGTTGAAATGATCTTCGGAATCAGCCGGAATTAAGAATAAAAGGATGGAATTTCTTTCAATATGTCTCAGGAATCTGTGTCCTAAACCTTTTCCTTCCGCTGCTCCTTCAATAATTCCCGGAATATCAGCCATTACAAATGATTTGTAATTTCTGTAATCAACAATTCCGAGGTTAGGAGTCAGTGTCGTAAAGGCATAATTGGCAATTTTTGGTTTTGCCGCAGAAACAGATGCTAAAAGTGTAGATTTTCCGGCATTCGGAAACCCAACCAGACCTACATCTGCCAAAATTTTAAGTTCGAAAACGATATACCCTTCTTCTCCCGGAAGACCTGGCTGTGCATATCTGGGGGTCTGATTCGTAGAAGACTTGAAGTGCTCGTTTCCTAGACCTCCTTTACCACCATGCATCAGGATGATTTCCTGTCCGTCTTCTAAAATTTCACCAATAATTTCGCCTTCTTCATTTTTGGCAATAGTTCCCACTGGAACCTCAATATAAACATCAGCTCCGTAGGCTCCGGTAAGCTGGTTTTTTCCTCCGTTTTCACCACGTTCTGCTTTTACGTGACGGGTGTATCGGAGTGGAAGCAAAGTCCATTCATTGGCATTTCCTTTCATAATGATATGACCTCCGCGACCTCCGTCGCCTCCGTCAGGACCACCTTTAGGAATATACTTTTCACGGCGAAGGTGGGCAGAACCAGCACCTCCGTGTCCGCTTTTACAATGGATCTTTACGTAATCTACAAAATTAGACATATAGTTTGTGTTGCGGGCTGAGGATTACAGGATGAAATTTCAATCCCGTACCCATATCCCGATTATTTAATTTTCTCTACCTCAGCGAAAAGTTTTTGGGAAATCTCATCAATTTCTCCAACACCGTTTACCTCTACATATTTTCCCTGCTTCTTATAAAGCTCGGCAACTTCTGCTGTTTTGGTATAATATTCTTTAATTCTGTTTTCGATGATCTCTACATTGCTGTCGTCTGATCTTCCGCTGGTTTCACCTCTTTTCAGAAGTCTTTCCACCAAAATTTTGTCCTCTACTACCAATGAAAGACAGATATCAATCTCGTCATTCAGTACTTCTTTAACGATCATTTCCAAAGCTTCTGTCTGCGCAGTTGTTCTTGGATATCCGTCAAAAATAAAACCGTTGGTATCAGTAGGTTTTTTGATCTCATCGATCAGCATATCTGTTGTTACCTGATCCGGAACCAATTCTCCCTTATCGATGTATGATTTAGCCAGTTTTCCAAGTTCAGTGTCATTTTTCATGTTGTATCTGAAAAGATCACCTGTTGAAACCTGTTTTAAATTGAATTTTTCGATCAGATTCTGAGCTTGTGTTCCTTTTCCACTTCCTGGAGGGCCGAACAGAACAATGTTTATCATAATGTTGATTCGCTTTAGGCAACTGGCATTTTGCTTCTGGCTTTTAGCTTTTGGCGGTTTGCTCTTTGCTTTCAGCTTTTTTAAGTTATTATTAAATTTATTTCTTTATATAATTTTAAGCTAAAAGCTATCAGCTAATAGCCAACAGCGTTTAATGGTTGATTTGTCCGTCTTCCAGCTGATATAAATTCGGAAGGTTTCTACCCAATTCGTCATAATCCAGTCCATATCCAAGCACAAACTTGTTAGGAATTTCCTTTCCGATATAATCCAGTTTGAAATCTTTCTTGTAAATCTCCGGTTTCAGCAGGAAACTAGCCAGTTTTACAGATTTAGGACGTTGTGTTTCTTTGAAATATTTGAAAAGACTTTCAACGGTATTTCCTGTATCTACAATATCTTCAACAAGAATAATATGACGGTCTCTTACATCTTTGGTAAGCTCCATTTTCTGATAAACGATCCCTGTAGACTCAGTTCCTACGTAAGAACTCATTTGAATGAAGGCAATTTCGCATTCTCCCGGGTAATATTTTAAAAGATCTGAGAAGAACATCACCACCCCATTTAAAACCCCAATGAAAACAGGAACTTCGTCCTTGTAATCTTCATAAATTCTTAACGCTGTCTCTTTTACAATTTCCTGAATTTCGGCATCCTTTAAATAAGGAACGAAAGTTTTGTCGTGAACTTTAATGCTTTCCATAAAATTTTTAGTAGTTGGCAAAGTTACGGATTTTTGATTAAAATACTTTCCTGTTTTTGTCAGTTCGAAAGTTAAAAGGTATTGCAACAACAAAATTGAATATTACAGCGAAGTATGTTTAAATAGTAAGAATGATAAGATTTTTAATTAGATAGAATGATATAGCCTTAAAAAAAGGATTTTTAAAGGGATTAAAAAAAGGTGTTTGAAATAAGGCAGAACAATATGATGATAAATGTCTTGTGTTTTTTGTGAAGAATTATATATTCCGGAAAATGAGTATCTTTGTACTTTCAAAACCTAAAATACAGACATGTAGGATATAATTTCTTTCAGATTCAATAAATGGCAACGCCAGTGTTGCAGGTGTTTAATTATACTATTTAAGAAAGAAATCATGATTTTACTGCAAAATATATCCTTTGGGTTTCCGGGAGGAAATCTTCTATTTAATCATATCAATGTAACAATACAGGCTCATACCAGATCTGCTTTGCTAGGCAGTAACGGCATGGGGAAATCAACTCTGCTGAAAATAATCGCAGACGAAATACAACCTTCAGAAGGCAGCGTTAATATCCAGGGCGATATTTTTTATGTGCCTCAGATGTTTGGAAATTGTAATCATCTTACCATCGCGGAATGTCTGAAAATAGATCAGAAATTATATGCCCTCCAGAAAATTACCAATGGAGAGGTGGATGAAATTTATTTTGAAATGCTCAATGATGACTGGGACATTGAAGATCGGTGTAAGCAGGCTCTGGAGCATTGGGGACTCGCGAATTTTGATTTAACTCAAAAGCTTGAAGGCTTGAGTGGCGGCCAGAAGACGAAAGTTTTTCTTGCCGGAATTCAGATCAATCAACCTGATATTATCATATTGGATGAACCGACCAATCACCTGGATAGGGAAGGAAGAAAACTCTTGTATGACCTTATTGACAAAACAGATTCAACAGTAGTTATCGTAAGCCACGACCGTACTTTGCTCAATCTTGTGGATACAATATTTGAGTTAAGTAATCAGGGAATTGCAACTTATGGTGGAAACTATGACTTTTATGTCGAACAGAAAGAAGTGCAGGAGGAAGCATTGCAAAATGATATCCATTCCAAAGAGCGGGCTTTAAAAAAAGCAAAAGAAAAAGAACGGGAAACCCTGGAAAGAAAACAAAAGCTGGATGCACGAGGTAAAGGCAAGCAGGAAAAATCCGGAGTAGCAAGGATTATGATGAATACCCTTCGGAATAATGCGGAAAAAAACAGTTCAAAACTGAAAAATGTCCATGCTGAGAAAATAAGTGGTATTTCCGGTGACTTAAGAGATCTGCGTTCCTCCTTAAAGAATTCTGATCAGATGAAAGTTAATTTTAATGATTCCAATCTACATTCAGGAAAGATCCTTGTTACCGTTGAAGATATTAATTTCACTTACGGAAAAGAAAAACTCTGGAAAGAAAACATCAGTATGGAGGTGCGAAGCGGAGACCGAATATCAGTGAAAGGCTCAAACGGTTCCGGAAAAACTACCCTGATAAAGCTTCTGTTGGAAAATATTAAACCTTCGGAAGGAAAAATAAATAAGACAGAATTCAACAGTATCTATATTGACCAGGAATATTCTCTGATTGATAATAACTCAACGTTGTATGATTTTGTACAGACTTTCAATGACAGTGCCATGCAGGAATCAGAAGTCAAAACATTACTGTCCAGATTTTTGTTCGGAAAAGATACCTGGGATAAAAAATGCGGTATGCTGAGTGGAGGAGAGCGTTTACGGTTACTTCTCTGCGGGCTTTCCATCAGCAATAAAGCACCGGATATGATCATCCTTGATGAGCCTACCAATAATCTTGATCTGCAGAATGTAGAAATTCTCACCCATTCTATCAAAGATTATCATGGAACCCTGCTGGTGATTTCCCACGATGAAGTTTTTCTTCAGGAGATTGGAATTGACAGAGAATTGATGCTGGGGTAATTATTATATTTCTTACAAATCATACAAAATCCTTTAGGTATTCAAGAGAGGCGGGCTTTATCCCGTCTATCAATAAGATTAGAATCCATCGGCTTTAGCCGAAACTTATACAGAAATTCCAGATAATTGCTATCTGGAATTTATTCTTTGTGATTATTGATTTTAAATATCCACTTATAAATTTCCGTCAGAACCTTTTCTCTTATGGATTCGTTCAAAATCTCATGACGCATTTCCGGATACATCTTTACGTCTACATTTTCAAAACCATCAGCTTTTAAGTTGTCAACCGTATGCATGACTCCTTTTCCAAAATCGCCAATCGGATCATTCTGTCCGCTTACAAATAAAAAAGGAAATGATTTAGAAATAGGTGCAGCCCAGTTTCTTGCAGTCGCCTTTTTATAAACGGTAAATAAAGTATAAAAAGCATTATGGGTGAACGGAATTCCGCAAAGTTCATCCTGTTCAAAAGCCTTTCTGTTTTCAGGATTAATACTGAGCCAGCTGGTATCACCGAAGTCTTTATCTTTTTTAAAATGCTTGTTATTGACACTCGTAAAAACAGAATTCAAAAAAGTACGGTGACGAGGAGCGATAGCTGTGGCTAATGACAAATAACCTCTCAATATATCGATTCCCGGTAAAGGTCCGCCGGTTCCTGTAATGATAGCCCCGGAAAATTTACTGCTTGCTTTTTGAAGAAGACATCGTGTAATAAAAGATCCCATAGAATGGCCCAGAATAAAATGGGGGACATCCGGATATTGTTCTACAAGATAATCAGCCATCATTTCGGCATCGGCTACAAGCCTTTCATCCGGTTTTTCAAGCTGGAAGAAACCAATATCTTTTTTCTCTTTTACCGATTTTCCATGTCCCAGGTGATCATAGGTCAATACAGCAATTCCATGAGCCGCAAAATATTCTGCAATCTCTGCATATCTTCCGCTGTGTTCCTGCATTCCGTGAACAATAAGTAGCGTGGCTTTCACAGAAGCTGCATACGGATAAAATAAAGTGTAAAAGAGTTGGGTTTGATCGTTTGTGGTTGCAGGTAGATAACCTGATTTTTGGAGTGATCTCATGGGGGATTCTCTTTTGGGTTAGAGGGTAATTAAAGATACAGAATTAATGATTTTTCTATTCATTTAATATTGATGAAATATCCATTTGTTGGTGAAGAATTCTTATGATTTCAATTTCCTCACTTTTGATTTTGTAAAATATAAAATGAGATTTCACCCTTGAACGGAAATATCCTTTCCTGATTTCACCGTAATCTTTTCCAGATTTTGGATTCTCAGATAAGTACTCAATTTCATTCATGAGCAAATCAAAATAATGATCTGCCTGTTTTACTGACCAAGTTTCGAAGGTGTAAAGCCAGATTTTTTGTAAATCATGGGACGCTTCTTTACTTATTTTGTATTTCATCTAGTCAGCAGAATGTTTTTGATGAAGATTTTTCAAAAATTCTTTACGGTCAAAATTTTCAACAAAACCAGATTTTTCCCCTTTTTTTAGTTCGTTGATTAATTCTGTTTTTTTAGATTCTTCATATTCGAACATTCTTAAAGCTGTTCTTACAACTTCACTGGCGGAAGAAAATTTTCCAGATTTAATTTGTTGGCTGATAAAGTTGTCAAAATAATCGCCTAATAATATGGATGTGTTTTTTGCCATTGTGTTAATTTTAATCAAAGATACCAATTTTTGGTATTTTATCAAAAAAATTAAACTAAGTTATTGAATAATATTTCTTTGTATTCATCTAATCATCTTCACCAAAATCTATTATCCTTAAGAATGTAAAAATGAGAAGAAGAAGAAAAGAAATTTCCTTTTTGCTTAAATCTTTTTGTTTTTACATTAAATATTTTAAATTGTTCATTTTCATTTGCAAATCCTTTAAGATAAAATACGGTTAAAAAAAGATGTTTTTGAGATAATTGTAATAAATCAAATATAAAAATTATTCCGTTCAACCTCATGATTTTCACCCCACCCCAAAATAAAATTCCTCTCAAATTTGCTCACCCAATTTTTTAAAAGTAATTTTGCACGAATCTAAAAACAAAAGTAAAATATGTCAACTTATGTAGTTGTAGGTCTTCAGTACGGAGATGAAGGCAAAGGAAAAATCACGGATGTTTTATCAGCAAAATCGGATTATGTAGTACGTTTCCAGGGTGGAGACAATGCTGGTCACACGGTTTATGTAGGTGATGAGAAATTCGTTCTACACCTTCTTCCTTCAGGAGTTCTTCAATGCAAAGGGAAATGTATCATTGCGAACGGAGTAGTGGTAAACCCTAAGTCTTTCATTAAAGAAGTTGGTCAGATCGAGAGCAAAGGCTTAAGAACAGATCACATCTTTATCAGCAGAAGAGCGCATGTTATTATGCCTTACCACATCCTTTTGGATACTTACCGTGAAGAGGAACACGGAGGAACTCAGATCGGAACTACCAAAAAAGGAATCGGACCTTGTTATGAAGATAAAATTGCAAGAGTCGGGATCAGAATGGTAGACCTTTTAAATCCAGAAATTTTAAGAGATAAAATTGAGAAAAACTTAAAAGTTAAGAACTCTCTTTTTGAAAAATATTACGGAAAACCAACGTTAGACGTTGAAGAAATCTACAACGAATATTTAGCGATCGGAAAGCAGCTTCAGGACAGAATCGTTGATACTGAATTAGAGCTGAACGAAGCAATCAGAGACGGTAAAAACGTTTTATTCGAAGGTGCACAGGCATTAATGCTTGACATTGACTTTGGAACGTATCCATACGTAACTTCATCTTCTCCATCTACAGGAGGTGTTTGTTCAGGAGCTGGTGTTCCGCCAACTTCACTTCAGAACCTTATTGGAGTAGCAAAAGCTTACTGTACAAGAGTAGGAAACGGACCTTTCCCTTCTGAATTGGATAACGAACTGGGTGAGAAAATCAGACAGATCGGTGGTGAATTCGGAGCAACTACAGGTAGACCAAGAAGAACAGGTTGGTTAGACCTTGTTTCCTTAAAGCATGCTTGTATGATCAACGGAATCAACAACCTTGTGATCACTAAGCTTGACGTTCTTACAGGAATTGAGAACCTGAAAGTAGTAACACATTACAAAACTGAAGACGGAAAAATCATCGATTATTTCACTTCGTCAACAGAAAAGCTATACAACTACGAGCCAATCTATCAGGATTTACCAGGTTGGAGCGAAGATATTACTAAAGCAAGAAGCTATGATGAACTTCCTGATACTGCTCAAAAATACATCGAGTTTATTGAGAAATACTTAGGAATCAACGTATACTTAGTTTCTGTAGGTCCTGAAAGAAGTCAGAACATCATCAGAAAAGAATTATTCTAATATTCGTAAAGATAAAAATAAAAGAGAGATCATCATGGGATGGTCTCTTTTTTTGTTTTATGACCCTTGTCAAGGTTTTAAACCTTGGCAAGGGGTAAGAAGTCATTGAGTTTATTTCTCATTTACTTGAGAAGAAATAACTCCTTTTTCTTCTATAAACTTTTTACTTGTAAATGTTAAAATTCAAACATTATCATAAAATTTTCTAATATTATGTTGTTTTGATAAAATTTTGGCAGATGTTTTGATATTGAAACAGTACTTATCGATAAGAATAATAAAACTAATAATCAAAATTTTTAACAGTTTAAATAGTAGTAGTGATGAAACAACATAACCAAAACCAGGAATTTCGGTTCAACGAAGTCCTGTTCGAGCACCGCAATAAAGACTATGGTGCCTATGTATTAAGAAACGAATCAGATAGAATATTAACCAAAGCGCTTTTTATCGGAGCAAGTTTAATGGCTGCAGTATCCATCACGCCATTTGTGATTTCTGCATTGAAACCTGTAGAAGTTATAACAGATGGAGGGTATGTACTTCCTCCACCAGTATTAATTCCTGATGATCCTGTTGCTCCGCCGGTAAAAATTACTCTGGTAAAGCCTGAGGTCGCACCCAATACAAAAACATTTGACAGTACAGTGCCTACACCATCAAGTACAGCTCAGGATAATGTGAAAAAAGATCCCATTCCTGATGATGCTGTAGCAGGATTTAAAGACAATTTTAAAGGAGATCCTGTTGCGCCGAAGACACCCAATGTTCCGACACTAACAGTGGGAACAGGTCCTGTAATGACAACACCTCCGCCTGTGATTGCTGATCCGGTGGACAAAAGTAAAATTGCTGAAGCAGGAGAACTTGGGGTAGAAGCCAATTTTGCGGGAGGAATAGACTCCTTCAGAAATAAAGTAATGAACAGCTTCGACAGTTCAGGATTTGAATCCGAAGATGTTGTAAAGACGACAGTTACCTTTATTGTAGAAATGGACGGAACCATCTCAGGGGTAAAAGCTAACGGAACCAACGCCGATTTTAACAATGAGGCAATGAGAACTATTAAATCAATTTCCAACAAAGGAAAATGGATCCCGGCCAAAAACAAAAAAGGAGAATTCGTAAGAAGTTATTTCAAATTTCCCATCTCTATGAAATTTGATAATTAATACGGAAAAGTAAATTTCAAATAGTTATCCACAAAGAATTTTTTTTGTGGATAATTTTTTTTATCGTTAAATTGCTTATTAACAATATTTTAACTCAATTTTGATTTTCTCCACTCACCGAGAGCAAAGAAAAAAGTGTATTTTTGAAGCTTAAAGTTCTAATAATGGCAAAAATCATAGGTATTGCTAATCAAAAAGGAGGTGTTGGTAAAACTACCACCGCTGTAAATTTGGCAGCAGCATTAGGAGTATTGGAAAAAAGAATATTAATTATTGATGCTGACCCTCAGGCGAATGCAACATCCGGCTTGGGTGTTGAGGATGTTCAGTATTCTACCTATAATCTTCTTGAGCATAGTGCAGATACAAGAGTCTGTATCAAAAGAACGGCAACTCCCAACCTGGATATTATTCCGTCACATATCGATCTGGTAGCAGCGGAAATTGAATTGGTAGACAAGGAAGACCGTGAGTATATGCTGAAAAAAGCATTGGCAAGTGTAAGGGATGATTATGATTATATTATCATCGACTGTGCACCGAGTTTAGGTCTTATTACGGTAAATGCTCTTACAGCAGCAGATTCTGTAATCATTCCGATCCAGTGTGAGTATTTTGCATTAGAAGGACTTGGGAAATTGTTGAACACTGTTAAAAATGTTCAGAAAATCCATAATAAAGATCTTGGAATTGAAGGTCTTCTTTTAACCATGTACGACAGCAGATTGAGACTATCCAATCAGGTTGTGGAAGAAGTAAATTTACATTTCCCTGAGATGGTTTTTGAAACCATTATCAGCAGAAACGTAAGATTGAGTGAAGCACCAAGTTTCGGGGAAAGTATCCTGAACTATGATGCGGAAAGTAAGGGAGCTGTTCAGTATATTCAGTTAGCTGAAGAAGTTCTTTTGAAGAATGAAAACTTAATAAAGAATTAAATTAATAATAAATGGGCAATAAGTGAATGCTGGTCATCACTTCTCAAACATCATTTATCAATTATATCTATGAAGGACAAAAAAAGAGCTATGGGACGCGGCCTGGGCGCCATTTTAAGTGCAGAATCCAAAGCAACGATCAATTCCGCTACTGATGAAGGAGCAGATAAGTTTGTGGGAAATATTGTGGAAGTTGCGCTTGAAGATATCTATCCGAACCCAACGCAGCCGAGAACTTATTTTGATGAAAAAGCATTAAACGAACTTGCACAGTCTATTAAAAACTTAGGCGTAATCCAGCCGATTACCCTGAGAAAAGACGGGGAGAAGTTTGAAATCATTTCCGGGGAAAGACGTTACAGGGCAACTAAAATTGCCGGATTAACGACTATTCCTGCCTATATCCGTTTAGTCAATGACCAGGAGCTTCTTGAAATGGCTCTTGTTGAAAATATCCAGAGGGAAGACCTTGATGCTATTGAAATTGCATTAACTTATCACAGGCTTTTGGAGGAAATCGGTCTTACTCAGGAAAACCTGAGCCAGAGAATAGGAAAGGACAGAAGTACAATTACCAATTCTATCAGACTGCTAAGATTAAATCCGGATATTCAGAATGCTATCAGAAGCGGTGAGATTTCTGCAGGACACGGAAGAGCGATTATTAGTCTTGAAAGTGAAGAAGATCAGCAGATTTTATTTGATCTTATTATCAAAGAAAAATTAAACGTTCGTCAGGCTGAACAGGCTGCTGCTGCATTGAAGAACCCGAAGTCTCCTGCTGCCAAAAAAGCAAAAGTAGAACTTTCCAATAACTATAAAAAAGCCCAGAAGACCATTGCAGATATCTTAGACGTAAAAGTAGAGATCAAAGCTTCTGGAAATGGTAAAAAAGGTAAAATTGTTCTGGACTTCAAAAATGAAGAAGAGCTGGAATATATTTTATCTCATATTAAATAAATGAAGAAAATATTTTTCACATTTTTCTTGTGTATCGCTGCACTGGCTTACTCACAAGTAAAACCTATCGATACCGTTCGGATGCAGACTCCTCCGAAAGAAGAAACCCGTGTCGTAAAGCCTGGTAAAACCGAAGCCAAAATCATTGAAGATCTTGAAAAAGCAAACGGTCCCACAGCAAAAACCTTAAAGCTTAATCCTACCAGAGCAGGATTGTACTCTGCAGTTTTACCCGGATTAGGACAGTTTTATAACAAAAAATACTGGAAAATTCCTATTGTCTGGGGAGCAGTAGGTGCTGGGGTTGGTATTGCCGTATGGAATGATAACCAATACAAAAAATATCGTGAATATTACGTGGCAAAGCTGAACGGAACTCCCAATGAATTCGTAGACAGCCACCCATGGCTGGACAAAAGAGCGTTGGGTAATGCACAGGACAGAGCCAAGAGGCAAAGGGATTATGCCATTGCCATTACAGGTTTGATTTATATTCTGAATATTGTAGATGCTGTAGTAGACGCTCATCTTTATGAAAGCCGTCATGATCCGGATCTGGTGTTTAAGCCGTCGGTTATTCAGGACCAGTATGGCTACAGCACACCAAAAACAGGTTTCAGTTTAAGTTACAGATTTTAAAATACAACATATCTGCAGAAGGTCTGAAGATTGAATGCAGCATTAAAAATAAATAAGATTATATGAAAATAGCATTAGTTGGTTACGGTAAAATGGGTAAGATCATTGATGAGATCGCACAGAAGAGAGGTCATGAAGTAGTTGCCCGTCTGAAGGAAACCCCGACTGCTGAGAATCTTAATAATCCGGATGTTGTGATTGAATTTTCACTGCCGGAAGTAGCTTTTGAAAACATCAAAGCTTGCCTTGAAAATAAAATTCCCGTGATCTGTGGAACAACAGGATGGCTTGATCAAAAAGCTGAAATTGAAAAATTAGCGGTGGATAACGATACCGCTTTCCTATACGGTTCCAATTTTAGTTTGGGAGTCAACTTATTTTTTGCTCTGAACGAAAAGCTTGCGGACCTGATGAAAAACGTAGATGAATACTCTTGCCAGCTGGAAGAAATTCATCACATCCATAAAAAAGATGCTCCAAGTGGGACTGCAATTTCTATCGCTGAGGGAATCATTCAGAACAATCCTAAATTTGATGCCTGGAAACTGGAAGAAACAAAAGGGAAGCAGCTTGGAATTTTTGCCATACGTGAAGATGAAGTTCCGGGAACACACAGCGTGTATTACAGAAGTGAAGTGGACGAAATCGAAATCAAGCATACCGCTTTCAATAGAAACGGTTTTGCACTGGGAGCGGTAGTAGCTGCTGAGTGGATTAAAGATAAAAAAGGAAACTTCGCAATGAAAGACGTTTTGGGGCTTTAATTTGTAACAAATTCTGTAAATTGCAGACCAATAAGCAGAAAATGATGAATAGTGAATTGTAAACAGCGGACTGCTTTTATCATTTATTACTCATCATTTTTATTATTTATATCTTAAGAATAGGCACAAAAATTTATGAATTATTTTTTAACTTATACAGTGTATGTCCTCATACTATCCGTACTGATGGGGATTTCATCTTGGAAACTGTTCAAGAAAATGGGATATAGCCCTCTGTTTGCTTTTATCCCTTTCTACAACTATTTCATTATTCTCAAAGAAACAAAACATCCGAAATGGTGGGCAATCATGTCTTATCTTCCGATAGTAGGCCCCATTATGATGTCGGTTTTCCACCTTTATTTAGTGAAAAAGTTTGGGAAAACACTTTTCAAAGATCAGATTCTTACCGTGATTCTGCCGTTTATTTATATGGCGGTCATCAACTATTCGAAAGATGTAGAGTTAGAAGATGAAAATGCAAACGACCTGTTTCTTACAGAAGAAGAGAAAAACGATAAAAAGAAAGATACATTCATTGGTTCCATTACCTTTGCGGTAGTTTTTGCCACTATTATCCATGTTTTTGTAACACAGCCTTTCGGGATTCCTACAGGATCTATGGAAAGAACATTATTGGTGGGTGACTTCCTTTTTGTAAACAAATGGAGCTATGGATACAGACTTCCAATGCGTCCTGTGGCGATTCCTTTCCTTCAGGGAACTATTATGGATACAGGACAGAAAGGAAACCCGAAAGATGATCCAAAGTCTTACGTAGATGCAGTGAAGCTTCCTTACACAAGAATCTTACAATTCAACAAGCCACAGAAAAATGATGTGGTGGTTTTCAACTATCCTCAGGATTCCGTCCATACTGCTATTGACAGAAAAGATCCTTACGTAAAAAGATGTGTGGCTACAGCAGGAGATACTTTTGAAATGAGAGCCGGAAGACTTTTCGTTAACGGAAAGCCGGAGACTGTTTTAGGAGATCAGGAAGTACAGCACAGATATATTGTAACGACTGATGCGCAATTGGATATTCCTACTTTATACAAAGCGTACGGATTTTTACCGGTTCAGGAAGTACAGCAGGATAACGGAGGTTTCCTTTATGGATTCCAGGGTTTAACGGATAAAACTGCCAAAGAAATTAAAGAGCTTCCTCATGTTATTGATATGAAGGAAGAAGTTTCACCAAAAGGAGAAGCTGCAGTATATTACAGAGACGAAGCTAAAACTAAAATTGATACCACACAATCTATTTTCCCGATCAACAAACCTTGGAATCAGGATTGGTACGGCCCGGTTAGAATTCCTAAAAAAGGAGATGTGGTAGCGATCAATCAGGAGACACTTCCAATGTACCAATGGATCATTTCTGAATATGAACACAACAGTTTAGAAAAGAAAAACGGAAAGATCTTCATTAATGGTAAAGAAGCGAATCAGTATACCATTCAACAGGATTATTATATGATGATCGGGGACAACAGAGATGCGTCATTGGATGCAAGATTCTTTGGTTTCGTTCCGGAAGAAAATATTGTTGGAAAACCAATGTTTACATGGATGAGCGTACAGGGAGTATTCCCGGATGCAAGTTCAACGTATCAGGCCCCTAAGAAAATCCGTTGGGAAAGAATGTTCAAAGCAACTAATACAGGAGAAGCCAATAAAACCTCTTACTGGTGGATTGCAGCAATGATCCTGATCTTGTTCTTCGGATGGGAGTATTTCATGAAATTATTCAGAAAGAAAAAAACTGAAGACAATTAATAAAAAAATTAAACGTAAAATAGAATGAAGTATTTGAAAAAATACTTCATTTTTGCATTATGAATATGAAGAATGTATTATTACCGGCATTTTATATGCCCCCAATTTCATGGTTTTCAGTGTTTTTAAATCCTGAAAATGAAATTGTATTTGAACAGTTTGAAAACTTTCCGAAGCAGACGTATAGAAACAGGGCCAATATTTATGGTGCCAACGGAAAATTATCATTAATAATTCCCATCAATCATAATGGGAAAAGAGAATTCAAAGATGTTGAAATTTCTTACCGCGAAGACTGGAGAACGCTTCATTGGAAATCTATTAAGACCGCATATCAAAGCTCTCCTTATTTTGAGTATTATGAAGATAAGTTCAGGAAAATATTTGACCTTAAAGAAAAATTCCTTTTGGATTTTAACCTTAAAGGGATAGAAGTCATCCAACAGATACTTAAAACAGAAAAGGCACACTCTTTGAATAAAGAATATATCAAAAATCCGGAGAGTATCAATTTCAGGGAAAAGTTTTCGGCAAAACTTCCTTCAGAATTTCAGATGGAAGACTATTACCAGACATTCTCTGATAAATTCGGATTTTTGGAAGACCTGTCGGTTCTTGACCTTATTTGTAATAAAGGCCCGGAATCACTCGTATATATAAAAAATATAAAACAACAATATTAGTACAATCACTGTTGGTAAAGTATAAAACAGATGATGATGGTGATTGGCATATCTCTTTAAAAAATTAAATATCAACATATGAAAAAGGTATTATTAGCTGCAGTTTTTTTTGCAGGTTTTAGTTTCTCTTTTGCACAGGAATCTAAAGCTAAAAGTATTGATCCCAACGAAGATAAAGATCTGATGACATGGTATCATAAAGATTTTGCAACTTCAAAAGTATACGGGGTAAATACAGCAAATGCTTATAAATACCTGGAATCTAAAGGTCTGAAGCCTAAAACCGTCGTGGTGGGTGTATTAGACAGTGGAGTACAGGTAGATCATCCGGGATTGGTAAAAAACCTATGGTCAAATCCAAACGAAGTTCCCGGAAATGGAAAAGATGACGATGGAAACGGATATATTGATGACGTACACGGATGGAACTTTATAGGAGGTAAAAACGGTGATATTGATATCGATAACATGGAGGTGACAAGAGTAGTTGCCAAATATAAACCTGTCTTCGAAGGTGATGATTCCACAAAAAATAAAGCCAACCAGGCTAAGATGAAGGAAGAGTTTGAGATGTATATGAAAGCCAAAGATATGTTCAATAAAAAAAGTATCGAGGCAAAACAAAACTTTCAGACTTATTCTATGCTGAACGAACTGATTCCTAATATGGTAAAACTGCTTGCAGGTAAGCCTGTAACCGCTGAAACTATTGCTGCGATCAAAGCTCCGACAGATCAGAGAGATGCCATTGCGAAGGAATTTTTAGGCCAGATCTCCCAAAATCCGGAATTTAAAGGAAAATCAGCCGCGGAATTTGAAAAAAAGATGAAGGAGGAAATGAAAGAAGCCATCGATCATTTTGCTCCTGCAGCAAAACAATATGACCTTTCCTATGATCCGAGAAAAGAAATTGTAGGGGATAACTATGATGACTATTCTGAAAAAATCTATGGAAATAATCATTATGAAGGACCGGATGCAGAACATGGAACTCACGTGGCAGGTATTATTGCCGGACTTCCGCAAGGAAAAGAAGTTCAGTACGGAGTAGCTTCCAAAGTGGCTAAAATTATGTCTGTAAGAACAGTTCCGAATGGTGATGAAAGAGATAAAGACGTTGCCAATGCCATCAGATATGCTGTAGATAATGGTGCAAAAGTTTTAAATATGAGCTTTGGAAAACCTGTTTCTCCAGGTAAAAATGTGGTTTGGGATGCCTTCAAATATGCTGAAGATAAAGGCGTTCTTTTAGTGAAAGCTGCAGGTAACGAAAATGAAGATGTAGCAGAGCACTTGGCATATCCTACCAATTTTAAAAATGTTACAGATGAGAAACCATTTGTAAGCAACGTTCTTGTGGTAGGGGCAAGTACCAATAAAAATAATGCGCTGAGAGCAGATTTTTCCAATTACAATAAAAAGATGGTCAATGTTTTTGCTCCGGGAGAAGAAATCTATTCTACCGTTCCTAAAAACGAATATAAATACCTTCAGGGTACTTCAATGGCTTCCCCTGTAGTAGCGGGAGGAGCTGCTGTTTTGCTGGCTTACATGCCGGATCTGAAACCTTATCAGATTATTGAAGCCCTTGTGAAAAGCAGCAACCCGAGTACAGCAGATGGTTTTGGTGACCAATCTCAGGCAGGTGGAGTTATCGACCTGAAAAAAGCTGCAGAATATGCTTATACCAACTTTTATAAAGGAAAAACTACAGGCACAGCCAAGCCTTCGAAATCCGTAAAAAAGGTTGTTAAAAAATAATTTATCTCCCTGTGTTTAAGGAGAAACCATAAAAAGTCCGAATTTTTTCGGACTTTTTATTTTTTATTTTAAATTTTGGCACGGTTTTTTGTAACTTTATAGTAACAAAATAATAAACAACAAAATGAAAAAGTTACTACTTGCAGGGATGTTGGGAACATCACTTTTTGCAGTTTCGTGTTCCTCTGTTAACAAAGCAGCTACATCTCAAAATCAAAGAGCCGACTTCCTGAAAATGAAAGGAGACTGGCAGATTGTAAGCATAGATTATGATAAAGGTTATAAAATTAAGCCTTTTGATGAAGGTGCAGACGCACAGTGCTTCGTAGGAAGCCACTGGAGATTGATTCCCAATAACTGGACAGGAGCGTATACTTTAAACGGCGGTGGAGATTGCCCGGCAATTACACAGCCTATCAAATTTGAAGTAAAAGGCGGTAATACGTTTATGTTTAAGAAAATTGCTTCAGGTACAAAAGCTAAACAAAATACAGCAGGTTACAGCCTGACAATGATCAATCAATCTACAGATCAGTTTTCACTTGAGCAAGATGTTCCATTTGAAGGAGGTAATGTAAAAGTAGTTTACAACTTCCAGAGAACAGGAATGAAATAATTTATCAACATAAAAGATCAAAAAAAATGAAATTTACAAAAACATACGTAGGAGCCCTTTTCCTGTCATCAGCATTATTATTGACAAGTTGTGAAGCGGTTCAGAATTCAAACCACCAACAAAGAGGTACAGCGGTAGGTGCTGCTTCAGGAGCAGTACTTGGAGGTATCCTTGGAAATAATGTAGGTAGAGGAGGAAATGGTGCTATCGGAGCTGTATTAGGAGGTATTATCGGAGGTGTTGCGGGTAACGTTATCGGTAACAAAATGGATAAGCAGGCGAAAGATATTAAAGAAACTTTACCAGGTGCTCAGGTAGAAAGAGTAGGAGATGGTATTAAGGTAACTATGAATGAAAGTATCGTTAACTTTGCTTTCGACTCTTCAAACCTTACTTCTGTTGCACAGACCAACCTTGATAAATTAGCTGAAGTACTGGCTAATAATCCGGATACAAACATCAACATCTATGGTCACACAGACAGCAAAGGTGCAGATGCTTACAACCTTAAACTTTCTCAAAGAAGAGCAGACGCTGTGAAAGCCTATTTATCAGGAAAAGGAATTGCATCAAGCAGAATGTTTACAAAAGGTGAAGGTGAAGCAATGCCTGTAGCTAGCAATGATACTGAAGAAGGAAGAGCTAAAAACAGAAGAGTAGAGTTTGCAATTACTGCCAATGAAAAAATGATTAACGATGCCAAACAAGGGCAATAGTTAATTTAATATATAAATATTTTCGTAAAAGACCGCCCCGGCGGTTTTTTTTGTATTTTTATGCTAGAAATTTTGAATTTATTATTTTTGTATTTGAAATAACATAAATGAAGAAATATTTAAAACTGCTCCGTGTGGAGCAATGGGTGAAAAACCTTTTTGTATTTGTCCCTCTGTTCTTTTCAGGTAATATTACCAATACAGATCTGCTTCTCAAAAGCATTTTTGCATTTGTCATATTTTCACTTGCAGCAAGTGTTGTTTATATCCTGAATGATTATAATGATATTGAAGCAGACAGAAAACACCCTGAGAAAAGGAGAAGACCTTTGGCGAGTGGAGCTATTTCAAAATCAAAAGCGATAGGAATTCTTATAGGTCTTATCATTGCTGATATTGGTCTTGTATTTTTTACTCAACTTTATTTCCATGAATTTCTTTGGAAATTTGCAATCATCATAGGATTTTATGTAGTTATGAATCTTGCCTATACTTTCAGGCTTAAACACGTTCCTATTATTGATATTTTTATTATTGCCATAGGATTTGTCCTGCGTGTACTGGCTGGAGGTTATATTACCGGAATCAGCATTTCGCAATGGGCGATTCTGCTGACCTTTGTATTGGCTTTGGTACTGGCTATAGGAAAAAGAAGGGGAGAGCTTATCAATGCCCAGGTTTCAGGAAAAACAAGAAAAGCACTGGATGGCTATAACGTTCAGTTTGCAGATATTGCTTTATCCATTTCTATTACACTGGCTATTGTCTGCTACCTGATGTTTACGCTCTCTCCGGAAGTTCAGGAAAGATTTCATGAAAGAGTTTTTTATACCGTGATTTTCGTTGTATTTGCATTGTTAAGATATCTTCAGCAGACCCTTGTTTACAACAGAACGGAATCTCCTACAAAAATTGTCTACAGGGACCGTTACATACAGGCTACTTTATTGCTTTGGGTTGTTGCATTTTTAATTCAAATTTATTTTAAGAAATGAAGCCGAATTTCATACAGAAAGTTACCAACTGGGGAAATTTCCCAATAGTAGAGAAGGAAATGAGATCTGAGGACAGTTTCAGAAAAATAAAAGAATTTGTACTCAATCACAACGAAGTCATAGCGAGAGGAAATGGGAGATGTTATGGAGATGCTTCATTGGGAGAAGCTATATTTTCAACAAAAAAATTAAATAAGTTCATCAATTTTGACCGTCTGAACGGGATCATAGAATGTGAATCCGGAGTGCTGCTTTCAGATGTACTGGAAATAGCGGTTCCGCAGGGATATTTTCTATACGTTACTCCCGGGACAAAATTTGTATCGGTAGGAGGTGCTATAGCATCCGATGTTCATGGAAAAAATCATCATGCAGAAGGGTGCTTTTCAGAATATGTGATTGAATTTAAGCTCATGACTGAGAAAGGGGAGATCATTACCTGTTCCAGGGAGGAAAATACAGAAAAGTTCTGGGCTACCATTGGTGGAATGGGACTTACCGGTATTATTCTCACAGCAAAATTTAAACTTAAAAATATAGAGTCCGCATACATTCGTCAGGAAAGTATCAAAGCAGACAATCTGGATGAGATCTTTAAGCTGTTCGATGAAAGTGAAAACTGGACCTACACGGTTGCCTGGATTGATTGTCTTCAGAAAGGAAAAAATATCGGAAGAAGTATTCTCATGAGAGGAGAACATGCTTTCCAGCATGAACTTCCCCAGAGTTTTTCCAAAACACCATTGAGATTGAAGAAGAAATTTTCTCCTACAGTTCCTTTTTATTTTCCGGGATTTGTACTGAATGCCCTTACTGTAAAAATTTTCAATTGGTTATACTATAAAAAGCAGTCTAAAAAAGAAGTGAAAAACTTTATCGATTATGAAACGTTTTTCTATCCTTTGGATGCGATCACAGATTGGAATAAGATCTATGGGAAGTCCGGTTTTATACAGTATCAGATGGTAATTCCTAAAGAAACAGGAAAAGAAGGAATGAAAAGAATCCTTGAAACGATCGCCAAAAGCAGAAACGGATCATTCTTAGCAGTTTTAAAACTTTTTGGAAAAAACAATCCTCAGGCTTACAACTCATTCCCTGTGGAAGGGTATACATTGGCGCTGGATTTTAAAGTCAATTCAAAACTGAAAAAACTGGTAGATCAGCTGGATGCTATTGTTCAGGAGTTTGGAGGAAGAATATATCTTACCAAAGACAGCATGAGCAGATCATCGCTTACCAACTACCTGAAAAATATTCAAAATCCTAAATTTGTGTCTTTACAGCACAAAAGAATCATAAATAACAATTCGTAATGATAGTTCTGGGAAGTACATCTGAAGTAGCACAGGCTTTTGTGGAAAAAGCACTTCAGGAAGGAGAAAAGTTTGAAAAAATCTATCTTTTTACCTCAAATAAAGAAACTACAGAGCGTTTTGCAAGACATCTTGATGTAAAGTTTCTGCAGCAGGCGGAAGTCATTGAATTGGATCTGACAAAAGAAATTGATTACAATAGATTTGATAATATCAATTCAAATGTATTATTTTGTGCCGTAGGATATTTGGGTGAAGGAACAGAAGAAGGATTATATGATAATAGAAATACAGAGCGTATCATTGATATCAATTATTCAAAACTGGTGCCTGTCATGAATTATTTTGCTCAAAAATTTGAAAGCAGAAGATCCGGAACGATTATCGGTCTTTCATCAGTGGCAGGAGACCGGGGAAGACAGAGTAACTTTATCTATGGAAGTGCAAAAGCAGCTTTTACGGCTTATCTGAGTGGTTTGAGAAATTATCTTTTTGATAAAAAAGTGCACGTTCTTACGATAAAACCAGGGTTTATGGCAACCAAAATGACAGAAGGCCTGCCTTTAAATCCGAAACTGACAGCAACGCCAAAACAGGCAGCTTCCTGTATTTATAAAGCCTTCAAAAAACAGAGAAATGTGGCATATGTTTTGCCGGTTTGGAGTATTATTATGATGATTATCAGGAATATTCCTGAGTTTATATTCAAGAAATTAAAGCTTTAAAAAATGAAAAAATTGTATTGTTTTGATTTTGACGGAACCCTGACATATAAGGATACCATGTTTATGTATCTTAAATTTTACGATTCAACAAAATACCGTATACAATTTTTGAGACACGTACCTCTTTTTATCCTGTTGAAGCTAAAACTGGCTGAAACGGAAAAAGTGAAAAAAAGCTTTATCGGTTCTATTTTAAGAGGACAGACCCAGGAGAAAATTGAACAGAAGTCTAAACAGTTTTTTGAACAGCACTACCCTAAAATAGTAAGGGAGAATGCATTGGATTTTATAAAAAATATCGATAGGAATAATACACAGAGTTTATTGGTAACCGCTTCATTGGATATCTGGGTAAAACCATTCGCTGAAGAACTGAAAATGGAGCTTGTTTCTACGCGAGCAGAGTTTAAAAACGGTATTTTCACCGGAAACTTTGTAGGAAAAAATTGTAACGGAAAGGAAAAATTGATAAGAATCAAAGAGGAAATTAACGATTCCAAGTACGATAAAATTATTGCATTTGGTGATACTTCCGGAGATCGGCCAATGTTGAAATGGGCAAATGAGGGACATTACCAATTTTTTCACTAATTTTGGGAGATAAAATTGTAAAAAATGAAAAGCCTGATCATTGCATGTGCAGTACTCTTTATGGGCTGTGCCAGCACTTCATCTCAGAAGTCTTCTGTTATGCAGCAAAGTACGGAGCTCCTCGTTTCTGAAAATCAGGGAGGAACCGATGCTCCCGGCTTTAAGATCATTAAAGACGAAAAGGATTTTCGTAATATTATCAGCGGAAGTTTTGGTATTTCAGAACCGGGAAAAGAATCTTATATTAAATATCCACAATTTCCGAAAAATAAAAAAGTTGTTGTATACAATTTGGGAACCTTCAGATCTGGAAGTCACAAAATTGAAGAAATTAAAAATATATCTGTGAAAAATAAGATTCTGTATGTAGAAGTTCCTGCCGGAGAGCCTTCCGGTGGAATGGAAATTCAGGTAATTTCAAACCCGTGGTTTATTTTTACTGTTCCCGCAGATTATCAGTTTAACTCCGTAGAATTAAAATATTCAAAATAACAATGGATAAAGTATATTTAGATAATGCCGCAACCACTCCGCTTGCAGAAGAAGTTATAGATGCAATGGTGGGCACAATGAAGATGAATTTCGGAAACCCCTCTTCAACGCACAGCTTTGGCCAGGAAGCAAAAATCCTTATTGAAAATGTAAGACGACAGGTTGCAGACTATCTTCATGTAACTCCTGCTGAAATCATTTTCACTTCCTGTGGTACCGAATCAAATAATATGATCATCAAATCCTCGGTAGAACACCTTGGGGTAGAAAGAATCATCAGTTCTCCTCTGGAACATAAATGCGTTTCTGAAAGTATTCTGGATATGAAAAACATAAAAGGAGTAGAGGTAAACTACATCCGTCCGAATGAAAAAGGAGATATTGATCTTGCTAAATTAGAAGAACTTTTAAAAGCTTCAGATAAAAAAACACTGGTAAGCTTAATGCATGCCAACAACGAAATCGGAAATATCATTAACCTTAAACAGGTTGCCCAGCTTTGCAAACAGTATCAGGCACTTTTCCACTCAGATACCGTGCAGACAATGGCTCATATGAACCTTGACTTCTCTGATATCCCTGTGGACTTTGCATCGTGTAGTGCCCACAAGTTTCATGGTCCGAAAGGAGCTGGATTTGCATTTATCAGAAAAGCAACAGGTTTAAAAGGAATTATTACCGGAGGACCTCAGGAAAGAAGCCTTAGAGCGGGAACTGAAAATGTTTGTGGTATCGTAGGATTAGGAAAAGCATTAGAACTTTCTCTGAATCATATGGAGGAATACACCCGTCATATGCAGGATATCAAGGATTATGCAATTGAAAGACTTTCTGCCGAAATTGAAGGAATTAAATTCAACGGAAGAAGTGCAGAAAAGGAAAATAGCCTTTATACAGTTTTAAGCGCATTACTGCCTTATAAAAATCCATTGATAGGACTTCAGCTGGATATGAAAGGAATTGCAATTTCTCAGGGAAGTGCATGCTCATCAGGAGCATCAAAGCCTTCAATGGTGATGATGATGGTGCTTTCTGAGGATGAAATGGATCACTGCACCCCATTACGTATCTCTTTCAGCCATATGACGACTAAAGCGGAGATTGACACACTGGTGAACGCATTAAAGGAAATCTCAAGCGATTACACTATAGAAAAAACTAATGTTGAGCATAGATAGTCTTGTGCTTTAAATATCGTAATTTTGAATATCCAAAAGGATTAAAAGAAAATAATATTAATTAAAATAAAAGAAACAAAAATGGCTTTAGAAATTACAGACAGCTCATTTCAGGATACGGTTTTAAAATCAGATAAACCGGTATTAGTAGACTTCTGGGCAGTATGGTGCGGACCTTGCAGAACTTTAGGACCAATCATCGAAGAAGTTGCATCAGATTTTGAAGGTAAAGCAGTAGTAGGGAAAGTAGATGTAGACAACAACCAGGAGATTTCTATGCAGTACGGTATCAGAAATATTCCTACAGTTCTTATTTTTAAGAATGGAGAAGTAGTAGACAAATTAGTAGGTGTAGCTCCAAAAGAGGTAATCGCTGAAAAATTAAGCGCTCACTTATAAAAAAAATAAGTTTGATAATGAACGCCTTCCAGTATTGGGAGGCATTTTTTTTAAAATAATTTGCAGGTAACAAAAAAAGTTGTAATTTTGCAACCACGAAAAAGAAACGACGTTCTTTAAAATAATGATCCGGTAGTTCAGCTGGTTAGAATGCCGCCCTGTCACGGCGGAGGTCGCGGGTTCGAGTCCCGTCCGGATCGCAGAAGTTTTCTCAATTTCTTTTTAAAAAATTGATCCGGTAGTTCAGCTGGTTAGAATGCCGCCCTGTCACGGCGGAGGTCGCGGGTTCGAGTCCCGTCCGGATCGCGGAAGTTTTCTCAATTTCTTTTTAAAAAATTGATCCGGTAGTTCAGCTGGTTAGAATGCCGCCCTGTCACGGCGGAGGTCGCGGGTTCGAGTCCCGTCCGGATCGCAAAAAAGTCTTCTATTTCTAGAAGACTTTTTTATTTTCCATTTGTAAGCGGAATGATATAAGGAGAGTCGGTTTATATAAGTAGATCGCCTGAATAAGATGTAAGTTTTCTGCAATATTCGATATAAATTTTATGTTTTAAACAAAAATTAATATTAAAAATATTAATAATAATTGTTACCTTCGTTCAATAAAAACCACTAGCTGATGAATTAATGAGAATGAAATTTAGATTTATTGTATATGGGAAATATTTTTAAGATCAGAGGCTTAATGTATATGTCTGAATGGTTGGTTTTTCCTGTTTATATTTTAGCTGTTTTTTTTCTTGCTGTGGTTTTATATTTTCACCCGATTAGTCCGAACTTACCAATTACTTTTAATGGATATCAGGATAAAAAAATATTTTCGCTGATAGAGATTACTATTCTGTTTTTATTTTTCCTTGTTTTTCTAATATTCAAAATGGCCGCCACATTTCTTAATAATGAATGTGTCAGAAAAATTCCTCATGACATAAACATGATGATGTCAGGATTGAATTGAGGAAATTGAGTTGATGAATTGTAAAAAGAAAATGTCGTCAAAAATTTACAAACAATATAGAATATCTGAAAATGAAGCATATAATTAAAATTAAAGAATTAAATAAATAAAAAAGTTCATATTAAAATAATAATTTCATCATTTTGTTTTTAAACGGAATGAAAATTGCTAGAGAAAGAAGTGATTTTAACATGAGAATTTAAAGCACGCTTTAAAATATTTAAATAGTATAGTCGTTTTATTACAATATGTATTTAAATATAGTTGAAATTAGTTCGATAAACCTAAATAATAACACAAGTAGATAAGAATAATAACATATGAATAAAACTATTATTGCATATATAGTACTGTTATCGGTTACTTTATTATCATGCAGACCGAAGCAGAATATGGTATATATGTCAAAGCATAATATGGAAGAAGAGGTTGCAAAAGCTAAGTTTCAGGGCTTACATATTCAGGAAGGAGATGCTCTCATGATTCTTGTATCTGCACTTGACGAAATAGCAGTGAAGCCTTTTAACCTTAATACTGCAAATAAGGTAGGGGGTGACGCTAGCAGGGGAATTAACCAATATGTAGAACCAAGTCAATACCTTGTCAATGAAGAAGGCTATATCTCTTTTCCGGTTTTAGGAAATGTGTATGTTAAAGGAATGACACAGGTACAGCTAAAACAGGAGCTTGAATCACGTCTTAAGAGATATCTGACAGATCCATTGGTGACCATTACCCTTAAAAATTTCAATGTAAGTGTTTTAGGAGAGGTGAAGGAACCGGGGCAGAAAGAAAGTGTTTCTCAAAAAATCAATATTTTTCAGGCACTTGGGCTTGCAGGTGATATGACGGATTTCGGAGACCGTACCAATGTTAAGCTTATCCGTGCCGATGATAGCGGGACAGATCAGATTGTTAATATCGATCTTACAAGATCTGATATTGTCAGTTCACCCTATTATTATATGAAGCAGAATGACATATTATATGTACAGCCGGACAAAAACAAACAGGTTCAGGCTAACTCGAATCCGAACAGAGCCCTTACATTCCAGATTATTGGTGCTTTACTGACAGCTGGTACACTTATTATTGCTTTAACTCGTAAATAAATATGCAGCAGATAGAATTTCAGGAAAGTGAAGAATCTTTGAATTTAAGAAAGATCATTGGGAAATATTTAGTCAAATGGCCTTGGTTTATAGCATCTGTCCTATTATTTGTTATTGTGGCCTTTATATATCTGAGATACGCTGTACCTCAGTATCAATCAACTACTACATTAAAATTTGATAAAAAACAGTCTGATTTAACAGGTGCATTAATTGATCTCGATAACTTAGGACTTGGTTTAGGAAATGCAGATGAACTAAAGAGCGAAGTAGCTGTAGTAAACTCAAGACCCATCCTGATGAAGGTTGTTGAAAATCTAAATCTTAATATACAATATTATAATTCGGGTGAGATAAGGGATTCCGAATTGTTTACCAAGGTACCCATTGTTGCAGAAATTATTTCTTATAAAAATGTCAAGAAATTTGTTTCTTCCGAATATGAAGTAAAAGAAGTAAATGGAAATGAATTTGTTCTGGAGGATAAGGAAAACAAAAAAGTAAAGGGAACTTTTGGTAAAAACCTGATACTAGATTTTGGAACTGTAGTTCTTCAAAAAGTTCCGGGCCTTACCTTTAAAAATAAGTATAAAATTGTTTTCTGGAATCCAATAGAGAAGGTAAAATCTTTAGAAAAGAAAATCCAGGTTGATCTTCCGGACCAGAAAGCGATGCTTATGGACATCAGCATCGTGGGAACTGTTCCCGAAAAATCAGAAGCTATTCTTAATGAAGTAACCAAACAGTATAATCTGGATGGACTAAGAGATAAAAACTTACAGGCTCAGAATACACAGGAGTTTATCGATAAACGATTAGAAGTTATTTCACGGGATCTTTCCGGAGTTGAGAATCAGAAAGAAGACTTCCAGAACCGTAACCAAATCGTCGACTTAGAGGCTCAGGCTCAATTGGCGCTTCAAAATACAAACGAGAACACAAAGCAGCTTCTTCAGCAGCAAACACAGCTGGATCTTCTTAATTCCCTTCAAAATGAAGCTTCAAAAGGAGATAATCAGCTTATGCCTTCAAATTTAGGATTAAATCCTTCTTTGGAACAGGCAATTTCACAATATAATACGCTGGTTATTACCAGAAATAAAACTTTGAAGCAGGCAACCAATGAAAACCCTGCAGTGATAGAAATGAATAAAGAAATTTCTTCACTAAAAGAAATCGTAAGAGATAACATCCGTCAGCAGAAAGCAACAATCCAGGCATCTATTGCGCAGATAAACAGTCAGATTTCCACCAGTACTGGAATGATTGAAAAAGTTCCGGGACAGTCGAAAATCTACAGAGGTATCGAGCGTCAACAGAACCTTAAAGAACAGCTTTTCCTTTTCCTTTTACAAAAAAGGGAAGAAAATGCAATCAATCTATCTGTTAATGTTCCGAAAGCTAAAATTGTAAACCCTGCTTATACTGATGATGCTCCTGTTTCACCTAAGAAAAATATCATTCTTTTAGCTGCAGTTCTATTAGGATTGATGTTGCCGTTTGGAGTGTTCTATCTTTTCTTTATGTGGGATGATAAAATCTACAACCGTTCTGATATTTCAGAAAATTCAGCACTTGGGGTACTGGCAGATATTCCTTCTCTTAAAGATAATCAGAATCACCTTGTACAGAAAAACGATTTCTCAGAGTTGGCTGAAGCATTTAGAATATTGGTTTCCAATCTTAAATTTCTACTCCCTAAGAAAGATTCTGCGAAAGTCATACTGGTAACTTCTTCTGTGAAAGGAGAAGGAAAAACACTGGTTTCTGTGAATCTTGCTCTGACATTGGGAAGCAAAAACGGAAGATCATTACTCATTGGTTCGGATGTCAGAAATCCGCAGATCCAGAGATATGATGATGAACGTGTTAAGAATGCCGGTCTTACAGAATATTTATATGATGAAACGACAGATGTAGAAGATATTATCCATACTTCAGATACCAATCCTGAATGTGATGTGATTTATGCGGGGTCTATCCCTCCAAATCCTCAAGAACTTCTTTCCAACGGTCGTTATCAGAAGCTTATCAGTGAAATGTCGTCCCGTTACGAATATATTGTGATCGATTCTGCTCCGCTGATGCTTGTTTCAGATACATTGAGTATTTCTGATACAGCCGACGCTTCATTATACGTGGTAAGATCGGGAGTATCAAGAAAAATATTAATAGATTTTGCCAATAAACTGGTTAAAGAATCAAAAATATCAAACGTTTCTTTCGTAATCAATGATGTTTCTAAAAATGTTGGTGGTTATGGCTACGGATACAACTATGGCTACGGTTACGGATATACAGCTGATAAGAAGAAAAACTGGTGGCAGAAGCTTTTTAATAAATAAATCAAATTATCTTCAAAATAAACATTAAAATAAAGTAAGAACATCACATTTAATATGAATATACATAATAAAATTGGGGTAATCGGATTGGGATATGTAGGATTACCACTGGCCCGTTTATTTGCAACAAAATATGCCGTAGTAGGTTTTGATATCAACCAGGCCAGAATTGCAGAACTGAATAGCGGAAAAGATTCCACTTTGGAAGTAGAAGATGAGGTACTGCAGCCGGTTTTAGTGAAAGATAATCCGTTTTCAAACTCATCAAAAGGATTGCTTTGCTCATCTGATCTGGAAGATATTAAAGAGGCTAACATCTATATCGTAACTGTTCCTACACCGGTAGACAGACATAATCGTCCGGACCTGACACCTTTATATAAAGCATCTGAAACAGTAGGAAAAGTATTGAAAAAAGGGGATATTGTTATTTATGAATCTACTGTTTATCCCGGTGTTACAGAAGAAGAATGTATCCCTGTGCTGGAAAAAGTTTCGGGATTAAAGTTTAACGAGGACTTCTTTGCAGGATATTCTCCTGAAAGAATCAACCCGGGAGATAAAGAACGTACCGTAGAGAAAATTTTAAAGGTAACTTCAGGTTCTACACCGGAAATTGGTAAAAAAGTTGACGAATTATATAAATCTGTAATTGCAGCAGGTACCCATTTGGCACCTACCATCAAAGTAGCTGAAGCATCAAAAGTTATTGAAAATTCACAACGTGATATCAATATTGCTTTTGTGAATGAGCTTGCCAAAATATTTAATCTCCTGGATATTGATACACATGCAGTTCTGGAGGCAGCAGGAACGAAATGGAATTTCCTGAAATTCAAGCCCGGATTGGTAGGAGGACACTGTATCGGGGTAGATCCTTTCTATCTTGCCCAAAAAGCGCAGGACGTGGGATATTATTCTGAGCTTATCCTTACAGCAAGAAGACTGAATGATTCCATGGGGCAGTTTGTAGCTTCCGAGGTGGTAAAAACAATGATTAAGAAAAGAATCAACATTACGGATGCCAAAGTACTGAATCTTGGAATCACTTTTAAAGAAAACTGTCCGGATGTAAGAAATACGAAAGCTGCAGATGTTATCAATGCTCTGGAAGACTATTCTGTAGAAGTCACAACGTATGATCCGTGGGCAAATCCAGAAGAAGTAATGCATGAATATGGTATACAATCTACCAATTCTCTTGAAGATGTGAAGGGGCAGTTTGATGCAATTGTTCTTACAGTTTCTCATGATGAATTCCTGAATATTGATCTTTCCCGCTATCTGAAGGAAGGAGGAGTTTTATATGATGTTAAAGGAATTTTAGAGAAATACGATAATCGTTTATAAAAAAATAGAGAATGAAAATAGCAGTCGTAGGAACAGGGTATGTAGGTTTGTCTAATGCCGTCTTATTGGCCCAACATAATGAAGTTGTAGCTTTAGATATTGTTCAGGAGAGAGTAGAATTGCTTAATTCTAAAAAATCTCCTATTGAAGATGGAGAAATCAGTACGTTTCTAAGTACTAAACCCCTTAATTTCAAAGCCACTTTAGATAAGAAGGAAGCTTACGATAAGGCTGAATATATTATTGTCGCCACTCCAACAGATTATGACCCCACTACCAATTATTTCGACACAAGCAGTGTTGAGAATGTAATTAAGGAAATTACAGAGTATAATTCTGAGGCTGTAATTATTATTAAATCTACAGTTCCGGTGGGATATACTGTAGAGTTAAAAAGCAGAATGCATTTAGATAATGTAATGTTTTCTCCGGAATTTTTGAGAGAAGGCAAAGCTTTATATGATAATTTATATCCTTCGAGAATTATTGTCGGGGAGCAGAGCGAGCGGGCAAGGATTTTTGCAGAATTACTGAAAGAAGGTGCGGTAAAAAAGGATATTCCGGTTTTGTTTACTAATCCTACCGAAGCAGAAGCCATTAAATTGTTTTCAAATACCTATCTGGCATTGAGGGTAGCTTATTTTAACGAATTAGACAGCTACGCACAGATTCATGAACTGGATACCCGCCAGATTGTAGAAGGTGTTGGACTGGACCCAAGAATTGGTTCACATTATAATAATCCGTCTTTTGGATACGGAGGATACTGCCTGCCTAAAGATACCAAACAGCTTTTGGCAAATTATAACGCTGTTCCTAATAATATTATCCAGGCAATTGTAGATGCCAACAGGACCCGTAAGGACTTTATAGCAGATTCTGTACTTGCCAGAAAACCAAAAAAGGTAGGTGTTTACCGTCTGATCATGAAAGCAGGCTCCGACAATTTCAGAGCATCTGCCATACAGGGAGTAATGAAAAGGATTAAAGCTAAGGGAGTAGAAGTGGAAGTGTTTGAGCCGGCCCTTAATGAAGAGTCTTTTTTCGGTTCCAGAGTAGTAAAAGATTTAGAACTTTTCAAGAAAGAATGCGATGTCATTATTTCTAACCGCAATGCACCGGAGCTTGCTGATGTACAGGAAAAAGTGTACACAAGGGATCTATTTGGTAATGATTAAAAGTATAACTGCATTATAATTAATTTAATGATTAAGACAAAACATCTAATTATATTTGGAACTCGTCCAGAAGCTATAAAGATGGCTCCCTTAGTAAAGGAATTTTTAAAAAGTGACGATTTTGAAGCAAAGGTCTGTGTGACTGCTCAGCATAGAGAAATGTTGGATCAAGTACTTGATTTTTTTGAAATAAAGCCTGATTATGATTTGAACTTAATGAAGCCTAATCAAAATCTATACACTCTTACAGCTGATATTATTACAGGACTTCGTCCTATTCTAGAGGAATTTAAACCTGATTTTGTTTATGTTCATGGAGACACAACAACTACAATGGCAGCAAGTATCGCATCTTTTTATGCAGGAGCTAAAGTTTGCCATGTAGAAGCAGGATTAAGAACGCATAATAAAAGATCACCATTTCCAGAGGAAATAAATCGTCAGGTTGCAGGACGTATATCAGATTACCATTTTGCACCAACCGAACAATCGAAACAAAATTTGTTAAATGAGAATATAAAAAACGAAAATATTCTTGTAACCGGTAATACTGTTATCGATGCATTATTGGATAGTACTGAAAGAGTCAGCACACTATCCGATAATAATGAAATTGATTATTTGAAAAGTATTGTTGATTCCTCAAAGAGACTTATATTGGTAACTGGTCATCGACGCGAAAATCACGGAGAAGGATTTATAAATATTTGTGAAGCACTTAAAGAAATTGCCATTAACAATCCAGATGTACAGGTGATATATCCTGTTCATTTAAATCCAAATGTAAAAGAACCTGTTTATAAAATTTTATCAGGAATTGATAATATTCATCTAATATCTCCTCTAGCTTATCCTGCATTTGTTTGGCTTATGAATAAATCTTATATGATCATTACGGACTCAGGAGGGGTTCAAGAAGAAGCTCCAAGTTTGGGTAAGCCCGTTTTGGTAATGAGGGATACAACGGAGCGACCCGAAGCAGTAGATGCCGGAACAGTCATTTTAGTAGGAACAGATAAAAATAAAATTGTTTCAGAAACACAAAGTTTACTCGATAATGGTGAACGTTATCAATCAATGAGTGAGCTTCATAACCCGTATGGAGATGGGAAGGCGTGTAAAAGAATCGTAGACTTTATATCATCCAAATAATTTTGAAAGGTGAATATAAAATCATTATATAAGAAAGTCTTAGGGACGGGAAACCAACAAAAGATCATTAAAGGAGTATTCTGGTCCTTTTTGGGAACTCTTATATCTAAAGGATTTGTTTTTATAGCTCTTTTTTTAGTTGCAAGAATACTGACAGTAGACGAGTACGGAAAGCTGGGATTATTGCAATCATACATTAATACATTTACTACATTCAGCCTTGCAAGTTTTGGTGTAACTGCTACAAAATATCTTGCTTTATACGCTGAGAGTGATAAGAAAAAGGCCAGTGAGATTTATTCTTTAACAAGATTGTCTGTATTCTTTTTAGCAGTGGCGATACTTGTTCTTTCATTGGTATTTAATAAACAGGTAGGTGAGTATATTGTGGGAAATCAAAATATGTCTAAGGAGGTATTACTTTGTGCTTTTGCTATTTTTTTCTCATCCCTTAACGGATTGCAAACAGGTGCTCTTGCTGGTCTTGAAAACTTTAAAAGCATATCATTTGTCAATATGGTAAATGGGATCCTTTCATTACCGCTGATATTGTTTTCTGCATACAAATTTGGAATTTACGGTGTAGTTGTTTCTCTTGTCATAATTAATTTCTCTATTTGGCTCTGTTCAGCAATATTATTACAAAGAGAATTAAACCTTAAACAAATAAAGTTTACAATAAAAGGCCAGAAGAAGCATTTAGAAACAGTGTATAATTTCACTTTACCATCTTTTATAAGCAGTATGATGCTAAGCCCGGTGGTACTGATTTGTAATTCTATGTTGATAAAAAGTCATATAAATGGATATTATCAATTAGGAATTTATAATGCTACCTTTAATTTTTCTCAGGTTGGCACTCTGTTACTTGGAATAATTGGACAAGTGACTTATCCACTTACAATGAAGAATTTTGGTAAAAATAACAAAAGATTTGACTTCTTTAATATTAACCAATCATATGTGATAGGAGTTGTGCTTTTTCTGCCAATCTTAGTGTTGCCAGATTTGTTTTCCCAACTGTATGGAAGCAAATATCAGAATAGTGATATGCACTTAACACTACTATTTGTTTCTTTATCAACGATTATTATAGCGCAAAGACAGGGGATCGCCAGAAATTTTGCAGCAGGAAATTTTATGTGGTTCAGTGTTTTCTCTAATATGACCTGGGCTGTAACTACAATAATTGTATGCAATTTTTTAATAGATTATGGAGCAATAGGAAGAGCTGTAGGATTTTTAATAGGGTATTTTGTGAATACTGTTATTTTTATTCCTTTCTATTTGAAAAAAAAGCTAATCAGTAAAAAACTGATTCTTAGCAAGGAACATTTTGTTTTGATCATTATTATTTCATTAGGTTGTTTGTCTTTTATCTGTGTTGATAATATTGTTTTAAGAGCCTTAATCGCTGTTCTTTTATTAACAGCAAGTCTCTTTACTTTTTATAAATGGTATAAAGTATATATAAAATGATAGGTAAAATTTTATTTCACATAAAGAATTTTGTAGACGGAAAAATACATAATTATAAAATTCAACAGATACTAAGTAGTAGTAATATAAGTAAAAAATGTAAAATTTCTACGGGCTTTAAATTTACGAATATTAAAAATGTATATATAGAAGACTATGTATACATGGGGCGTGATTCATTTTTATCAAGTTTTGGAAAAATTATAATAAAAAGAGGTACTATCATAGGCCCCAGAGTAGTAATTTATACGGCAAATCATAATTATATTAATGATATTAAGGCAATACCTTATGACAAGGAATTACTTATAAAGGATGTTGTGATTGAAGAAAACGTATGGATTGGTGATAGCGTGATTATTGTACCTGGAGTTACTATTGGAGAAGGTTCAGTCATTGCAGCAGGAAGTGTGGTTGTTAAAGATGTTCCGAAGTTTTCGATTATGGGAGGAAATCCTGCAAAAATAATAAAGGAGAGATCTAATATAAGCGATTATTTAAAGAATAAGGAATTAGATAATATTTATTTAAAACAAAAAAATGGAAACTAATATAGTTATAAGAGGTGGTTATGGTTTCGGCAATTTTGGTGATGATGCCTTAATGTATACTATCGTAAAGGAATTGAATGAAGTTTCCACTGATATTGTACTTCTTTGCCAGTCAGCTTCTTATATTAATAATATTTTACCTGGTGTTAAAGTTATGGATTATCATAAACTTAAAGAACCTGTAAATTCAAAATTATTAGTATATGGAGGGGGAACACAATTTTATCACTTTAAAAAAAATACTTTCAGCAAAGGGTTAAAAGATAAAATATTTAATCTCAGCCATATTAAAAACTATATTGACAAAAGAATAGTAAAGAAAAACTTTATTGAAAACAAATTCCAGATCAGCAATTATGCCTCACACATTGCATTGGTTGGTGTAGGTGTAGGACCTTTTGATATAGAAAATTCAACTATAGAGAAAAAAACGGGAGAGTTGTTTGCTAAAGCAGAATTTGTAGGTGTGAGAGATGAATTTGCTTTAAGAAAATCAAGAGAATGGGGTGTTAAAAAACCGATTCTTTCACCGGATATTTGTTATTCTTTTAAAAGTCATTTTTTAGATTCATATACAAATGAGGCTAAGGAAATAAAGAAGATCGGAGTTATTGTAAGAGACTGGAATTATGCAAATGGAGGAGGAGAATACTATGAGAAATTGCAGCATGCTACAGAAAAACTTAAGAAAGACGGATACGAGATAAAGTATATCCTTTTTGATGCCGAATCTGATTCATATTGGTATAGCAAAAAAGATAAATTGGATATGATCATCTGGAATCCTGAAAAGGATAAATTTGACTCTTTTTTGGAAGATATTTCAAAGTGCGATTTATTTATTACAGCT
This sequence comes from Chryseobacterium sp. 2VB, assembly GCF_005503635.1. Classification (NCBI taxonomy): domain Bacteria; kingdom Pseudomonadati; phylum Bacteroidota; class Flavobacteriia; order Flavobacteriales; family Weeksellaceae; genus Chryseobacterium; species Chryseobacterium sp. 2VB. The sequence goes on from NZ_SCNC01000016.1 coordinate 53,531, forward strand.
CGTTTTCACGGGGCTATCTTTGCTTCATTATTGAATACACCATTTATAACAATTGAAGTTGAACAGAAATTAAAGTTTATTTCAGAAACCTATTCTGAAAGTTCATACAGCTGGGGAAATCCCTTCGATCTGGAAGATTTGTATTCCAAGATTTCTTTACTCAATGAAAACTATGTACAACGAAAAACATATTTGACACAGAAGATGCTTGAATTTAAAACATTATCTGATCAAATGTTTTTAAAATTAAAAGAATATTATAATCAATTACAATAATATCAGATGAAAATACATATTTTTTATTTAGCGGTAATGGATCGTTTGGGTAAGCAGATTACGGTTGGAGGTATTCAGAATTATTTAATAGGTCTAGGTACAGCTTTAAAAAATGCAGGATACGAGGTAGTAATTTACCAGGGCGCAGACGAAAACTTTGTGTCAGAATATAAAGGAATAACTATTATAGGTAAGAAAAACAATCTGAAAGAATCATTAAAAAAACAAACGAAAGATGTTTTTAACCAGGTTAACGATAAAATTTCAGTTGATGATATAATTGTTTTTGGTACAGATAAGATCGCGTTTAAGTTAAAAGGATATTCAAAAACGATTTCTATTCAACATGGGATTTCATTTGATTATATTTCATATAATGCCTTTCCCGGATTTTTTAAAAAGAACATAGTAGGTATATTCTATAAACTCTTACAATGTTACAAAAATGCAAAAGACTTTCTTATTTGTAAAAACGTTGTATGTGTAGATTATAATTTTACAAACTGGATAAGAACAATTTTACCTCGAAATTATTCAGAAAATACGGTAGTAATACCTAATTATGCTACTATTTCTAAAGAAACCAGCATCAATCAGATTTCTGGTGATAAAATTAAAATTCTTTTTGCAAGAAGGTTCGAGATGATGAGAGGTGTGCATATTTTGATAGATATAGTAAAAAATATTACAGCAAAATATGATAATGTAGAATTTACAATTTGTGGAGAAGGACCGTTAAAAAATGAATTAATAAAAGAAATTGGTTCTTTCGCAAATGTCAACATTACTAAATATGGTATCGGAGAATCCGAGCAGTTCAATGTACAACATCATATTACTTTAGTGCCGACTTATGGAAGTGAAGGGACTTCATTCTCATTATTAGAAGGAATGGCTGCGGGGGCTGTACCTATCGTTTCAAATGTTGGGGGAATGACCAATATTATTCTGGACGATTATAATGGATATATTATGAATCCTGATAGCAAAGCTTTTATTGAAAAAATAAGTTTTTTGATTGAAAACCCTGATACTTTAAAAAGAATTTCAGAAAAAGCAAAAGAAACGGTAGAGTATTCTTTCAATGAACAAAAATGGAGAATAAATTGGATAAATTTTATTAATAAAGTGCATAATGCAAATTAAAAAAAAGTTTTATAATTTTTATGTAATCTTTTGTTTAGCTGGCTTTTTAATATCTAGCTTCCTACCTTCTATTTTGAAAATACAAGGGCAGGGTATTAATATAATCTATCGTGTACTTGTGCTGGCTTTTAGCCTTATCATTATCAGTAGCAATATTTTTTCTAAAAAATTTAATTTTAAAATTTTTAGCTTTTACACCCTATTCTTAATTTTTTGGGGAATCTATTCCCTATTCTTATTGAAAGATATTTATTTTGAGCCTATAAGACTTACTTCCAATAAAACTTACTCAGAATATGTACAGTTTGCATTTGGAGTTGTTTTAATACCTTGTTTCGCTTTTATGGTATTAGACTTTAAGAAATTAAACTTTAAGGGAATACTCAACATAATTTACTATACCATATACGCTTTACTCTTTGTATCATTATTATCAAGAAATAATAGTAATGTTACCGGAAGAGATGTTGGAGATCTTGAAATAGGTGTCCTTGTATATGGACAATATGGAACTATGTTAGCATTATTATCGATTTATAAACTAGCAAATGAGAAAAAGGGAATTTTTTCTATTCTTTATATAGCCGGTATAATTTTAGGGGCGCTGATTATCTTCGTATCAGCAAGTAGAAGTCCCTTTATAGCTTTGATTTTGTCGACAGTTTTTTATTTTGTTATTAAAAAAGGAACGAAAGGAGTTTTTTATTTGAGCATACCTGCTGTTTTTATTTCCGTTTTCTTTTTTCAGATTATGGAATTGTTTGGAAGTCTGTTTAAGAGTAATTTCTTAGACAGATTGGTTTCAACTTTTGAAAAGGATAATGAGCGTGAAAAATTATTTAAGGTCGCTCTAAGAGAATTTATTGACAATCCTATTTTTGGAAAGAACTTTTTAATACAAACAAAACCATACATAGGCTCTTATCCCCATAACCTTTTTGTCGAAGCTTTTATGGCAACAGGTTTTTTTATCGGAATGATACTTGTAGTACTATTTATTAGAACTCTTTTTATAAAAGGAAAGTATGTTATACAAAATGATCATTCAACAGGTTGGATTCCGATGATCTTTTGCCAGTTTTTTATTTTCAGTATGTTTTCAAATAATATTTATTCCAACAATTTGCTATGGTATTTATTGATTTTAACAATTATTACTTTCAGATATGAAAAATATTTTAATGCTCATCGTACTCCTGTGCTTAATGCCTAGTTGGTTTAATGGACAAGAATTTTATGTGTATACACAAAGTAAAAGGTATAATATACAATGTAAAAATTGTATAAAAAATTATTATTTTTTTGGCCAGCATTACATTGACGGTAATAAAAAAAATATCATTGACCTTAATACCTTAACTCAGGGTATTAATACGATCATACCTAATAAACAAAGTACCGATTTAATAGTACTGGATATTGAAAATAAAGTTTATCAGGATGTTAAACAGAAAAGCAGATTTGATGTCAATTACGCTTCAAACATAAAGAAACTGGTAGATATGGTAAATCTGGTAAAAAAAATGAGGCCTAATGCAAAAGTTGTATTGTATGGTGTTCCGTTTAACTTCAATTATGATTTTCAAAAGAAATTTAATGATTTTGAAAAATTAAAACCATTACTAAAAAGTGTAGATTACCTTGCTCCTTCATTATATCTGATGTATTCTAATTTTGAAAAAGGCGATAGTTATTTTAAAAACTATATCACAAATAATTTAGATCTGAACTTTCAAATGGCAGAAAAAGTTCAAAAACCTGTATTACCATTTGTTTGGTATAAAGTTCATCCTTATAATAAAATTTCTGGTGGTAGTGTAGTTAATGAAAATTTATATGATACTTATTTAAAACTGATAAAAGATTATAGCTACAAAGGAAGGAAAGTAAGCGGTATTATTTATTGGGAACCCTCGAAAGAAACAATTAATATTAATCAGAAGCTGAATAGTACATTAAAAATTTTAGATAAATGATACTCCACATTACAAACGATTACTCAGGATCCACAGTTTATAAAAATTTAGTGAGGGAGCTGGATAATAACGGGGTGGAGCAGATTGTATACAATCCATTTCGGGAGGCTTCCAGAATAGGAAAAAATAAAATAAATTTTAAAAATAACCGCTCTCAGATTATCTACAGCCATATTTTATCAAAATATGCAGATCGGGTTTTGTATAAGAGAAAAATTAAAAAAATTGTACGGGACATTGAAGCAAAAATAGATCTCAAGACTGTCAAATTTATTCATGCTCACACATGGTACAGCGATGGCGGAGCGGCCTATGAACTTCATAAAAAATATAATATTCCCTACATAGTAGCAGTGCGTAATACTGATCTTAATGTGTTTTTGAAATATTTTCTGCACGAAAGAGGCTACGGAAAAAAAATTCTTCAGAATGCGAATAAGATCATAACTATTTCGGCAGTCTATAAAAAAAGAATGCTTGAAGATTCAAGACTGTCTCATATCCTGGAGAATGTACAGCAAAAACTCACAGTGGTCCCAAATGGTGTAGATCCTTACTGGATCGAATCAAAGGTGATGAAAAGGAATGTTGTTAAGAATGAAAAAAGCATTCAGTTGCTTTATATAGGGAAATTTAATAAGGGAAAAAATGTCTTTAACCTTATTAATGCTGTTAAGAATTATAATCACAAGGTTCAGAATAAGATAAAATTAACACTGATTGGAGGAGGAGGAAATGACGAGAAAAGAATCCTTGATTCTATTAAAAACGACCCTTCCTTTGAGTTTGTAGGAAAAGTTGAGAGTCTGCCTGTTTTAAAATCCTACTATGAACGAAGTGATTTCTTTACAATGCCTTCCAAAGCAGAAACCTTTGGCCTGGTGTATATAGAAGCCCTTCTGCAGGGTTTACCGGTGATGTACACACAAAATGAAGGGATCGACGGTTTTTATGATGATTCTATTGGGGAAAAAGTGGAAGACATTTCTGTTTCTGCGATCGAACGGGCGCTTGAACGTTTAATCCAAAAACAAGATCATTATAGTTTTGATATGGAGCAATTGTTAGAAAATCATGACTGGAAGAGAATAGCTGAAGTATACCAACAATTATATACAGAAAAAAAATAATGAACATATTATACATCCACCAATATTTCGTAACTCCTCAGGAACCCGGAGGAACAAGATCGTATTGGCTAGCACAAGAACTTATTAAAAACGGGCATAAAGTTACTATGCTCACCTCATCATCGAAATTTTCAGAGGATATTAAAGTGGTAAACATTGATGGTATTGAAGTCGTTTATATAAAAGAAGACTATGACCAGAATATGAGTGTTTCCAGAAGATTAAAGGCTTTCCTGAAATTTATGTACAAATCATCTGTAGTAGGATGGAAACAGAAAGATATTGATTTGGTGATTGCTACATCTACTCCTCTTACAATAGGTATTCCGGCACTTATATTAAAGTGGTTTAAAAAGAAACCTTTTGTTTTTGAAGTAAGGGATCTCTGGCCTGAGGTGCCTATACAAATGGGAGCCATAAAAAACAGCTGGACAATTAAAACAACTCGTCTGCTGGAAAAAACGATTTATAAAAACGCTTCCCGCGTTATTGCCCTTTCTCCCGGTATGCAGGATGGAGTCGTAAAATATATTCCAAAAGAAAAAACATCAATGATTCCTAATATGGCTAAAATGGACGAATTCTGGCCTAGGGGGAAAAATGATCAATTGATGGTAAAACTCGGGTTAAAAAAAGATTCCTTCAAAATAGTTCATTTTGGATCTCTGGGATTGGCAAATGGAGCTCATTCAATTATTGAGTCTGCCAAATTATTAAAAGATAGAGAAGATATAGAATTTTTGTTTGTAGGAGGTGGTTCTACCGAACAGGATTTGGTAGATGAAGTTGAGAAAAACAACCTTAAAAATGTGAAATTTCTCGGAAAGTTCCCTATGACAGACGTATCTGAGATTGTCAATTTTTCAGATGTTTCTATGATTTCCTTTTTGGATATTCCGATTTTGTATACCAACTCTCCGAACAAACTTTTCGATTCGTTGTCTGCAGGAAAACCGATTATTGTAAACTCTGCCGGATGGACGAAGGATATAGCCGAAAAATACCATTGCGGATATTATGTAAACCCCAACCATCCGGAAGAACTTGTAGAAAAAGTACTCTATTTGAAGGACAACCCTGAGGTGGTCAAAAACATGGGACAAAATGCAAGAAAATTGGCTGAAACAGTTTATGACAAGTCTATTTTGTGTAAAAAGTTTGTTGAAGTTATCGAAGAAGTAGATAATGCTTAGGAGACATATAAGTAGGTATTGGTACAATCATTTTTCTGCTATCATAATAACAAGGGAATAGTGAGTTTTAGATACCGGATGAATAGTTAAAAAAACAGTTGATTGTTTCCGTAAAGAGAAAACTTACCTGAATTTGAAAGATAATCTTTTAAAATACTTAGATACCTTATTTTTTGTATTTGACAATCTGCATATTAACAAAATCTTTCGTAGAAAAAGAACTCGTTTCTTTGGAAAAGTTAAAAAAAGCTATATATTTGCACCAGTTAAAAGCAAATGCTACTTTAATTGATCCGGTAGTTCAGCTGGTTAGAATGCCGCCCTGTCACGGCGGAGGTCGCGGGTTCGAGTCCCGTCCGGATCGCAGAAAAAGTCTTCTAGAAATAGAAGACTTTTTTATTTTCCCCATTCCATTTACTATTCAATTTGATTCCTGTAAAAGTGATAATTTATCATTGACAGAATTCTCGTCTGGAAATTCGGGAATAGAAAAGTAAATAAAGTTCAGTTTTACATACTGTTGCTGATTGCTTTTTTATGTATTGTGAGATTTATACTGAATTTTTTAATGTAAACTGATCTTGGTGTAAAACTATTTTCAAAAAGAACTGGAAAGGAGAATAATGTTTATGTGAGACTCCCGGAATCCCTTTCTGGAACGCTAACCTTATAAAAATGAACTAACTATAACTCCTCATTTGCAATCCTTAAACCTCCGTTTTTTTACGGTATTTTTAAGAATGTCTTTTATGATTCAAATTTAGGTCTGATATTTGTACTGGGTAGCCAAACTAAATGGCCGATTTATTTATGAAAAACATATCTGTGAAAAAATCCTTTCTTTATGTCTGTTTATGCGCTTTTTTCTTGATTTCCTGTAAAAAGGAAATAGAAAAGATAAGTGATACTTTTAAAGATACTGTTGCTTCTTCGGAACCTTCGGAGGTGGAAAAGGATTCCATAAAGAAAGATTCTGTTCCTGTAGTGAAAAAAGAATCTGTTCCGCCTGTGATGCAGGAAAATGGTTTCTATAATGCCTTTGTTCTTCCTAAGGATAAAAAAATGCGTGATTCTGTGTATGCAGAATTCAGCAAGAAATACAGTGTAGAGGAGAGAACTGCTATTTTAGCTTTAAACAGGTTGGATTCTAAAAGTAAATGGAATGCCGATACTTTGGTTGTTCCTGCAAAAATAGATACAACATTGATGGCATATTCACCGTTTCCAATGCAGCTGGATGTATTAAGCGGAGTGAAAAAGTTTGTCATATTCTCATATCCTATACAGGCTTTTGCCGTATATTCCAATGGAAGTCTTGTAAAATGGGGCCCGACAAGTATGGGGAAAAAAGCAGCCCAGACCACAAGAGGGCTTACTTTTGCCAACTGGAAAAAGAAACTTGCCATTTCTACGGTAAGTACTGAATGGAAACTTCCTTATAACTTTAATATTCACAATATCGGAGGAATTGGATGGCATGAATATACCCTTCCGGGATATCCTGCTTCTCACTCATGTCTCCGATTGCTGAGGAAGGATGCCCAATGGCTGTATTCTTATGCAGATACCTGGATTCTGAATCCCGGCGGTGCTACAACAAAAGCCAAAGGTACAGCGGTAATGGTATTCGGAGATTACAAATGGGGAGGAAGAAAACCATGGAGAAATCTTTTGGATGATCCTAATGCCAACAATATTTCCGTTGAAGAATTGACGAAGCTTTTAGAGCCGGACGTTCCAAAAATGCTTAAAGAACAAAGCAACAGAGAAAAAGTGGTGGATTCTATCAAAGCAGCAAAAGCAGCATCTGCACCTATTCAGAATGAAAAGCCTGCAGAACCTTTATCTAATTGATTTTCTTTTCAAATTGCAAAGTAGATTCTTCAGCAAATTTTCTAAGTTTGATCATTTCCTCCTTACCTTTATGCTGCCCGAATCTTGCAGCAATATACGTAAGAAGAATAAACAATAACATGACAAAAGAAGCGCTCAGTGCCCAGGGGTATTCGGCGCTTTTTATCTGTTTCTCCACGTAATACATCGTGAAGAATGTCATCCACAGAATAGAAAAAGAAAAGTAAAGAAACATAAAAAACGTCCACACTGCGGAGCTAGGGCCAAATACTCCGCGTATTGCCGTATGCTCATCTTCCATTTCTACCCTTAAGGCAAGGCAGGGCTTCCAGTAATTATCATATTCTGTTTTTACCCAGATGGTAGCAACCTCCTTATTAATATTTCCTGAAAATTCATCTTTATGCTCTTCCATATATTTTTTAAGATTTTCAGCATACTCTTCTTTGGTAAGATGAGTAAACATTTTAAATCTGGGTCTGGTTCTTATTCTGTCTAAGGTGCTTTCTTCAGTATTCATATTTTATTCTTGATAAGGAATTGGGTCTTCAAGCATGAAGCGGAATGTAAGTTCTTCGTTTTTCCTTTGAATGATCATGGTAATATTTCTGCCCTCGCTGGACTTCATAAGTTCCATGATCTTTTCGAGAGTCATGTCTGCAGTCCGTTCTCCGTTAATGCTCAGAATTTTGTCATCTTTTTTAAGGCCTGCTTCATAGGCTGGAGAGTCTTTTCTTACTCCTGCAATGGAGAATATAGGTTTCAGACTGAATTTATACCGAAAAGCTTCTTTATAAACTTCATTTACTACTTTAGCTGATTTTTGAGTTTCAATATTTATCTTGTCCTGATGCCATTCCAATCCGTCTTGTCTGAAATCCAGTCCGCTCATATTAAAATGGAAAGGATCGTCAAAGTTTCTGTTCTTCTTAAGATATAACTTTTGATTGGGATAATCAAAAACTACAGTAAATCTACGCATAATTTCACTTCCTATGGAACCTTTTCTGTTTTCTACCAAATTAACATGCTGGATAGAAAATTCATCCGGCATAGCAGTAAGTGGCTTTTCAAATTTAAAATTTCCGAGATAAAAATTATGAATCCGGCTTCTTTTGCCATAGATATCTCCGTTGAAACCGCGGCCAAGGAAATCATCAATATTGGGTCTGTTGTAAACGAAATTTTTAATAAGAGTAGGGAAGAGCCAGAGCGCATCACTGTTTCCAAGGTCAATCAGTAATTTTGAATCTTTCTTTTCATTGGTCATTTCTACATCGGCATGCAAATAAGGCTTATTCTTTTCAATGGTAATGGGAAACTCTTCAAACCGTCTGATTTTCTTTTCCAGGAGGGCAGTATTTTCATAAACGGTTATTTTCTTTGATGTATAATCTATATAAATAGGATGGTCTTTAAAAAAATGGTACCCGATCACTCCATTTACAGGAATTCCTACATGAGGCGAAATATTAAATTCTTCATCAATAATAATGTAAAGAGACATAGAGGTATTGACAATAGCATCTCCTATTTTGCCAATATTGCGTTCCGATTTCAGGCCGTCAATACTTAAACTTCCTCCAAGACCTGAAAACTTTACTTTTTCTATATTGCTTAGCTTTACTTCCTTATTTTCCAGACTAAAAAGTATGGCTTCCGAAACTCCGGTATCCAGCAGGAAGGTAAGATCAGCACCATTAACATTGATAGGGATAAAGATAAGATTGTTGATAAACTGAAAAGGAATAACCGCTTTTTTAGTATTAATTAGTTCAAAAGTGTTCTGGGCACTTACAAAAATGCTAAGCAATAATCCCAGTAAAAACAATCTAAATTTCATTTACTGAATTTACTGAATTTATCTATATGATAATAAAAAAACATTCCAAAAGCTGGAATGTTTATATAAACTACAATAATGTAGGTTTTTTTGTTGAATTTATTTCAAAACAGTCTTTGTTTATTTTGAAAAAAAGTCCATCAAATCCATATAATTTTTCTGATTGACGCCATGTCCGCTCATATACTCTCTGAACGTAAAGTAACAGCTGAGATCATAAAGCAGATCTGCGGCTTTTCTTCCCCACTCAAGCGGTATCACAGCATCATCCGTACCATGAGAAATGAAAAAACGAAGTCCTTCCAGTTTCTTTTTATCTTTTACAATACCGTCCAGAATTTTTTCTTCAGGATAGCTGCTCATGCAGGCAACACGATTGAAAAGCTCAGGATGTTTTAAAGCCAGAGCGTAGCACAGTATTCCTCCCTGGCTGAAGCCGCAAAGGTGAGCTTTGCTTTCCGTAAGTCCATAGTGGTTAATAATCTTCAACATGCTTTCCAGAACTGCATGTAAAGATTCATTGGCCTGAGGGACATCGATAAAATTTTCGGGATCATTAAAATTGATATCATACCATGAGTATCCTTCAAACTGAGTATCACGGGGAGCCCTGAAACTTACAATGATCCAGTCATTGGGAAGCGTTTCTCTAAAACTGAAAAGATCCTGCTCATTGCTGCCATAGCCATGAAGCATAAAAAGAATGGGAGTTTGGGAAGTAATATGTTCCGGCTCTCTTACTAGGTAATCTAAATTCATACAGCAAAGATAATTAAATTACATACAGAATCTTAACTTTTATTATTCATACAATGAACTTCCGCTGCATGATGATGTATGTGCAATGATTAATTATCTGAAGTATATTTTTGAACTTTTCTGTAATTTTTTATTTTTTATTGATTTGATATTATTTGGAAATCTTTATTGGAAAATTTTCATAAAAGTTATTTTTATATTAATAAAAAACTTATATTTGAAACATTAAAAAATCTATTTGGAGAAATGAAGCAATTTTACAATTCAAAAAGTTTACTTAGACTTTCTTTTTTATTCGTTTTATTATTTTCTGTAATCACCGTTGTTAATTCTTGTAAAAAAGATGATGATGAAGAATTTCAGGATCACGTGGTTCAATTCGAAGTGAAGACAACTTCCGGAGGAGAGATAATAAGTGTTGTAACACAGGTAGGTACCACTCAGAACACCATATACAATACTCCGCAGTCTCCGGTAACTTCGCCCTGGACAAGTGGAGAGTTCTTTGTAAATTCCAGCCAGGCACAACTGAATCTTGATGCCAACGCATCAATGCCGGATGATAACTCTGAATTAACAATCAATCTTTACATCGATGGAGAAGTAGTAAGAACTGTTAAGAAAAAAGGTAAAGGTGTATTAGTTGCTTCTATTGATTACAGCTTCTTAGAACCGTAAATTATTTTAAACATTATATAAAAGAAACCGCTTTCAAAGCGGTTTTTTTTATTCTTCAATCATGCCTTGCTGTACAGCCAGACTGATCAATTCTGTTGAGTTCTTTGCATGAAATTTCTGCAGCAGATTCTTGCGGTGGGTGTCTACGGTAAGAGGACTTAAAAAAAGTTCTTCAGCAATTACGTTACTTGTTTTCCCCTGTGCTACCATCTGTAGAATTTGTTTCTCCCTTTTAGTGAGCCTCGGAACAGGAAGGATATTCTGAGAAGGAAGGCTGATTATCTGCTTGGTTTCATTGCAGAAAACAATATCTCCGGAAAGCGCCCCTCTTATAGATATCACAAGATCATCAATGGACGTATTTTTAAGAAGATAGCCGCTTGCTCCGTTTTGTATAGACTGCATAATAATACTTCTTTCCGAACGGTTGCTGAACATAATGACAGAGGTATTGGGTGATATTTTTTTTATTTCTCTGCAGAGATCTGTACCGTTGGAATCAGGGAGCGAAATGTCCAGAAGAACAATATCTACCATTTCCGACCGGATAAAACCCAGTGTCTCCTCACCGGATGCAAAACTTCCTGCTACATGAAAGAAAGGCTGGCTTTTCAGCATCATTCTTAATCCTTCAATGACAATAGGATGATCATCTACAATGACAATATTTATTTTTTCATTCTCCATGGATATTGAGTTCTATATTAATTGCTGTTCCCTGGTGGTCAGAATTGATTTCCATTTTTCCTTTCAGGTAATTGACTCTGTTTTTCAGATTACGAAGTCCCATACTTTTGGTAGTGTTTTCTATATTTTTATCAAATCCTTTTCCGTTATCTTCAATCGTGATCAGAAAATTTTCGCCGGATTGTGAACATTGAAGCAGAATACTGCTGGCTTTGGCATGTTTTACAGCATTGGCCAGTAATTCCTGTACAATCCTGTAAATATTAAGCTGGATATTTAAAGGTAATGATTTGTCAATATCAATAGCCTGAAAATCAATTTCAAGATTTTTTCTGTTGTAAAATTCACACAAATCATGTATGGCCGTTTCCAAACCGAAATTAAGCAATGATTCAGGCATTAAATTTCTGGCCACATGGCGGAGTTCACTTACAGAGTTGTCCAGCTGTCCGAGAATTTTATAAAACTCCTGATCTTTTTCAGGGTTTAAATGACTGGAAGACCAGGTAGAAAAATTGATTTTCACACCCGCAAGCATTCCTCCAAGGCCATCATGAAGATCTCTTGCAATACGTTCTCTTTCCCTTTCTTCACCATCAAGAATAGCTTTGGTTAATGATAATTCTTCTTTTTGCTTTATTTCATTGAGCTTCTGCTCGTTTATTTTTTTGTTTTTTCTGAAAATAATAAACAGGAAGATCAGAAGGCTTAAGGCCAGCAATAAAACCAGACCCATTCCCCATAAATAAGAATTTTTCTTGTTGACTTCCAGATCTTTTTGATTCTTTTCAGCATTTAAGGTTGCTATTTTTCTTTCTTTTTCAGCGGTATTGAATTTAGTTTCGAGTTTGTTGATTTCAAGCTTTACATTTTCTGTATTCAAACTATCGTTGAGTTTGGAATATCTTTGTTCCCACAGGAGCGCTTCTTTAGTATCTCCCAATTCTTCATTAAGCAGGGAAAGCTGCTTATAAAAAGTTTTTCTGTTATTAAGATCAATAGCCAGGGATTTTTCCGTTAAAACATCTTCCAGGGTAGTCTTAGCTTCCTTATATCTTTTAAGTTTCTTTAAAATGTCAAACTTGTTGAAATAAAACATTTGTGCCAGGAGATTCTGATTGTACTTTCTGGTATAAAAAATTCCTTTTTCTATTACAGGAAGAGCTTCCTCATTTTTCTGCCGGGTAATATACAGCAGGGTTTTGCTGTAATAATAAAAAGCATTGGATGAAGATTCAGGATATGCCCTGATAAGCTTTTCGGCTTTATTCAAATACTTTTCAGCCTGGTCTCCATTGGCCTGATAACAGAAATTGTTGGCAGAATTGAGATAGGTAAAAAATAGCTCAGCAGAATTCGGATATTGTTTTTCAAGAATTTCCAGGGCTTTGGTATTATAACCTTCAGCTTTTTTAAACTGGGCATTATAAGTAAGAATCACTGCAAGCTGAGTATACAGGAACCCCAGGTTTCTGCTGTTCTTATATTTTTCAACCAACGGGATACTCTTTTCAAGCATGATTTTAACCAAAGGAATATAACCCTCTTTATCCTTTTGCGAAACTCCGTAGCTGTACCAGGCAAGAGCCTGAAGAAAATCGGATTCTTCATTTTTGAATTTTGATAAAGACTGAATAGCCTGCTGATAAGAAACAGCAGCTTTCTTTTTATTCCTGTCCAGATTATACTGTCCTTCGTAATAATAATATTTGGCTGAAAAAAAAGGATGGCTTTGCGCCAGTAATTTTCCGTTGGAAAGATATTTCCTGCTCAAAACAGAATCATTGTTCCTGTAATAATTGGATAATAGGAAAAAGGCCGTTGCTTTTGAAGTATCAGGATGATTTCCCTTTGTAATACTTTGTAAGCTGTCTATATAAGATTTCTCATTAAGCGGAATGATTTGCTGGGATTGTAATGCCAAAGACAAAAACAGGCTTAACAGGACAAGTAATCTCTTCATTATGGATCAATTCTGTAAAATATTTTTTTAAACGCTCAATTTAATTAAAAATTTTAGCATAAAAAATACCTGAATTTAGGTAGAAAAAATTACTGGTTTTTCAGGATTGATAGACGTAGGTGATGCTCATAGCTTTGCAGATATCAAATCATGGATCATAGAATATTCAATATAGTAACTAAAATTTAAACAAAAGATTATGAAAAAAATGAGTATGAATAAGCTGTTAAGAGGGGCATTCGTTGCAGTACTAGCAGCAATGCTTATTGGATTTACAGTGTCATGCAGTAACGATGATGACGACAACAATGTGAATGGAGCAGGGAAAAGTCATAAAGTGGTCTTTAAAGCAATCGCTTCTTCAGGCAGTAATATTGAAGTAGCGGTGTACGGAATTGATGGTAACCCTACCACTGCAACAAGTCTTAGCGGAACAACATGGAGCAGCCCTGAGGTAACATCAGAACCGGGAGCATACAATGCCACCGTTGGAGTAAACGCTGTCGGACCGGATGCTTCTGCAACTTTGAAAGTTCAGATCTGGGTAGATGGAGAACTGAAGAAAGAAGGAACTTCCAGCGGACAGTATTTGTCGGCTACTACAAGCTATACATTTTAATATTAAATTTATTTAGGAAATGAAACCAGCGCTGAGATTCATCCCAGCGCCGGTTTTTTTATGTATTTTCTACTAGTTTGCTCTTACAATAAAGTAGCTTTTCTTACCTTTTTGAAGCAATAAAAATTTACCATCAATAAGATCTGTTTCATTGGCTGTAAAAGTATCATTTACTTTTTGCTTGTTGACAGAAATTGAATTTCCTTTAATCTCTCTTTGTGCCTCACTTTTAGATTTCAAGAACCCTGATTTTTCAGAAAGAAGATCAACAATATTCACTCCCAGAACATCAGCTTTTGCAATTTCTCTTTGAGGAACACCATCAAAAACTTCCAGGAAAGTTTCCTCATCGAGGCTTACAAGATCTTCAGCAGTAGAACGTCCGAAAAGAATTTCAGAAGCTTTCAATGCTTTTTCATACTCTTCTCTTCCATGTACCCAAACGGTAACTTCTTCCGCAAGTTTCTTCTGTAGCTTTCTTTCGTGTGGCGCTGTTTTGTGCTCTTCAATTAAAGCTTCAATTTCTTCTTTTCCTAAGAAAGTATAGAATTTGATAAATCTTTCAGCATCCTCATCCGTAGCATTCAGCCAGAACTGGTAGAACTTGTAAGGAGAAGTTTTCTTTTTATCCAGCCAGTAATTTTCCCCGCTTTCAGACTTTCCGAATTTGGAACCGTCTGCTTTTGTAATTAAAGGAACTGTTAAAGCAAAAGCTTCACCCTGAGCTTTTCTACGGATCAATTCTGTTCCTGTAGTGATGTTTCCCCACTGGTCAGAACCTCCCATTTGAAGCTTCACATTATTGTTTTGGTATAAGTGAAGGAAATCATATCCCTGGATTAACTGGTATGTGAATTCTGTAAAGCTCATTCCGTCTGCACCGGATTCTCCTGAGAATCTTTTCTTTACGGAATCTTTTGCCATCATATAGTTGACCGTGATATTCTTTCCGACATTTTTAGCAAAATCAAGGAAAGAAATATTCTTCATCCAGTCGTAGTTGTTTACCAGCTCAGCTTTGTTAGGCTCATTTCCTTCAAAATTAAGGAACTTTGAAAGCTGTTTCTTTAAACAGTCTACATAATGTAAAAGAGTTTCCTCATCCAGAAGATTTCTTTCAGCAGATTTCCCGGATGGATCTCCGATCATTCCAGTAGCACCTCCTACCAGAGCGATAGGCTTGTGGCCATGCAGCTGGAAGTGAGCCAGGATTTTTATCTGGATAAGACTTCCGATATGTAAAGAATCGGCGGTAGGATCAAAACCAATATATGCAGTAGTTACCTCTTTATTCAGTTGTTCATCGGTTCCTGGCATCATATCGGCAAACAGACCACGCCATTTCAGTTCTTCTATAAAGGAATTCATTGATTTTTAACTTTAAAATTTTAAGATGCAAAGATAATAAATTCCGAAGTATTAAGGGAAAGCCTTTTTACCATTTTAGCTTTCCTATACTTTGTTTTTCAGCCCAAATAATCTATATTTGTTATTAATGAACGACGAACAGCTATTCCTGCTCATCCAGAAGGCCAAGGATAAAGACCAGAAGGCCCAGACTAAACTCATCAATGTTTTTTGGGTGGATGTTTTCTCCTTTGTTATGAAGAAAGTGAGAGATGAAAATGATGCCGATGAAATTACTGTCAATGTTTTTTCAAAAGTATTGTCAAAACTGGATATGTTCGATCCTCATTTTCAGTTTAAAACCTGGGTACTGACCATTGCCCAGAATACCGTTATTGATTTCTGGAGAAAGAAAAACCGCGACAACGAAGACGCTGTTGAAAATCTTGATGAGGTCAAAAACCAATACGCAAAATCACCGGAAGAACTGCTTATCTCCGAAGAAGAACAGAAGAAAATCATCAAAACCATAGAATCCCTGGATGCCAATTATCAGGACATTATCAGATTGAGATTTTTTGAAGAAAAAAGTATCAAAGAAATTGCTGATGAATTGGGAATTTCAGTCGCCAATACCAAAGTAAGGGTCATGCGGGCCAAAAAAGTCCTGGCAGAACTCCTGAAAAATAATGAGTTTGATGATCATTAAATTCAATAATATTATTCAATAGAAACAGACTTGTCATTCTGAACGAAATGAAATGGAGTGAAGAATCTCATAAATTTGTTCATCAATAAGATTCTTCCTTCGCCAGAACAACAAGATTCACAATTGGCTTCAGCCAAAACTTAAATATTACGACTTTTATTTAAAAATAAACTTCCTCTTTTGTTTTGGGAAGAACTATTTTTTGCTGCTTTTCCTGGTTTCTGTTCTGCAGATTGATCTTTAGTCCTTTTTTAATATAAGTTTCCTTTAAGGATTTACCATATTCAGCTGTATTTTCTACTTCTTTGGAATAGTTCAGCTGTCCTGTTGAAAGGTTAAAATCTATATCTTTCCAGTAATCTCCAGGTCTTCCCGAAGTTGAGGAGGTTCCTATCAGTTCAAAATGTCCGTTCTGAAATCTGTATTTGTCTGTAACATCCCATTTCCAGCTGCTTCCGCCGTTTTGAGAAATAATCAGAATTCCTTTTTCTATTTTCGTTTCTCTGTAAGGGTCACCCATCATACCTCCGCCGTTGCTTTCCATAACAGCATTTCTGGATTTTTCAAGGATTGTCCATGCACCGCCAACCTTTTTCAGGATCTGGATTTCACGGATGTTTCCCATATCAGTAGTGTCCTTTGTGTTGTAGATAATTACTTTTTCAGGAATTTTATCACCATCAAGATCTCCGTCTACAGTTTCAATAACCGTGGAACCTGCAGGCTGAAATTGTTTTTGGGCAAGAGAAAACGTTCCACATATCGCGAATAAAAGGAAGAATATTTTTTTCATAAGAATATTTTGAGCATATAAATATACAAATGATATTTTGAATGATCAGTTTCATCAATATATCCGGTTGATGGTTTCCATTAAAAAATCCTTAACTTTGAACTTCAATTTTAGAAATGGAAAATTCAGTTCAAGACACTACCGTTCAAAAACCAAAATGGATCCGCGTAAAACTTCCTACCGGAAAGAATTACAGAGAGCTGAGAACTTTGGTTGATAAATATAAATTAAACACCATTTGCCAAAGCGGAAGCTGCCCGAACATGGGAGAATGTTGGGGTGAAGGTACAGCTACTTTCATGATTTTAGGAAATATCTGTACGAGAAGCTGTGGATTCTGTGGTGTAAAAACAGGAAAACCCCTTGATGTAAACTGGGATGAGCCTGAAAAAGTAGCAAGATCCATCAAGTTAATGAAGATCAAACATGCCGTGCTTACTTCTGTAGACCGCGATGATCTGAAAGATATGGGATCTATTCTTTGGGGAGAAACAGTGAATGCCGTAAGAAGAATTTCTCCGGGAACCACAATGGAAACATTGATTCCTGACTTTCAGGGTATCACAAAACACCTTGACAGATTAGTAGAAGTTGCTCCTGAAGTAATCTCTCACAACATGGAAACCGTAAAACGTCTGACCAGAGAAGTAAGAATCCAGGCAAAATATGAAAGAAGTCTTGATGTATTAAGATATCTGAAAGAAGCCGGACAAAGAAGAACCAAAACAGGAGTAATGCTTGGACTGGGAGAAACTAAAGATGAGGTTTTCCAGACCATTGAAGATATCAGAAATGCCAATGTAGATGTCATCACCCTTGGACAATATCTGCAGCCGACTAAAAAACACCTTCCGGTAAAGAAATTTATCACACCTGAAGAATTTGATGAGTTTGGGGATTTTGCAAGAAGCTTAGGTTTCAGACATGTTGAAAGTTCTCCTCTTGTAAGAAGTTCTTACCATGCAGAAAAACATATTCACTAAAATACAGACCGTTCAGCAATGAGCGGTTTTTTGTTTTTTTAGGTAACAGGTAGCAGGTAGCAGATTACAGGTGATAGGCTGCAGGTTTTAGTAGTTACTAATGAAGGCGGCAATCGTTACAATAACGACTGTCATCATTCCCATCCTTTGGAGGGGTGGCAAAAATTCAAAGAATTTTTGCCGGGGTGGTTCCTACAATACTCAACAAAGCCTACTTAACAAGTCGTATCCTTCTTAATCACTCCAATCTTCCCATTAATTTCAATAGGTCTGAAATGTTTTTTCTTAAACTCCGAAGGCGTTTCTCCCGTATGCTGCTTAAACAGTTTATTAAAATATGAAAGACTTTCAAAACCTACCTGAAAACAAACTTCTGTCACAGACTGATCTTTCAGCAGGAATATTTTAGCCTGATTGATCCTGTAATTGTTAACAAAATCAGTAAACGTCATATTCGTCTGCTTTTTAAAATACCGGCAGAAAGCAGGAGTACTCAAGCTGACAACCTGGGCCACTTCATTGACATTGGGCTTCCGGTCATAATTTTCGTGGATATAGTCGTAGATGGTTCCCATTCTGATCTTATCATTTAAAAACCATTTGATCCGGGTATCTTCCTTATTCAGTTCTTTCACTTCGGCGGTATGGGCCAGGATTTGCAGAATTTCAATCAGCCCAACTAAGGATTCAAAAGAGTTTTTATCTTTAATAGCCTGTAGTTTTTCAACAACTGTAATTTTGGTTTCTCCGGAAAATGAAAGTCCGAGATAGGACCGTTCCAAAAGGTTCTTAATATTCTCAAATTCCGGAACAGGAAGAATAATGTCCTGAAGGAAGCTTTCCCGCATCTGCAATACAAGCTGCCTGCATTCGGTCTGAATACCATAGTCAAAATTAAGATGAGGAACGTTGGAACCAATCAGTAAAAGATCACTGTCTGTAAAGCCGGAAATGTTTTTTCCAACGTGGCGGATTCCGTTCACAGCTTCTACATATACCAGCTCAATTTCCGGATGATAATGCCAGAAAAAACAGTTTTTCAGAGAAGGAGAAAATAGCTTGAAGGATTTCCCTTTTTCAAACTCAATAATTTCTTTCTGGATCTTCATTTTGTTCTTATTTGATTGTTTCTGAATTTAAAATTAATTAAAAAGGTTAATATGGAGCAAATTTTTATCATTCAAGTAGGAGTGAAATTCAAACTTTCTTGCGATTTTTGCACTTTCAAAATAAAGATACTCAGGTGATCCTTTAACTTGAACGAAATTAATTCAGAAAAAGATTTAGAGACAATGAAGATTGATAAAAGAATAATACCACTGGCAATTGGTGGTTTAGGGATAGGAACTACGGAATTTACCGTCATGGGACTGCTGCCGGATATTGCCAAAACATTACAGATTACGATTCCGCAAGCCGGACATTTGATTTCGGCATATGCCATGGGCGTGGTTATCGGAGCTCCAATCCTGATTGGATATTCTGTAAAATTCCCTCCGAAAAAAGTCCTGATGGCTTTTATGATCCTTTTTACATTATTTAATGCGCTTTCGGCTATTGCACCGGGATATAACAGTATGCTGGTTATCCGTTTTATGTCCGGACTTCCGCATGGAGCCTTCTTCGGTGTAGGAACAGTAGTGGCTTCAAGAATGGCAGGAAAAGGAAAAGAAGCATTTTATATATCAATGATGTTTACAGGGCTTACGGTTGCCAATCTCGCAATGGTGCCTCTGGTCACCTATATTGGGCATACCTTCCATTGGAGACTATACTTTGCGATTGTAGCAATGATTGGTCTTTTTGCCATTTTATTTTTAAAAATGTGGCTTCCTAATCTGGAATCCAACCAGAATACCCATTTCATGGAAGAACTGAAATTCCTTAAAAATAAACAGTCGTGGCTGGTATTGGCTATTACAGCCATTGGATTTGGAGGATTGTTCACATGGCTGAGCTATATTACTCCTTTAATGACTGTTGTTGCCGGGATCAAAAGCAGCCAGATGGCTTATGTAATGGTACTTGCCGGGGCCGGAATGGTAGTTGGAAACCTGGTGGGAGGTATTGTTTCAGATAAGCTGGGACCTGAAAAAACCTGTGTATTGCTGATTTTCCTGATGATGATTTCTCTCGGAGGTGTTTTCTTACTTGCTGAATATAAAAATATTGCTTTGGTACTGACGTTCATGTGCGGTGCGCTATCCATGTCTATCGCATCACCCATCAATATTATGATGATGAAAGCTGCCCCGAAAAGTGAAATGATGGCCGCAGCTTTTATGCAGGCCGGTTTCAATATTGCCAATGCAATGGGAGCTTTCCTTGGAGGAATTCCTTTGGAATATGGGTATTCGTTCAACTATCCATCGTTGGTGGGAGTAGGGATGACCTTTATCGGACTGGTTATAAGTGTAAGATATATGTACCTGTATGGTTCAAAAACTGAGAAAGAAGAAATAGCTGCAGAATGTGTATCATGTGATAAATAAAAAAGAAGTCACAGTTAAAAATAACATCGCCTGTTTCAGTAAGAAACAGGCGATTCTTTATCAAATAAATGTTATGCCTCTACCTCATCTCCGTTTTTACACCAGTAGAGGGCATTGTATAAATTTTCTTTTGGGAAAGATTTGAACTCTCCCGGCATCAGAACACTGAAAACACTGGTGAAATTCCGTATCCCTTCTTTATCCGTAACAATGGCTGAGCGGTTCCAGTTGGTAAGATTTTTCAGTCCCAACAATAAATCTTCAAGCCATGCACCCATGGTAAAATTATCCAGATCGGTATCCAAATACAATAAATAATTCAGCTCACCGAACTGCTCTACCTTCTCTTTTACACGCGGAATTACCAGTTTTTCAAAATCCTCTTTCGTTACTTCACCCGTCGCATTGAATGCCGCAACATTCTCCGGGGCTTCTGGAATAATTGTTATCATAATAAATATTTTATGGTGGTTCAGTTTAAAAGAATAACAATAATTACACCATAATTTAGTAGAAAATTGTTAAAAAAGGTATAAATGTTGTTAGTTTCAGTGTAAAATATTAATATGAATCTCAAATCAAATGAACCTTTCTGGCTTCTAAAAAACGGATTGTTAGCATCTTATCCATCGTTAAAATCAAATGAAGAATGTGATGTTCTCGTTGTAGGAGGTGGGATTACAGGAAGCCTGATTGCTCATCAGATGATAAAAGACGGGTACAAAACCATCCTGATTGATAAACGCGAACTTTGCAACGGAAGTACTTCCGCCACCACTTCAATGTTACAGTACGAAATAGATGTTCCTCTGTATGAGCTGATAGATCAGATAGGAAAAAAAGGTGCGGTCTTAAGCTATAAAGCCTGTAGTGATGCTATTGATACCCTGGAAAAAATCACAAAAACCATCAGATCCAAAGCAGGTTTCAAACGCAAAAAATCATTGTATTATGTCTCGAAAAAGAAAGATCTGGAATGGCTGACAAAAGAATATGAGGCGAGAAAGGCTGCGGGATTTGAAGTAAAGTGGCTGTCTGCAGGTCGTGTTCTGAAACAGTTCGGATTTGAAAATACCTATGGCGGAATCTTATCAAAACAAGGTGCAAGCATTGATGCTTTTCAATTCGCTCATGAGCTTTTCATGCATAATGCAAAGAAAGGATTGAAGGTATTTGATAAAACTGAAATGGTAAAAGTGGAGGAGCATAAAGGATTTAATCTGGTTACCACAGACAGCGGATATCAGATCAAAGCAAAAAAAATGATCTACTGTATAGGTTATGAAAGTAAAAACCTGATCAAAGAAAACTTTGTCAACCTGAAAAGTACCTACGCGGCCGTCTCTGAAATTGATAAAGACAAATTCAAAAACATCAGCAGCACATTAGTATGGAATACCGATACTCCTTATCTCTATATGCGGACTACCGATGACGGAAGACTTCTCATTGGAGGAGGAGACAAAGACTTTTATGATGCCGAAAAACGTGATGCTATATTGTATAAAAAAGAAAAAGAAATTCTTAAAAATTTAAAGAAAATAAAACCCGATTATCATTTCTATACAGACTTTGTCTGGGCTGGAACTTTTGGGGAAACAAAAGACGGCTTACCCTATATCAGCGAGCATAAAAAATTTAAAAATTCTTACTTTGTGTTGGGGTTCGGAGGAAACGGAATTACTTTTTCGGTAGCAGGAATGGAAATGGCTTCTTTGTTTATGAAAGGCAAAAAGCATCCTTTATCAAGGTATTTTAAATTTGGAAGGTAAATTTTCATGCTTTGTTTTACATGACAAATACTCCAATTGTTATGCTCAATTCCCTTCCTGTGGAGTGGTGTCAAAAATTCAAAGAATTTTTGACAGGGTGGTTTAAAAAAGCAGGCAGTCACAAAAAGACTGCCTGTTCAACTATAAGCTATACCCGTTCTTTTTAGCAAGTTCAACAATAGAACTCTCAATGGCTTTTCCTAAATCATCAGAATCATCATTTCCTCTTTTTTTCATTTCGGAATCAATATAAGTCTGGCGTTTTTTGGAGAGTTCTTCTATTTCCTTTTGAATTGTATCGCGAGCTGCTGATTTGGCAGCAATCGCTTTTTGAATTTCTTCCTTACTTTTTCCTTTCAACTCTGCAGGAAGTTCGCTTTCTTTTACTGTCGCAATAAATCCGGCATCTTTTTCAGCTTTATCTACCAGATCCCAGTGATCATTTTTGTAAGCGTTCTTTTTGGATTTGGCAACTGTTCTTTCCACCAGGTTGGATGCCGATTGGGCTTCTGCATTTTTATCCTGTGTGATCTGTTTAAGCCTGTATTCTGAGCCATGATTTCCGTAGTAGATATAAGTATCATTTAACCTGGCATTGCATTCGGAAATTCTTTTGTCGTAAGGGGTTTCAATATACATCACTTTTCTGTCGCTGTCTATATTGAAATATTTTCCTCCTCCAAGGGATGCTCCGTTTTGCCAGAATGTCTGGATTCCCTCTTCGCGGCTTCCACAGAAAATGGTGTTGGTGTAAATATTTTTAGCTTTTGCTTTTGAAACAACCTCTTTATAATTTATTTTTCCCTGATCAAATGCTTCGTTACCGGCAATATAAATCAGTTTCATACTTTTTTCATTCCCATCCCAATTGAGGTTGGCAGAGGCATCACGGATCACTGCACCGCAATATTCACTGCCTCCATTTGTTCTTAAGGCAAATAATTTTTCAGAAACAAGATCCAGATCCTGAGTGAGAGGAGTTACCTGGCGGATGTAATTTTCATCACGGATTCCGTCGTTGCCATATTCATAAAGGGCAATTTCGATATCGGGAGCCTTTCCGTTGTACTTAAGAGTGGTAACTGTATTCACAATATTCCACAGTCTGGATTTTGCCTGATCAATCAATCCGTCCATACTATTGGAAGTATCAAGAAGAAGAGCAACCTGAATTTTATTGTCTTTTACCGTTGAGGTTACCGGAATCAATGCCATTTTTTGTACCGGTAAATGATTGTCAGTATTACTATTTGCAGAGCGGTTTTCCTGAATGTTTCCGGAGCTTAACAAAGCTGTACCGGCTGCAAGTGCTAAGATTTTTAACATTGTCATATTGTTGTTTTTTATTGGTTATTTGTTGTAATCGGAAATTTTTAAATCCTATTATTTTAAATTCCTGAAGTAAAATTATCTTTATTTAAGGCTGGAAATCGGGAAACTTGGTGAACGGAAGGTTTCACTTGGTGGATGATAAAAACGGAAGGATCTGATTATATGTGATCGTAAGAATCTAATGTGTCATTTCAATACTGTCAGGCTGAGCGGAGTCGAAGCCTTTACCATTCGAAAAACTTTAATAGATCGGCAGGTATTTTTCTTCGGTCAAAAACGCAATAACCCAATAGTAAAAAACAAAAAAACTGCCCAAAAGGCAGCTTTCTTACATCCGTTATTTTAAAGGATTTCGTATTTTGTTTTAATGCTGTATTTCAGCTTGATGTTTTCAATGTTATCAAAAGAAAAATCTACCGGAGCATCAGCCATTTCCAACTGGATATTGCTTGCTCTTCCTTTGTAGGCTGCCGGCATAATCATATCGCTGGTGTAATCTTCTATCTCTACAATTTCAAGGGCATTTCCTGTCTTTTTACCCATACTTTCCAGTAAGTAGTCTGCTTTCTCTTTGGCTGCTTTCAAAGCGTTGATCTTCACTGCTTTTCTGAAATCTGCAATTTTGGTATTCTTTACCTCCGCAATATTCAGGCTGCTTACCCACTTTTGATTCAGGTCTTCAAAGATTTTGTTGAGGTTTGATTTTGTACCGGCTTTAAAGTGATAATTTTTGGAAAACTTAGCGGTTTTAGAGTAAATATTCTGATACATGGATTTGAATTTGATATCCTCGTTCTTTACCCCTGCATTTTTCAAAATATCAAATAATTTCTTTTCATTATCTGCCAGATCGTTTTTATTATCAGCTTTTATCCCGATACTGAAGATAATTTCATCCGGTTCTACTTCCATTTCTGCCACTCCTGTTACTTCAATTGCATTTTTCTTTACTTCCTGAGCGTTTACAAAACTTCCAAGAGTTAAAATTCCGATTAATAAAAAATGTTTCAATTTCATAATTTCCTGTTTTTAAATTTTTAATTCTGATGTAAAATTACACAGATCAGTAACCGAAATCCGGGAGACTTGGTGAAATGGAACTTTCACTTGGTGAATAGTTTTTGAGCAGACTATATATATGTATATCTTTGTTTTATGAAAATGCTTAAACTCTTTACTCTATTCTTACTGGTGCTTTCGGGAAATACAATATTTTCCCAAACCACTACTAACAGCAGTGCTGCTGTGGAAGAAGTGCAGGTAGAAACAAAGAAGCTGAAAAGAGCAATGGACACCAAAAACGAACCTGCCCAGGCAGATTCTTATTATAACATCGGTGAAACATTTTTCAATAGCGGAAACTTTCCCAAAAGTGAAGAGTACTATACAAAAGCGAAAAAACTATATGAAAAACTCAATGATAAGCCCAATATCGAGAAAGCAACCCGAAGATTAGCCCAGTCACAGGAGAAGCAGAATAAAATAACTCCTGCCATCAGTAATTACAGCATGGCAGCACAGGTAAGTTACAGCGAAAAAAGTAAAGCTGTGAATTCTAATGATGCGGCAAGACTTTCTTCTCCTACCCCCGAACTGAAAGCAGAAGCGATTCAGAATAATATCAATCTGACTAAAAAGGAAAATGATCAGGGAGACCTTGCAGAAAGCTACAGTCAGCTGGCAGATGTTAACCTGAAACAGAAAGATGTTTCCAGTGCTGAAGAAAACCTGAATACAGCCTATAAAATTTCTAAAAAAGAAGCTCCTCAACAGGCTCTTGCCATCAATCAGAAGCTGGCAGACCTGTATGTTGAAAACAAAAACTTCGAAAAAGCTATTGAAGCCAAGAAGAAAGTTTTGAAAGAAGACTTTGTAAAAGAAAACTCGCAGGAAAAAGTCAATCAGATTCAGGAACTGGCAGATATCTATATTAAAAAAAATGATCCTGAGGAAGCCGTAGATCTTTTAAAAAATGCCTACGGAATTGCACTGGACAAAGGTCATACACTGGAAGCACAGAAAAGTGTAAAAAAGCTGGACAGCCTTTATGCGATCTCAGGAAATATTGATGCCTCCGTTCAGTTATACAGAGACTTTTTGGGAAAACTTCCCAATCTCGTTTCTAAAGACAGAAGCCTGGTTGATAATAAAATTCTGGAAGATACAGAACAGAGAATTTCACAGCTGGAAAAAGAAAAAGAGTTGAAAGATGAACTGATCAGAAAGAAAAACGTCTTTAATTACAGTCTGATCGGAGCGTTGATTGTACTTACCGGACTCATTATTTTCATTTTCAGAATGCTGAAAAAAGTTCAGACTAAAAATAAAAAAATAGCTCTTCAGTCGCTGCGAAGAGAGATGAATCCCCATTTTATTTTTAACAGTTTAAATAGTGTCAACCATTTTATAGCCACCAATAATGAGCTTGAAGCGAATCAGTATCTTACAAAATTTTCGAAGCTGATGCGCGGTGTAATGGAAAATTCTACCGAAGATTTTATTCCTTTTCAGCAGGAGCTTAACCTTTTGCAAAATTATCTGGCGCTTGAAAAGACCCGTTTTGCAGATAAATTCGATTACGAAATTGAAGTAGATGAAAGTCTGAATATGCAAAACCTTCAGGTTCCGGGAATGCTGATACAGCCGTTTCTGGAAAATGCTGTCTGGCACGGACTCCGTTACAGAACCGAAAAAGGATTTTTAACATTAAGCTTTGAAAAAAGTGAATCGCATCTTAAAATCCTTATTGAAGACAATGGAATAGGGATTGAAGAAAGTAAAAAGCAGAAAACAGAACATCAGAAAACAAGAGAGGGCAGGGGAATGAAAAATACGCTGGAAAGAATTCAGCTCCTGAACGATCTGTATAAAAAAGACATTCAATATTCTGTAAAAGATAAAGAGAACGGTAAAGGAGTTCTAGTCATTATGGCTATGAATCTGATATAAAATTTCAATAACGGAATGTATCAATAATTGAGGTTTTAAAAATAATCTTTAATTGTTATAGCTATTGAGTTTATCTGTTATAAGGGAAAGATTTATCTAATTCTATTGGGTTATAATATTGAAGAATGTATTCCTGCTCTTCTTTTATAAGCTTTGTTAGTTCTTCAGGTTTATATTTTACCCCATTATATTCGAAAGAGGAGATTCTATTATTGCTAAACTCTTGTTTGATATCATTTAAAGGATTATTGAAATATTCCAGTGCCTTTTTTATCACCGTTTTTTCATCAGTAGGAATGGGTCTGTCTCCATATCTTACTTCTAAAACATTAGAGGTATCATAGGTTGATTTCAGGTTAATATTTTTAACAAGTTTGAATATGAAATTATCTTGGGTATCCTTAATTTCCACAATAAGTCCCGGAAGTCCCTGGAACTTGTAAGGCCCCTGATTGAATGGAATATCCTTGGCAAACCATGCTACCCATTCCCGTCCTCCAAATTTTGCAGTAGCTTTTTGGACATTCAAACCATTTTCCTTTTTTGTTTGTTTTTCAAGATTCCATTGAATATGATCATCTGTAGTGTAGGAATAGATATTATCTCCTACCAGTACATAGTTGAGGTTTTTCTCAGAATTCTTTTTTCTGCTGACAGGTATTTGGGTAGTCCATGTCTTATCCTGGGAGTGATATAGTTGATTTAAAGAATCTTTTTCCAAAAACTTATAATCATAATACTTTACATGATCAGGATTAATGTCAAGTACCATGAATTGTTTTTTGTAATTATTTTCCGTAGCATCCGGCTTATAATTCAGTTCATAAATATACCTGTGAGTTTGCGAATGAATAAAGATTGCACTTAAAATGAATATGAGTTGGGCGATTTTCATGTTCCAATATTTACTTGACGTATTTTTTATATAATGAAGAAAAATAGTTTTTAATGTAGTTTAGTTCATATTGAGGAGGAATAATCTCAGTTCCAGAACTATTTATAAATCCGTATGATCCTGATATATTTTTTACCAAAGCGAGGTCTTCAGAATACTCTCCGAAGTTATTAATTTTTGAATAGATTGGCTGAATAATAATTTTCCCTCCTTTATCCATGATTCCATAGGTTCCGGAAACGGTTTTTGCAAGTCTCCAGTTTTTGTTTATTTTACTGATATCTTCTCTTTTGGATAACTTTACTTGTGAAAAAGAAAGGTTAAATAAAGTGAAGCATAGAAGCGTAATAATTTTAAATTTCATAATACTTTGTTTAAGTTGTTAATTGTAATTGGTAGGATATTAATTTTGAATATTCAGACTCCTTGCAGAGAAGTTCTTCATGGGTTCCTATTTCTGCAATCTCACCATTTTTCAATACAATGATCTGATCCGCATTTTTAATCGTACTAAGCCTGTGTGCAATGATTACAGAGGTTCTGTTTTTAAGATAAGTATTCAGATTAGAAATGATTTTATTTTCATTAATAGAATCCAGTGAGGAAGTTGCTTCATCAAAAAATATAAAATCGGGATCTTTATAAATGGCTCTGGCGATAAGTAGCCGTTGTTTTTCACCTCCGCTCAGTGAGATTCCTATCTCACCTATTTTAGTATAGTATTTCATAGGCAGGCTTTCTACTTTTTCATAAAGCTCTGCAATCTTAAGGGCAAGATTTAACCTGTTTATATCTGGGTTTTCGGTAGACATGGTTATATTTTCAAGAATTGTTCCACTGAAAATATATCCTTCCTGAAGAATAGCACCGCATATTTGTCGCCAGTCCTTGATATTAACATCTTTAATGTTATTGTTTTCAATAAAAATATCTCCGCTGGTAGGGTAGTAGAACCCCAACAATAATTTCAGTAAAGTTGATTTTCCGCTTCCGCTTTCTCCTACAATAGCAGTAGTTGTATTTTTTTTAATGGTAAGGTTAATATTCTTAAGAACTTCAAGCTCTGAGTTGATATCATATTTGAAATTGACTTTCTTCAAGGTGATGTGATCTACAGAACCAATACTATGATAGCTTACATTTTCCTTGATCTCGTTTTCTTTATTGTAAATATCGGTAAGCCTGTCATGAGCCAGTTTGGTATTTTGAAAATTTTGAGTGTAATCCGTTAATTGCTGCAATGGAGCAGAAAGCTGTCCCAATATATAACTGACCATCATCATCAGACCTAAAGTAATCTGAGATTCTATAACAAGATATGATGTATAGCCTATAAGACTGATATCTCTTATTTTCGATATGAATAAGTGACCGTCGTTCATATAAAAATTGATATAGGCCAGCTTGGTTTTTAAGGTTTTCAGCTTATTTTCAGAATTTATCCAGTTGGAAAGTCTTGATCTTTCCGCACTGTTTATCTTTATATCGGTAATTCCCATAATCAGCTCATAGATTGTATTTCTGTTTGCTGACTCCAGGGCAAATAATGAATAATCGATCTGTTTTTTCTTTTTAAAAAACAAAAGGATATAAACAAAGGAAATGATACTGAACAATACAAAAACTAAAAATATCTTATAATTCTGATATATCAGAAGCAGCGAAAAGACAATGATATTCAGTACGCTGGTAACTACCCCTATCAAACTATAAGTGATGAAATAATTTATTTTATGCTGGTCGCTTAGTCCTTCAATAAGATCAGATTTAAATTTTGAATCATGATAGCTTATAGGAAGTTTCAGAATTTTTAGAAAATATAATTTATTGAAGTCAATATTTAGTTCAAGACTTATTTTGGTATTGATGACTTCGGAAAGACTTTGAGAAAGCAAAAAACTGACTGCAAAAACAAACTGCAGCAAAAGTAATTTTATGACAATATGCATATCTTTTGACAGAATACCTTTGTCTATATTTTCTTTCAGCAGAAGAGGCATTGCCCAGTTGGCAGCTAGCGTAACAAGAGTAAGAAAAACAGATAAATAGAATTTTTTCCTGTTTTTTTTTAAAATCCTTTTAACATTGGCAATAATTGGATTTTTTTGTTTTTCCTTTTTGTTGTTGATGAGTTCTATATTTTCAAAGTCTTCTGAAGGTTCAAATACTATTGCAATTCCTTCTGATCCATTTAACCATTTTTCACTGAAGTCTTCCAAAGAGAGACTTACTCTTCCAAATCCCGGATCTATAATATCAATTACTCTTTTTCTGATATTTTCAAGAATAATGAAGTGCCCGTGTTTTAGATACAAAATTGAAGGAAGGGGCATCTCATAAATGTCCTCCAAGGTAATGTTTACAGTAGCGCAGTTGAATCCGTTATTTTTAAGGAAAAGGCGGAGGTCTTTGATAGAAATTCCAAGTTTTGAAACCTTAAGGTTTTTTTTAATTTCTCTTAAAGTATATTTTTTTCCATAGAATGCACAAATCATTTGAAGACATGCGGGTCCGCAGTCATTAGCTTCAAGTTGATGTGTGAATTTTATTTTATGCTTCATGGAAGAATAGCTTTTCCAGACGGTTCATGATTACTTCGTCTTTTTTCTCATTATCATAGCCCATTTGGCACTTATCCAGTCCTTTTGCTTCCAAATTAATCTGGTGGCATCCACCTCCACATAATGGAAGGATTCTGCAGTTTTGGCAAGCTTTAGATTGAATTTTTAACTCCTCCCAAGTAAGAATTTTTTCATTCCATTCAATTTCTCCTTCATCATTCAGTTCACCATACTTATTTTCTTTCGTAAAATCTCTTGCAGTACATTTGTAAACATCACCGTTATAATTGATAACCGCTTCGTTCTTTTTATCGGCATAGCAAGGATTGGTAAGGCCTTCTAAAAGTTCTGTTTCTTCTCCTTTAGGAATAAGATTGTGTTTTTGATAAAGTTCCATTACTTCTTTTACCTTATCATCAATATTATTTACTTCGATGTCCTGCCATACCTGATGGAAACTGATGCTCAGATAGCTTCTGTCTTCTTCATTCAGATCGATAAGATCATTGACAATTTCCTTTGTTGAGTCAATATTTTCAGCGGTATAATTAATTCTTATAAGAACACTTATTTTTTCTCTGAGTAATCTTTTTATAGAATCAATAATTTTATCATAAGAACCTTCTTCTTTTTGAGCAACTCTTACTTTGTTATGCTCTTCTCTTCCTCCGTCTAAGGTAATCTGGAAAAATTTATTGTCATTTTCATAAGTCAGATGATTAACCATTCTGTCATTAAGAAGATAGGCATTGGTCGTGAAAGAAATAGTAAAGTTGATATGAGAATAATCTTCATATTTGGTTCGGTAATGGTTGATGATAGGTTCGGTAACCTTGCTGTAATACATCAAAGGTTCTCCACCGAAAAAGGAAAGGTCAAATGAATTGAGGTTTTTGTTTTTTTCCAAAGTCTTATCAATAAACTTGATAATCTTACCCACTCCTTCATTACTCATCTTGGAACCCACAATATGAGATTCATAGCAATACCAGCATTTGAAATTACAGTTCATTGTTGGGTTAATAATAAGGCGGTAGGTTTTATCAGAATTATCTACCTCTTTACTTCTCTGAATCACTTCCTGAAGTTCATCGCGATCATAATCAACAATGGCATTGATATCTAGTAAATTTTGGTAAATGGATGGATGATTTTTCTCCAAATCAAGGATGGGGAGTTTAAAGTAGCCTTCTAAATCTCTTTTGATGACAATACATTTATCCTCTTTTGAGTTATATACTGCTGAAATAGTATCACTTAAAGGAATGATGGAATTATATTTACTGAATTTATACATAATTTCTCTTTATATTATTATTGTACTTGGTTTTGGATTTAATGTGATGCATTTTGAGCCATTGATGCTATTATCACATTGCTAAGAAATATTGGTACACCTGATACTGCTATCAGAATCACAGTGACTTCTGCCGCTTTATTTACCATGAATAAACCAGCTTTAAAAACTCCTGTCTTTGGTGTATTTTTAATAAACTCTAAGAAACCTGAAGAGTTTCTTGAGCTGGTATATTAGTTTTTTTGATTCTTATAAAATTCCGGTTGATGGGGTCAGCACTGTACATTTTCTACCATTGCTGGAATTGTCACAATTTCCGTTGGAACAGCGGGACTCATTAATAGATCCCTGACAGGCAGAACTGCCATTGACGCATTGGCTGCCGTTGACCACTATAAAATCTCCGGCCATTAAATCTTCATTGACTTTGGATAAATAAAGAGATTCACTGTCACTAGAAATCATCTTTTCTTCAATTATTTTTAAAAATTTAGATTTTTCCATGTTAAATTAGTTTTGAGTGTTTAAAAAAGTAAGAATTACTATAATTTTTTTAGTTATTAAGTTTTGCTATAATATACCTGTTGAAGGGGTTAATACGGTACACTTTCTTCCGTTGATAGAATTGTCACAGTTTCCGTTAGAACATCTGGAATCATTAATAGATCCGTTACATGCGGTACTTCCGTTGACGCATCTGCTGTCGTTTACACCAATGAAGCCTCCTTGGCTTTGCTCAGAAAAATTAGTTAGAATTAGTGATTCTTGACTATTATCTGTTAAATTACGCTCTAATCTTTCGATAAAGTTTGAGAATTTTGTATTTTTCATAGTAATTGGTTTTAAATATTGTGATTATAGTAATTCTTATTGCTAAAATAGGAAAAAAAGTATTATTCACTTTCAGGAGTCTTAATTTGTATTGATTTTAAATAAACGATCACCTTGTTGAGAATTATCAAAAATAAATAACAATATAACTTGAAGCTCAAAGTCTTATATTACCTACCGGGAGATGCTCATCTTATCTGAAAATGATGTTACCATTTTAAAAATTATTGTCTTTATCGTTAAGTACTTTGAAAAACGCTGTTAAATTTAACATTGTAAGGTTAATGAAATATTCCTAATTTGCAAGAGCAACCTATTACCTGCCACCTAAAATCTGTTCAAATGAAAATAAAAGCTGTCATTGTTGACGATGAACTTATAGCAAGAGAAGTTTTACGAAGCTATCTTACCAAATATTGTCCGCAGGTGGAAATTCTGGGTGAAGCTGAAAATATCAAAGAAGCAGTTCCGTTAATTGCTGAAAAGCAGCCTCAACTGGTCTTCCTGGATGTAGAAATGCCTTTCGGAAATGCTTTTGACGTGCTGGAAGCAACCAAAGATTTCTCATACGAAACTATTTTTATTACCGCATTTTCACAATATTCATTACAGGCTTTAAATAAATCAGCAAGCTATTATATTTTAAAACCTATCGATATTCAGGAACTGATTCTGGCAGTAAATAAAGTAGCGGAAAGCCTTGAGAAAAAAGAAGAGCTCAACCGCAATAAAATCCTTCTTGAGAATCTGAAATTAAAACCTGAAAAACAGCAGTTGATTTTGCCAACTTTACAGGGGTTTGACGTTGTAAAAACAGAAGATATTGTAAGACTTCAGGCGGATGGAAATTTTACTCAGGTATATCTTACCGATGGTTCAAAGAAGATGGTGTGCCGTTTTCTGAAGCATTTTGATGATCTTCTGGAAAACCCGTTTGTCAGGGTTCACAGGTCTCATATCATTAATACAGGTTTTGTAAAATCCTATCATAAAAGCGGAACCGTGATGCTGGCGGATGATACGGAAATAGAGGTTTCAGGAAGCTTTAAAGATAATTTCCTGAAAGTATTTTCATAGAATTTATGGGGCCTTAACAGACCAAAGGCATTATTTTTGACGTTCTATCATAACCACCAAAATATTCCTGTCATGAAAACCATTCATAAAATTATACTTCCCGTTTCATTGGGAGCACTGGGGCTTATTATTTTCAATTCCTGTTCTGTAAGAATTCCCAGGGGAGCATCTGCGGTAAAGAATTTTAATCTTAAAAAATATCTGGGCAAGTGGTATGAGATCGCCCGTTTCGATTACAGGTTCGAGAAAAACATGGACAATGTTACTGCAGAGTATACAGAGAATCCGGATGGTACCATTCAGGTAAGAAATAAAGGCTATGATTACACTAAAAAAGTATGGAATGAATCTATCGGGGAAGCAAAATTTGTAAAAGATCCTGCAGAAGCCCGTTTGAAAGTTTCATTTTTTAAGCCGATCTGGGCCGGTTACAACGTTATAGATATTGATGAAGACTATCAATATGCTCTTGTGGCAGGAAGCAGTTTAAAATATCTGTGGATCCTTTCCCGTACCACCAGCATTCCGGAAAGTATCCGTCAGCGTTTCCTCCAGAAAGCAAAAAAAATCGGCTATAACACCGATGAACTGATCTGGGTAAGGCATAATTAATAAAGAATAATCCAAATCGCAAAATAGCGGAAGGGCAAAAATGCAGATAAGTATATTATGTACAGTTTTGCCCTTTTATCTATTAGTTGTTAATATATTCTTTCCATTCTTCAAAACGGTGATCTATCACCTGTTTCATCAGATCATAATTTTCATAGGTATCCTCAATGTGATAGAAAGTTTCATATTCATAGTCATTTTCTTCTGCTTTAGCATCAAAAATATTCACGTAATCATCAGCGAATGAGCTGTATCTGTTTCCAAAATCGGTGTCATCAGCATAATAATCTTTGGCAAAAAGATTTCCCAGTTCATTCAGGTCATATTCTGAGAATTTTCCGTCGCAGGAATCCATAATGAATTCAGCACCGGTTATTTCTCTTCGCTTTACTTTTTCTATTTCCTCTTCACCATCTTCCTTCAGTTCATCAGAGATCAGATCGTTATGGATACACCAGTTCAGGAACATTCCCGTGTGGGTAGCCCCGTTTTTCTGAGGAAGGCCTTCCGGAAAATCACCGCCATAATGCCATGAAGCATCATCATATTTAGACATAATTTGTATTGTAGTTTTAGATAATTTCTTCAAAAATAGAAAAAATCAATTTATATTGCCGCTGCCACAGAATTTTCCGTCATTTGCATAGAATTTTTTTCAACAAAAAAATATATGGAAAAAGCTGTTCTGATTACTATCGGTGATGAAATCCTTTCCGGAAATACGGTAGATACCAATTCTAATTTTATTGCGACTGAACTTAAAAATATAGGAATAAAAGTCATTCAGATTCTTACGATCTCAGACGAAATTGAAACCATTAAAAATGCATTGAACACCGCCTTTGAAACCGGCGATTTAGTCATTACAACAGGAGGCCTCGGGCCAACCCGTGATGATAAAACCAAAAAGGCCCTGGCTGAATATTTTGATGATGAAATTGCTTTGGATGAGGTGACATTTAATCATTTGAAAGGCTATATGGAACGGCGTGGAAGAGCAGACATTCTCGAAAGAAACCGCGAACAGGCATTTGTCCCTACCAAATCCATCGTTTTTCAGAACCATTACGGAACGGCACCATGTATGATGATGGAACAGGACGGAAAATTGTGCTACAGCCTTCCGGGTGTTCCCTATGAGGTGAAACCGCTTATTAAAGATCAGATTATTCCTTATTTACAGCAAAGATTCAGTCTTCATTATATCCATACACGGATTGTTTCTGTGGTCGGAATTCCTGAAAGTATCCTGGCTGATAAAATTGAAGACTGGGAACTGGCACTTCCGGGAAATATTGCACTGTCTTATCTTCCGGTGGGAACCCGTGTAAAGCTTCGTCTGACTGCTTCCGGTGATAACGAAGAGCAGTTGAAGCAAATAACAGAAGAAGAAATCCAGAAATTGCTTCCTTTGGTAGAAGGTCATGTCATTGCAGTATCTGAGGATAAAATTGAAAATATTATGGCAGAAATGCTTACCGAAAGAAACATGACGATCTCCACAGCAGAGAGTTGTACCGGAGGTGAACTGGCAAAAATGATTACTTCAGTTTCCGGCAGCTCGAAATATTTCCTGGGTGGAGTGGTTGCCTATGCCACAGAGAAAAAGATTAAAATTTTAAATGTTTCTGAAAAGACCGTAGAACAGTTTACCGTGGTGAGCGAACAGGTGGCACAGGAAATGGCAAAAGGCTGTCAGGAATTGTTCGAGACTCATATTTCCCTTTCTACAACCGGTGTTGCGGGTCCGGGGAAAGGAGAAGACGGTAAGGATGTTGGAACAGTTTACTATACGATCAGAATCAATGATCAGGAAGTAACCTCAAAATTATACATGCCGCATCTGGAAAGGGTAGATTTTATGAATTTTGTCTCCCAAAAAGTGATTCAGGATGTGGTAAGCCTGCTTGTAAACAGCTAGATAGGGAATTATTTTTTAATTTTTTTTTAATTAATTTTTATACAGTTTTTCACGCTTTTTGACTGCCATTCAATAAATTTCAAAATCGTGGAAAATTCCAAACAGATTTTTCAGACCAGTAGCAAAAAACGCTGGAAAAGTGTGCAATGGGGAAGCCGTGTCTTTATTTTTATAGGAGTACTGCTTCTTCTTGCTTTAGGTCTGATGATGACCCTGGACAAAAGTCCTAAAATTCCTTTTAAAGAAGATTATAAAGCAGTAATTACAGCCAATAAGCCTTACCTTCAGGAGAATAAAATTTCTAAAGAATATAAAGGTTTCAGAAGCTTTATTTCTGAAAAAACAATTCACACCAACCTCGATAAAATTGAGAAAGCAAGAGCAGAAAGATATAAAAATCAGAACAGAAACTGGGCTCAGTTCCCGGGAGGAATCCGTTCTGCATTTTATGTAGCCTGGGATCCTCAGTCTCTGATGTCTCTGAAAAGAAATATCAGACACGTGAATCTTGTTTTCCCGGAATGGTTTTTCCTTGATCCTAAAACCGGAGATCTGAAAACCAATGTGGATCCGGAAGGCTACAAAGTGATCAAGAGAACAGGTGTGGCTGCCATGCCGATGCTGAGTAATAACTTCGACAGGGAATTCCGTTCAGAAGGGCTGGCAAAAGTTCTTAATGATCCTCAGAAAAGAACCCGTCTGATCCAAAAAATCACTCAGCAATGTAAAAAATACCACTTCAAAGGAATTAATATTGACTTTGAAGATATGAACCTGAATTCTGATGAAAATCTGATTGCTTTTATGAAAGAGCTTTCAGAGACTTTCAAAAAAAATCAGTTACTGGTTACCATGGATATCATGACGGACAATGATGATTACAACATTCCAGAACTGAATCCTTATGTAGATTATTTTGTGCTGATGGCCTATGATGAATACTCTGCCGGAAGTGATGCCGGTCCGGTGTCTTCTCAGAAATGGATCGAACAGCAGACAGGAAAAATTGTAAAGCAAACTTCCCCACAAAAAATAATTCTGGGCCTTGGAGCTTATGGCTATGACTGGAGCTCCAATCCGGATGACAATACTTCTGTTACTTACATGCAGGCAATTACGAAAGCCAGTGCCAGTAAAGCGGTCATAGATTTTAATGACAATACGTTTAATTTAAATTATTCTTATACGGATTCCAAAAATCTTACCCACACCGTATTTTTCAATGATGCGGCTTCTATCTTCAACACAATGCGTTTCTCCTCAGAATATCCTTTGGCAGGAACTGCACTCTGGAGACTGGGAAGTGAAGACAGCAGAGTATGGAACTTCTATGATAAAGATCTTACGTTTGCAGGGCTATCCAAACTGAACTTAAAAACATTGGAAAATGTAAAAGGGCAGACCATGGTGGATTACATTGGAGACGGGGAAGTGCTGGATGTTCTGAATACGCCTCATGACGGAAAAATTGCATTGGAAGTTGATCCTAAAGAGAAAATTATCACAGACGAAAACTATGTTACCTATCCCAGCTCTTATGAAGTGAAGAAATATGGCAGTGCTCCTCAGAAAGAACTTGTGCTTACTTTTGATGATGGTCCGGATGAAATCTATACACCGCAGGTTTTAGATGTATTGTCCAGATATCATGTTCCGGCAGCTTTCTTTTTGGTAGGCTTAAATGCAGAAAAGAACCTTCCGCTTGTTAAAAGAATTTATAGAGAAGGACATGAAATAGGAAATCACACCTTTACCCATGAAAATGTTGCAAAAGTAAGTCCGGAAAGGGCTTTGCTTGAAATGAAACTTACCCGTTTGCTTATAGAGTGTGTGACGGGCCACAGTACAATTTTGTTCAGAGCTCCTTACAACGCAGATTCTGAACCTACCACTTCGGAAGAGATTATTCCGGTAGCTTTGGCCAGACAGCAGAATTATCTTGATATTGGAGAAAATATAGATCCTGAAGACTGGCAGCCGGGAATAAAAGCAGATGAAATTGTAAAACGGGTATTAGCCGGCGTCAAACAGGAGCGAGGGAACATCATTCTTCTTCACGATGCAGGAGGAGATACCAGAGAAGAAACGGTAAAAGCTTTAAATATTCTGATTCCGACGCTTCAGAAACAGGGCTATCATTTTACGAACCTGACCAATATCTTACACAAAAGCAGAAGCGAACTGATGCCTGAAGTGCCTAAAACGAAGTCATATTACATCATGCAGCTGAACCTTGTTTTGGCTACCGTTATCTATGGAGTAAGTCATTTTCTCGTGGCATTATTTACTATTTTTATTGTATTAGGATTGATCAGGTTATTGCTGATGGCGTACTGGGCTTTTAAGGAAAGAAACAAAGAAAGAAAACTGGGTGAGTTTCCGGCTCTGAAATCTTATCCGAAAGTTTCCATTATTGTTCCTGCTTATAATGAAGAAGTGAATATTGTGTCTTCCCTGCAGAATTTATTGAAACAGACTTATCCCAACTTTGATATCATTATGGTAGATGATGGCAGTAAAGATTCTACTTATGAAAAAGCAAAAGCTGCATTTCCTGATCATCCGAAGCTGAAAATTTTCACCAAAAGAAACGGTGGAAAAGCAACTGCTTTAAATTTCGGAATATCACAGACCGATGCCGAATATGTAGTATGTATTGATGCCGACACCAAACTGCAGCAGGATGCTGTGAAATATCTTATTGCAAGATTTTTAAATTCTGATCCTGAAGAAAAGATTGCTGCAGTAGCAGGAAATGTAAAAGTCGGAAACAGAGTCAACTGGCTTACCAGATGGCAGGCTATAGAATATACAACGAGTCAGAACTTCGACAGACTGGCGTATGCTCACATTAATGCCATTACTGTAATTCCGGGTGCTATCGGGGCATTTAAAAGAGCAGTGGTTATTGGAACGGGAGGCTATTCATCCGATACTCTGGCAGAAGATTGTGATATTACGGTGAAAATATTAAAGGCCGGATATACTGTTGCGAACGAAAACAGAGCAATTGCCGTCACAGAAGCTCCGGAAACCGCCAATCAGTTTTTAAAACAGCGTTTCCGATGGACCTACGGAATCATGCAGATGTTCTGGAAACAAAGACAGACTTTCCTTAACCCCAGATATAAAGGATTGGGACTTTGGGCAATGCCGAATATTTTATTATTCCAATATATCATACCATTTTTCTCGCCGATGTCAGATGTGATAATGTTCTTTGGAATTCTTTCCGGAAACGGAGACAAAATATTTACCTATTATCTGATCTTCCTTTTGGTAGATGCTTCCCTGGCTTTAGTGGCATTCATCATGCAGCGGGAAAAATTAGCCAATCTGCTGTATATCATTCCACAGAGATTCGGGTACAGATGGCTGATGTATATTGTATTATTTAAAAGTTTAAGAAAAGCACTGAAAGGCGAAATGCAGTCCTGGGGAGTTCTGAAAAGAACCGGAAATGTACAGGAGATAGCAACTTCATGATAACTAATAAAGGCTGGAAGCTGGAAGAATGAGGCTGGAAGTTCAGGATTTTCATCACTTCCGGTTTCCTGCTCCCAACTTCACACTTAGGAAGCTTTCATGTTATTTATTTAAATTTGTTTTTATAAAAAGTAACAAATTCAAAATAAATCATACATATTCTATAAATTGTTATCATAATGAAAAAAATAACGCTTTCTTTGTTTTTAATAGCAGGGATCTGTACTCAGACGACTATGAGCGCACAAGCAAAAGCTGCTAAAGTAGCAGTGAATAACACAGATAAAGGCCTAGACCTTAGCCTGATGGACACTTCTGTACGTCCTCAGGATGACTTTTACAACTATGTGAGTGGAACATGGATGAAAACAGCCAAAATTCCATCTGACAAACCAACCTGGGGAAGCTTCAACAAACTGGCGGAGGATACGGATAACAATTCCATGACCATCCTGAACTCTCTTCTGAAAGATAAATTTGCTGACGGAAGTGAAGGGAAAAAGATCCAGGATCTGTATGCTACATACATGAACATGGAGAAAAGAAATGCAGACGGAATCAAACCGATCCAGGAAAATCTGAATAAGATTGATGCTATTAAAAATATGGCTGATCTTCAGAACTACCTTACTTCTGTAACGAAAGAAGGTGAGAACATTCTTTACGGATGGGGAGTCGATGCAGATCTTAAAGATTCTAAAATGAATGCTGTTTATTTAGGAAATGCCACTTTAGGTTTAGGAAGAGACTACTATCAGAAAGTAAATGAAAAAAATACAGAAGCTATTGCTGAATATCAGAAATATGTAGCTTCAATGCTAAAAGAATTAGGATATAAAAATGCTGATGAGGCTGCAAAAGGTATTGTAAACTTTGAAAAAAGTGTCGCAAATACCTATCTGACAAATGAACAGAGCCGTGACAACACGCTTCAGTACAATCCTAAAACAATGGCTGAACTTTCAGCGTTGGTAAAAGGAGTAGACATCCCTGGTTACCTTAAAAAAGTAGGTGTAAATACGGATAAGGTCATTATCAGCGAATTGGGATTCTACAAGAATTTTGATAAATTGATCAATGCTCAGGACCTTCCTGTGATCAAAGATTATCTTAAATTCCACATGATCCACGGAAGTGCTTCTTACTTAAGCGAAAACTTAGGAAATATGAAGTTTGCTTTCTATGGCAAATACCTTAGAGGTCAGCAGGAACAGAGAGCTCTTAATAAGAGAGGATTTGAATTGATCAACGGTACTTTGGGAGAAGCTTTCGGAAAACTGTATGTTGAGAAATATTTCCCATCTGAAGCAAAAGCTCAGATGGTAGAACTGATTGACTATTTAAAGAAGAGTTTCGCAGTTCATATCAATAACTTAGCATGGATGTCTTCTACCACTAAGGAAAAAGCAATGCAGAAACTGAACAAGTTCACTGTAAAAGTTGCTTATCCGGATAAATGGAAAGACTATTCAAAATTAAATATCGTTTCTGAAGCTAAAGGAGGAAACCTATATCAGAATCTTCAGAACATTACGGAATGGCAATACAACAAAGATTTAGCTAAAATTGGCAAGCCGGTGGATAAAACAGAATGGGGAATGACTCCGCAGACTGTAAATGCATATTACAACCCGGTAAATAACGAGATTGTATTCCCTGCTGCCATCCTTCAGCCGCCATTCTTTAACCCTAAAGCTGATGCTGCTGTAAACTTCGGAGGTATCGGTGCGGTTATCGGTCACGAAATGAGCCATGGATTTGATGATTCAGGTGCACAGTTCGATGCCGATGGTAACTTAGTAGACTGGTGGACTCCGGAAGATAAAGCGAACTTCGAAAAAGCAACAAAAGCCCTTGCTTCTCAGTATGACAAATATGAGCCTGTAAAAGGAACTTTTGTAAACGGTACTTTCACAAACGGTGAAAATATCGCTGACTTAGGAGGTGTAAACATCGCTTATGACGCTCTTCAGATGTATTTAAAAGACAAAGGAAACCCAGGGAAAATCAGCGGATTCACTCAGGATCAGAGATTCTTCCTAAGCTGGGCAACCGTTTGGAGAACATTATCAAGTGAGAAATATATGGTGAATCAGGTGAAAACTGATCCGCATTCTCCTGGATACTTCAGAAGCTTCGGTCCGCTAATCAACGTTGACGCTTTCTATAAGGCATTTGATGTGAAAAAAGGAGACAAATTATACAAAGCTCCGGAAGACAGAATCAAAATCTGGTAACAATAACAACCGCTCAGCAATGAGCGGTTTTGTTTTTTTAGGTAGCAGGTGATAGGTAGCAGATAATAGGTAATAGGCATTGTGAGAAGGAATCGAAGGGAACAATTTTTACAATAACGGCTTCCATCATTCCCCTCCTACGGAAGGGTGGCAAAAATTCAAAGAATTTTTGACGGGGTGGTTCTACACATAATAACTTCAAACCTTAAACTTTTAATCCAAATTTTCAATTTTCAGCCATATATAAATATCATTCACTACATATCATTAAAGTTTGTATATTTGATAAGTTTGTGTAAAATCAAAAATTATCTTTAATGAAAAAGCTAAATATTGGAATACTTGCCCTTTCAGGTATTGTATTTCTTAATTCGTGTGGTACAGCTAAGACTGCAGGGACAGAGAATAAAACTGAAGCTACGGCAAAAGTAGCCGAACCGGTAAAAGAAGAAGCAAAAGAAGAGGGAATTAATTTATCGTATATGGATACAAGTGTCCGTCCACAGGATGACTTTTTTAGCTATGTGAACGGAAACTGGGTGAAAACGACTCAGATTCCTTCCGATAAAGCCAACTGGGGATCTTTCAATGCTTTGAGAGAAAATGTAGATGATGCTTCATTAGATATTTTGAACAAAATCCTTACAGAATCATACCCTGCAGGATCAGAAGGGCAGAAAATCCAGAATCTTTACGCTTCTTTTATGGATACGAATAAAAGAAATGCGGAAGGTCTGGCACCGATTAAAGCTGATCTTGCCAAAATAGATGCTATTAAGACTCTTGCTGATCTTCAGAAATACCTTTTGGAAGCTACAAGATTAGGAGATAATTCTTTCTACGGATGGAGAGTAGGTGCTGATATGAAGAATTCCAAGATGAATGCGGTGTATCTTGGTGGTCCGGATCTTGGTTTGGGGAGAGACTATTATCAGAAAGTAAATGATGCCAATACAAAAACACTGGCGGAATATCAAACCTATGTTGGAAAGTTATTCGGAGTTTTAGGATATAAAAATACAACTCAGGCTGCACAGAATGTGGTAGACTTTGAAAAACAGCTTGCCAATTACTTGCTGACACTTGAGCAGAACAGAGATGCCAACTTAAGATACAACCCTAAAAATGTATCTGAATTATCAGATCTTGTGAAAAACGTTGATCTTGCCAAATACCTGAAAGATGCAGGTGTAAACACAGACAGAGTGATCATTGGAGAACTGAAATATTACCAGAATATGGATCAGTTCATTATCCAGAAAAACCTTCCTCTGCTGAAAGACTATCTGAAATACCATATCATCAACGGAAACGCAAGCAACCTGGATGACAATTTAGAGCAGATCAGATTTGATTTCTATGCCAAATATTTACAGGGCCAGAAAGAACAGCGTCCAATGAACAAGAGAGGGCTTACCCTTGTCAATGGTGTTCTTGGAGAAGCTTTCGGAAAACTGTATGTTGACAAATACTTCACTCCTGAAGCTAAGAAGCAGATGGAAACGTATATTGATTATCTTTTAAAATCATTCAAAACACATATTGCCAATATAGACTGGATGTCTCCAGAAACCAAAGTAAAAGCTCAGGAAAAACTATCCAAGTTTACCGTAAAAATTGCTTATCCGGATAAATGGAAAGATTATACACAGTTGAAAGTAGAATCTCCAAAAGAAGGAGCTACGCTTTATTCAAACCTTCAGAATGTTGCTGCATGGCAGTATCAGAGAAGTTTAGATAAAGTAGGAAAACCGGTTGACAAAACAGAATGGGGAATGTCTCCACAGACTGTAAATGCTTACTACAGCGGATCAAACAACGAAATTGTATTCCCGGCAGCTATTCTTCAGCCTCCTTTCTACAATCCTAAAGCGGATGCTGCAGTGAACTTCGGAGGAATCGGAGCCGTAATCGGTCACGAAATTTCTCACGGATTTGACGACAGCGGTTCCCGTTTC
This sequence comes from Chryseobacterium sp. 2VB, assembly GCF_005503635.1. Lineage (NCBI taxonomy): Bacteria > Pseudomonadati > Bacteroidota > Flavobacteriia > Flavobacteriales > Weeksellaceae > Chryseobacterium > Chryseobacterium sp. 2VB. Next base: position 96,907 of record NZ_SCNC01000016.1, read on the forward strand.
GATGGAGATGGTAACCTGAATAACTGGTGGACGGATGCAGACCGTAAAAACTTTGATGCAAAAGTAGGCCAGTTAGCCGCTCAGTACAGTGCTTACGAACCTGTAAAAGGAAGCTTCGTGAACGGTAAGTTTACAAGCGGTGAGAACATCGGTGACTTAGGTGGAGTAGCAGTGGCTTATGATGCCCTTCAGATGTACTTAAAAGATAAAGGAAACCCCGGAAAGATCAGTGGATTTACTCAGGATCAGAGATTTTTCATGAGCTGGGCAACAGTTTGGAGAACGAAAGCTACCGATCAGTATATGATCAACCAGGTGAAAACCGATCCTCATTCTCCGGGAATGTTCAGAGCATTTGGTCCGTTGGTCAATCAGGACTCATTCATCAAAGCATTTGATATCAAACCGGGAGACAAAATGTATAAAGCTCCTCAGGACAGAATAAAAATCTGGTAATTTTACCTTAAATTGTTAGAAAAGAAAGATCCATTTCATATTGCTTGAGATGGATTTTCTTTTAATATTCTCTCTTATAATTCCGGAGCACAAACTTGATTCCGGTTTCCATAATGTCACCCATGGTTTTACAGTACTTGAAATTAACATCATAGGTAAGCTTTTGCAAAGCTGTTCTTAACTCGATAACATTGGCTTCCGGCGCAATATTGTCTTTTTTCATAATAGAAATGAGCTCATAAAATCTGTTTTGGCTGCTCGTAACTCTTTTTACGATCTGCGAACGCACTTCCTTGCGGTACTGTTCGATAGAACTTGGCTTCAGTTTTTCCAGAACCATATTCACCATCTGATTGTTTTCCTTGAAATACTGGGGAAGATATACTTTCAGGTTTCCCTCATAAGTCTGCTGATCAAAATCGATGGGGCGGATTCTGTAAATTACCTGGTCGAAATCATGGATGGGAATCACCACATAATTATAAGAACGCATGTCCCCAAGAAGTCCGATGAGGCAGCGTTCATTGAATTTCACGAATTCCTTGGAGATCTGTGCTTTTTCCAGTTCTGTACAGTTGGGCAGATGTTTCTGAATAAAGACATCCCCGGGAATTCCTAAGATATGCTCTTCAATCAGAGTGTTTTTATACACCAGAAAGTTAATCCGGTTGGGAGAAAGCAGATCCTCAAGTTCCAGCCCGAATATCCGGGAAGCATCAGCCTGTTTAATATAAAAATAGGTATAATTATCATTCAGTACATTTCTCACCCGGATCCGGAAAGGTTTTGAATTTCCGAAAGTACAAAAATCGATGGTATCTACTGTCAGATAAGGTAGCGTAGCGGTATCTCCATCAGAATGAAGGAGGGTGTAAATTTTATTTAAATTAGCTTCTATTTCTTTAAACTCATATTCAGAATACAGTACTCCAAGCCATAAGGTATCTTTTCCTTCCTTATCCAGAATACTTACACTGTCATTAAATCTTAAGAGATCTTCATACAGAAACTTAATTTTGGTGGTTCTGTTGTATTTTTCCAAATATTGCTGTAATGCTTCTGAAACTGGAAATATCGGTTTTCTGAACGCTATTTTTACATCTTTCATAACACTGTTCACTTTCTTTAAATATAAAGAATATTTTCTTGTAAAGTCTGAGGATTTCTTATTTTAACATTCATTTTACCATTTTGTAACGAGTACGGCGAACGAAAAATTATTTGATTTTTCTTGGAAGACTTTATTTATTTTTTCATAGCTTAGTGATATCGTAATACGGTGATTTTATGTTGAATAAATGCAGAAGAATTTTGATGATCCAAGAAAAATCTTAGTAAAATTTTGTATGTTAGAGTTTTTTTTTAAATTTAAACATTGGATTGGTAATTTATTTGATTCATCGGTAAATTACTCAAGGACAGATCCAAACCAAAATAGTAAATCTCAAAATAACAATAATATGGCAATGTTTAATTATGGTGTTGGCGGAAACGAGGTAAAAGTAGACGCTAATGAAGCTATTCAGGAAATACAGGAAAATAAATCACTGATAGTAAGCCAGCTTACAACAGAAGAGTCTTATACCCCTGAAATCGTAACAGGATTAAAAACAGTGGAAGACGTTTTCAGACATTTCCAGCCTTCAGTATCGGTACAGCACGAAACAGAAGATGGTGGAGTGGTAGAAGAAGAATTCCGTTTTCAAAACCTTGGAGACTTTACCCCTAAAAGCCTTACTCAGAAGTCAGATTATCTGCAGCAATTGAGCATGGAACAGGAGCAGTACAATAAAATAGTACGTCAGCTGAAAACAAACAAAATTCTACGCAATATGCTGGAGAACGATCAGACAAGAGTGGCGTTCATAGAGGTATTGAAAGAAGTGGCACAAGAACTTGAAAAATAATTAAAGACTTACATTAAATCATGGATAGCAAATTACAGGCACAAGAAAGCCAGCAGCAGGGTCAGCAGCAACACGCAGGGCAGCCGAAGGGCAACCCGCTTGCAGAGCTCAATAAAATGGGAGGATTTGGCTTTGTTGAATCCGTTGTAGACGGTATTGCCAATATGAACCCCACAAGAAAGGCAAGAAAAGAAATCTTCCTGAATGACAGCAATAAAGCAGAAGAAAGAAAAGAACTTCTTCAGAAGATCAACCTTTGGATAAACCTTTTAGAAGGTAGCGAATCTGCTGATAAAATGGCTGATACGTGCAAAAGTAAAGCACAACAGGCCGACGAGAATTTAAAGAAAAACTTAAAAAATACACTGGATGCTGTTCGTATGCTGGAAACCAACTACAGAACAGTAGCCCAATTCTACAAAAATACGGAATTGGATAAAGTGGATAACGTAAGTATCGTCAATGCAAGCCTTGAGCAGGTTTCCGATCTGGATAATCCTCTGTTCATTGATGCTATTTCAGAAGAATTCAAAAATTATTATGACCGTCTTGACCTTAGAGATAACTACTCAATCCTTGCCATACCTGGATATTTAGGATCAAACAAGGTCATCGAGAAGTGGGCAAAAATCTGTAACGAAAACAAAGTAATGATGGTTACAGACTTCGCCAACCTTGATAAGCCGGATGATGTAGTAGACTTATTCCACTCTGCCAACCTTACAGGAGGTGAGCTTCACAGAAGTAACGTTATCATGACGTGTAACTGGCTGGTAGGACGTGGTAAAGCTGAAGAAGTAGGGGAAGAAGAAAACGTAGAACTTCCACCTTCCACGTCATTAGCAGGAAAAATCCATAAAACACTGATGTCTCAGGTAGCAGCAGGTAAAAAACATGGTAACATCAACGAAGTAGACGCTGTAAAATTCGAGCTTAAGAAAAGTGAAATTTCTCAGCTTGAAAAAATGGGTCTTGTACCAATGGTTAACGAATACGGAAAAATTATGGCTTTCTCAGCGAAGACCTTATTTACAGGAGACAATATCGGTCTTCAGACGTATTCCGTAGTTCGTGTATTCGACTATGTAACTAAAGTATTACTTGATTTCCTTAACAGAAGAGCTTTCGAAAACTGGAATGCTAAGAATGAGGATGATTTGAGAAGACAGATTGTAACATTCCTGGATAACATCAAAGGACCGGACAAGTTGATTGAGAAATTCAAAATTGTTCGTTTCGAGCAGGATAGAGTAAACAAAGACAGAGTATGGCTGGATATCCGTATGACTCCTTATTTCCCTACAAAAAGTTTCGTTATTAAATTGGACGGACACAAAGGAGATGATGGTAACGAATGGGATGCAGAATATACTCAGGAGTAACATAAACGTACTTTAGATAACAAAAACCGATGCAATATTACATCGGTTTTTTTTCAACCAACACCTATGAAATTGAATATGAATAAGAAACTTATCATTGGTTTACCAATGTTATCAATACTTCTTTTGATAAGTTGTGAAAAAAAATACCAAAGTCCGGGCACTTACGAAAATGATCTCTTCGCACAGGAACGTCAGGAAGGAAAAGCATACATCATGAATGAAGATGAATGTTTTGATGGAAGTGAGCTCGTTATCGCAAGTTCAGAGGTAAAACTGGCAGACAGTTCAAAAGGCCGCGGAAAATCATTCTATCTCTATAAAGTAAAATCCGGAAAAGTATTGAAAACAGTAAGAGATTCTACGCTAGATATGCCAATGCTGTTTTTATCTCAATACAAATTAAAGATCAAAAATACAGATTCTATGTATGTGTATCTGAAGAAGCTTGAAGGGTATCGTTTTATAGCCAAAGACAGAAACCTTAAGTATCAGTGGTTAAAAGCGGCTCCGGTATATTCAGTTGAGAAAAATTAACTTTAAATTCAAGTTTTTTATATCACTATATCATGATTTTTTTTACTTTTGTTTTTGAACAAACACAAAAACAAAATGAAAAAGAATGTAACCCCGTATGAGGATATAATCCTTCATCCTCTCCTACAATTTAATCTGAAAAGTAATACCTGTCTCTATGGCTTTCAGCTGAAAGCTATTTAAATTCTATCAGCCATGACAGGGAATATTGCCGGGGATCAGAATCCTCGGGTTGGAACAGTGTGTTCCTACGAAATAAAGCCTTCAGGACTTTCATTCGTACTGAATGGAGACTATGAATGGT
>NZ_SCNC01000055.1:0-1456 GCF_005503635.1 Chryseobacterium sp. 2VB
ATAGTTAGTAGGATTAGACGCGAAACCTTGTGATCTACCCATGGGCAGGTTGAAGCTCTGGTAACACAGAGTGGAGGACCGAACCGGTTGACGTTGAAAAGTCTTCGGATGACCTGTGGGTAGGGGTGAAAGGCCAATCAAACTGGGAGATAGCTCGTACTCTCCGAAATGCATTTAGGTGCAGCGTCGTATATAAGTTTATTAGAGGTAGAGCTACTGATTGGATGCGGGGGTTTCATCGCCTACCAATTCCTGACAAACTCCGAATGCTAATAAATGTTCTACGGCAGTGAGGGCATGGGTGCTAAGGTCCATGTCCGAGAGGGAAAGAACCCAGACCAACAGCTAAGGTCCCCAAATATATGTTAAGTTGAAACAACGCGGTTGGACTGCATTGACAGCTAGGATGTTGGCTTGGAAGCAGCCATTCATTTAAAGAGTGCGTAACAGCTCACTAGTCGAGCGGTCCGGCATGGATAATAATCGGGCATAAACATATTACCGAAGCTATGGATTTATATTTTAGATATATCTGGTAGGAGAGCATTCTATTTGCGCTGAAGCAGTACTGTGAGGTATTGTGGAGCGGATAGAAAAGAAAATGTAGGCATAAGTAACGATAAAGCAGGCGAGAAACCTGCTCACCGAAAGACCAAGGCTTCCTCAGCCATGCTAATCAGCTGAGGGTTAGTCGGGACCTAACGCGAACCCGAAAGGGGTAGTGGATGGACAATGGGTTAATATTCCCATACTTGCTCACAATAAAAGGGGACGGTTGGATGTAGCTGCTGGAGACTGACGGAATAGTCAAGGCCTAGCCTTCGGGCGAAGCTGCTGTAGTGTAATCTGATCCAAGAAAAGCCGAAGTGAAGCAACCCGTACCAAAACCGACACAGGTGGTCGAGGAGAGAATCCTAAGGTGCTCGAGTGAGTCGTGGCTAAGGAACTAGGCAAAATAGTCTCGTAACTTCGGAAGAAGAGACGCCATCAGCAATGGTGGCCGCAGTGAAGAGGCCCAGGCGACTGTTTATCAAAAACACAGGACTCTGCTAAATCGAAAGATGCTGTATAGGGTCTGACACCTGCCCGGTGCTGGAAGGTTAAGGAAGGTGCTTAGCGTAAGCGAAGGCATTAACTGAAGCCCCAGTAAACGGCGGCCGTAACTATAACGGTCCTAAGGTAGCGAAATTCCTTGTCGGGTAAGTTCCGACCTGCACGAATGGTGTAACGATCTGGGCACTGTCTCAGCCACGAGCTCGGTGAAATTGTAGTATCGGTGAAGATGCCGATTACCCGCAATGGGACGAAAAGACCCTGTGAACCTTTACTATAACTTCGTATTGACTTTGAGTAAGTAATGTGTAGGATAGGTGGGAGGCTTTGAAGCAGGCACGCTAGTGTTTGTGGAGCCGACGTTGAAATACCACCCTTTACTTACTTGGAGCCTAACTTCTTT